>JAISCS010000045.1 GCA_031265365.1 Verrucomicrobiales bacterium
GATGAAAACCGGCGACGGCGTGCTGGAACTGGCCGGCGACAATGTTTACACCGGCACCACCGCCGTCAGCGCCGGCGTGCTGCTGGTCAGCGGCAGCACCAGCGGGCAGGGGGCGTTCATCGTCAGCGCCGGCGCGACGCTCGGCGGCCACGGCGTCATCGGCACCGCGAATAAAAACGTCACCATCAGCGGCGTGCTGGACGTTTCCGGCGGCGGCGCGCTCGACGCCCCCGGCACGCTGACGCTGAACCTCGGCACCGGCGCGCTGGACCTGACCGATGTCCAGTTGCTCGGCTTCACCCTCGGCGCCGACGGGGTCAGCGACCAAATTCAACTCGGCGCCGGCACGACGCTGACGCTGGGCGCCGGTTTTGACCTCGGCCTGTTTGCTTTCACCTTCGGCGGCGGCTTCACCGGCGCGGGCACGTATGAGTTAATCGCCGGCGACAGCGGTTTCCTCCCGTCGTTCGACGAACTCACCGGCAACTACGGCGGCTACGACCTCACGCTGTCCCTGCTCAACAACGCCCTGACGCTGACCGTCATCCCCGAACCATCGACGTGGCTGCTGCTGACCGTGGGCGCGGCGCTACTGTTCACCCTGCGCCACCGAAAAGAGTAACGAAAGCGTCCGAGCAGCGCGGACCAATTCCCCTCTCGCAGAGGGGTGGCCGCGCAAGCGGACGGGGTGTTTCAGCGTTTGGTGCTATATCCCCGCGAACGCTAAAACACCCCGTCGGCTGCGCCGCCACTCCTCTGCGAGAGGGGAATTTACGCCAGCGTCATCCACCGCGCCAAATCCGCCAGGCGCGGGCGCCCGTCGTGCCGCCACGCCAGCGGCGGATTTTGTAACTCGCCCGTCCGGCAAAACCGCGAGACCCCAAGGCCGGCGAAATACCCGATGGTCGCCAACGTCAGCGGACGGCTGTGCGAGACGGCGGAGAGCTTGCCGCGCCACGCCGCGCCGTCGGGAAGTTCCCACGCGCCCAGCACGCTGACGGCGACATGGCCGGGGCCGGCCCGCAATTTTCTCGCGCCGCTGGCGATGAGGTATGCACCGTCGGCGCCAGCCAGCACGCGCTGACCGTCAGCGGCGGCGCTTTCGCGGAAATGCCGGCGCAGCGCGGCCTCGTCAAAACCCAGCGCGGGCAGCGGTTGCCGCTGACGCCCGGCGGCGAGAGCGTCCGCCAGCAGCGCGGCGAATTTCCCGGCACGAGCGGCGTCCCGGCACAAATAGGCTTGCGGGGAGAGACAGCCGAGTTGCTCATAAGCGAGCACCTCCCGCGCGGCGGCGACGGCGACGGCGGGTGTCTCATCGTCAGCGTCAACGAGGCCGAGGCTGATTTTGTGCCCGTAAGCGAGGAAGCGTTGACGCCAGCTCACCTGCCGGTGAATGGCCTCGACGGTTTCGTCGTTGCCGAACACCACCACGGCGGCGGCGCCGAGCATCAACGCCGGGTCGTGTTGTTCCAGCAAAGTGACTTTTTCGCGCAGCGCCGGCGGCAGCTTCTCCACGGTTTTGACCAATTCCGGCAAGCCGTTGTTGGGCAATTTGAAGTATAATTTCGCGCCCAGCAGCAGCCCCAAAACCAAGCTGGTTTCCGCCGAGACGCCGAGGTTGGCGGCGCACAAATGATAGATATCCGCCGGCGGTCTCGCCAGCAGCGGCGTCCCGCCGCGCGTGACGGGCCGGTCAAAAATCTCCGCGTCGCCCAGTTCGCTGACCATGAGGTTGCGCAATTCCGCCGCGCCGGTGAAACCCAAGTCCGCCCGCCCGTGAAAGGCGGCGGCGACGGCGTTGACCCGTTCGGCGGCGGTCATGGCGGGTCACCGTCGGCGGGTTGCGGCGGCGCGGCGTTGCCGAGCAACATTTGTTGCATGGCGGGCGAGGACGTGCCGCCGGTCAGATAAAACCCCGACGACGCCTTGTGCGGCAGCAGCAGCATGGACAGCGCGTCCTTCCACACGCCCTCCACCCAAAACGGCTCGCCAAGGAACCCGCCATTTTCTGAAAATTCACAATAAAACCAAATGTAATTCTCCGTGCCGTCGGCGAACCCGCCGTACTGGGCGACGACGAGTGACAGCTTCTGCCCGCGCACTTGCTCGACCTGGCAAACCAGTTCGCCGCTCTCCTGCAACGCCCAACGGATGTCCCAGAACCCGGCGCCGTCGGTCTCCCAAGTCCGGCCGTAACGGCGGACGACGTGGGCAAGCGCGCGGGCGAATTCGTTCCACTCCGCGACGCTCCAGACGGGCGGTTGCAGGATGTGGTGAATCCGCCGCACGCGGACGCGCCACTCGGCGAACAGGCGCTTTAGCTCAAGCAAAGACATGGGGGGAAACTCCAAGCTCCAAATTCCAAGCGCCAAGTAAATCCCAAATCTCAAATTTCAAACTACCCCCAAAAACCGCTGACGCTGACGCCGATGCTGTTTGGAATTTCGTCATTGGAGTTTGAAATTTATTGGAATTTGGAGCTTGGAATTTTACCGGATAGTCCTCGTGGAAGCACGCAACCGCTCAATCGCGACATCTTGGTTGTCAATCCGGCGCTGAAGCTGCGTCTGCGCGCGGCGCAGGGCCTCGGTGGTTTTTTGCGCGTCGGCGAGTTGCTTGTTCAAGTCGATGATTTGCTGGCTGGTCAGCGCCAGATTTTCGGCCAACCGCTGGTTCTCAAGGTAGAAATCGCGTTGCAGTGTGGCGAGCTTGTTGGCGGTGCTGGCTTCCAACTGACTGATGGTGGCGCTGTGGCCTTCGATTTGCCGCCACATGACGTAGCCGCCGTAGCCCGCCGCGCCGGTGACCAGCAGGACGAAGATGATGATAGCGGTGACGACACCGCTGAGCAGTTTGCTGACGGCGCCTTGTTCTTTTTTCTGGCGGTGGATGCTTTCCGTGGCGCGGATGGGCGCGGGTTCGCTGAATGGTGATGACATGGTGGGTTGCTCCTCTTGCATAGATTGGGGTTCGCCGGCAGGGTCACTGTCAGCGGCGGGGAAAACGGGTTCGGGTTCGCCGGCGGCGTCCAGTTTGTCGACGAACGGCGGCGCGGCGGGTGACGGCGCGGGCTTGGGCGCGGGTTCGGCGGCGGGCTTCACCGTCAGCGACGGCGATTTTTTCACCACGGCGGGACGCGCCACCGGCGCGGGGCCGGTGATGAAGTCGAACTCCAAGTTGGAGCGTTTCCTCTTGCGCTTGCCAAACGGAATCTTTTTGGAAAAGCCGAACATATCGCTGGGGGGAAATTATCCGGCAAATCCGGCTTTTGTAAATCGCTAAATGCGACCCGTTGGCGATGACCGCCGGCCCGTCACGGTCAGCGACGCTTTTGTTTTGCGTTTTGCGCGAACCCGGCTACCATTCTCGCCCCTTATGCAAAACATCCGCAACATCGCCATCATCGCGCACATTGACCACGGCAAGACCACGCTGGTGGACGCCATTCTCCGGCAGGCCGGGACGTTCCGCTCCAACCAGGTCGTCGCCGAGCGCGTCATGGATTCGATGGACTTGGAAAAGGAAAAGGGCATCACCATTCGCGCCAAGAACGCCAGCTTCAAGTGGCAGGACTATCACGTCAACATCGTGGACACTCCCGGTCACGCCGATTTCGGCGGTGAGGTCGAGCGTATCATGAAGATGATTGACAGCGTGTTTCTCGTCGTGGACGCCTTCGATGGGCCGCAGGCGCAGACGAAGTTTGTGTTGAAAAAAGCGCTGGAGGAAGGCCTGCGCCCCGTCGTGTTCATCAACAAAATCGACCGCGAAAACGCGCGCCCGCACAAGGTGCTCGACATGGTCTTCGACTTGTTCCTCGAACTCAACGCCACCGACGAGCAGCTTGATTTCCCCGTCCTCTACGGTTCCGCGAAGGAAGGCTTCGCCGCGCGCGAGTGGCACGGCGGCATCACCGACGACATGCGGGCCGCGGGCATGACCGCTGTTTATGAGACCATCGTCAAGCACGTCCCGCCGCCGGTGGCGGATTTGTCCGCGCCGTTTCGGATGTCCGTCGCCAACCTTGACTACAGCGATTACGTCGGGCGCATCGCCTACGGGAAAATTCACGGCGGCAAGGTCGCTGTTGGTGACGCCGTGGTGTGTTTGAAGGCTGACGGTGGCAGGGAAAAAGGCAAGGTCACAAAAATTTTTTCCTACAACGGACTGCAACAAATCGAGCTCGACGAAGCCGGGGCGGGCACCATCATCGGCCTGTCGGGTTTGGAAAACGTGTTCATCGGCGAGACCGTCGCTGACAGTGAGGACCGCGAGCCGCTGCCGTTCGTCGCCATTGACCCGCCGACGATTCAAATGCAATTCGTCGTCAACGACTCGCCGCTGGCGGGCCAAGAGGGGAAATTTTTGACCGCGCGCCATATTTGGGAACGGCTCACCCGCGAGACCCGCACCAACGTCAGCCTCATCGTCAGCGAGACGGAGACGGCGGGCTGTTTCCTCGTCAGCGCGCGCGGCGAAATGCAAGTGGCGATTTTGGTCGAGCAAATGCGGCGCGAGGGTTTCGAGCTGATGGTGTCGCGCCCCGAAGTGATTTTCCACAAAGGCGCTGACGGTGAACTGTTGGAGCCTTACGAAACGATGTACGTTGACCTGCCGTCGGAAAATCTCGGCGACGTTTTGCAAAATCTCGCCGAGCGCAAGGGTGAGACCGTCAACATGGAGCACCAGTCGAAGACCGTGTTGCTGGAGGTCGTCATTCCCACGCGCGGCCTGATTGGTTTCGAGACCGACCTGCTGAACCTCACCAAAGGCATGGGCATCATGAGCCATTTGTTCAAGGAATACGGGCCGCACAAAGGCGACATCCGCAACCGCGCCAACGGCGTCGCCATCGCGATGGAGGCCGGCGAGACCACGAGCTACGCGCTGGCGCAATTGCAAGAGCGCGTCCGCCTCTTCGTCGGCCCCGCCGAGCAAGTGTACGAGGGCATGGTCTTCGGCGAAAACTCGCGCCCCGACGACATGCTCGCCAACCCGTGCAAAATCAAACACCTCACCAACATGCGCTCCCAAGGCGACGGCAAAGCCATCCAATTAACGCCGCCGCTGAAAATGAGCCTCGAACGCTGCCTCGAATACATCAACGCCGACGAGTATCTGGAAATCACCCCCGCGACGCTGCGGATGAGAAAGAAGCTGCTAGGCACCACCGCCCGCCGCCGCGCCGGCGCGAAGGTGTGAGGGAAAAAAGACCGTATGAGGACGCTGCTGGTGGAGGTCACCGTCAGCGAACGAAATTTCCAGAATTAAAGCGCACTAACTTTAGCCAATCTACCGAGCCATCAAGGAGGCAGTAGTTCTTGATAAACTCAGCGGTGAACAGATTGATTTTTTGCGCGTAGAGTTTTTGAAAATCCTCGTTGCGTTCCTTGGCTTGGTGTCCGAGTGGCTCCACGATTTTGAGGTATAAATCTTTGTCGCCTGAAATAAACTCCCAGAAACGTTGCCCGCAGTATTTGTAATAAGAGCCTTTGTCGGGGTGAAAGTCTTTTCCATAACAACAACCGTTCACCGCCACCATATTGATACGCGAGTTGCTGGTTCGCAAAGTTCGTCGCGCGCGTTCAAAGTCTTGCATCATTTTTCTGATTTGACTGCTGTTGCCCCAGTTCGGGCCGGATTTGATTGCCACGGCGTAACGGACCCCGTTAACGTCAAATTCCAAGTCAATGCCTGAAGTCGTTGATTTATCCCCGCCGTACACTTTTTTGTTCACATAAATAGCCAAGCCTTCCAACCAGTCGCCGAAGATGGTTTCTTCATTAGACGAAAGAAAAGCGTCGGACAGAGCGCGTACGATTTGTTCCGCCGTCAGCAAGTTTTTTGCTTTGAACAAATAGGGATTTTTCTTTCGCAGCACGGTGTTCAATTGCAGCGCGTCCAGCCGGACAAGTCGCTGATGGTGAAAGTCGGCGATATGCAATTTAACATACCGCGAGACATCGTTGATTTTCAGTTTGGGCATAATCTGGCATTAGTTTGAACAACGGCGCATTGTCAGCGTCAATCGCCGTTTTGATTTGCGCGTAATATTCGGGAACAATCTCAATGCCGATGGAATGACGTTGCAGTTTTTTGGCCGCCAGATTGGTCGTGCCGGAACCGGTGAACGGGTCGAGCACTGTGTCATGTTTGGTGGTGAAAAGTTTGATAAACCAACCCGGCAATTCTTCGGGAAAAGCCGCGCTGTGGTTTTTGTTGCCGCATTCGGTGGCGAGATGCAGCACGTTGGTCGGATAGGCCTTGTCGCGCTCCAGCCAGTTGGAAATGTTTTTGCCAAAGCCGCTGCCAACTCTGGAATTATCCCGAATCCGATCAGTGACGCTTAAATTTTTCAGGCGGGTTTTCGCCCAATCACCCATCGGCACCATCACTTCTTCCTGATACATTTTGAAGGAACGCGTTTTGTTGAATTGCAGCAATCGTTCCCAAGCGTCGCGGAAACGATTGGGCCACTTGCCGGGGTAACAGTTTTTTTTGTGCCAGATAAACTCCTCGGTCCACAGCCAGCCCAGCCGCCGCAGCGCCAAAATCAATTCCATCACGTAAGTGCTGCGCTCACCGTCCACGACTTTTTCTTTGATATTCAAGACGAAAGTGCCGGACGATTTCAACACCCGCAACAATTCTTCAGCGATGGGCAGGAACCAAGTCACATACCGGTCGGGGTGAATGCCGCCGTAAGTGCTTTTGCGCTGGTCGGCATACGGCGGCGAGGTGAAAATCAAATCCACGGAGTTATCAGCAATTCGGCGCAAGACCTCTTTGCAATCGCCCAAGTACAAATCCGTTTTGATTTCCATGTTTTTCACGGTGAGGGTGTAACATTATCCCGCTGATGGTGAGATAGCAAGACGCTAATGGTGAGGTTTACCGTCAGCAACGCAAGTAGGTGGCTTGTCAATGGTAACGGGCCGAACCCGAAAATTACGACCAACCTCTTTTTATTTTCTTAAATATTTTTGCTGAAGAAATGTTGGTTGGGGCAACAGCCCGGTAACAACCGAGCCTTTTTTGGAGGGCTGGTTGTATTCCTCCGTAACTTTTCTACGCTGGTATAACTCCGGCTTGGAGGCCCAGACCCAATCTAGTTTGTCGGCACGGGTGTCGTCGCTGATGGTGCCGCTGTCGTCTTGCAGGTTCCAGCCGATGGAATAGAGCAAATAATCTTGGTCGCTGACGCGGCGGTAATGCATTGGCTCGCTGACGGTGACTTGATTGGGGATTTGTTCAAGATAATCCGGCACGAGTTCGTTCAGCGTCAGCGGCAGTTTGCCGTGGCGCAGCCGGTACTGTTCCAGCGCGCAAGCGAGGAGGGCTTGATGACACATCACCTCCATTTGCGCGAGTTTTTTAATGATTGTGGACGTCCACGCCCCCGGCGCGAGCAGTTTGGTGAAGACATGAAAGGCACCGTTAAGCCAGCCTCCCAGTTGGGCCAGTGTTGCATCGTTGGCCTCGCATAATGGCACCGAGACAGTTTGCTCTTCAACATTGATGGCGTCCAAATTGACTTGCATCCAACGGACATAAAAACTTTTGTCCGACAAAATCACGCCCAAGGGAATCGCCCTGATAAGCAATGCATCCCACTTTTGCCGGCGGCTTGGTTCATTGAATGATTTAATGTAGGCAGAGGACCATTCCACGACATCAGCATCTATCGCCATCATGAACGTTTGTTCCTTGATATAGCCCTGCTTGAGTTCCTCAAACCCATTGTGCGCGGCGACGGCTTGCGATAAGCGCGCCAAGTCTTCATCCCGCCATTGCTGATTAACGATGCCGCTCCAGATGACGGGTAACGCATAGCCACGTTGGGTGATGGCGACCAGAAAGTCAACCAGCGTGGGATTACATTCAATCGCTTGGGCGAGTTTGAAAATATCAACGAGGTCATCGGCGGCTTTTTCTGATTCGCCGATTTCCAAATAGCAACGGGCGCGCAGGTGCAGTACTTTCGCCAGTTCGACGCACGGGGAGAGATGGGGAAGAGGAAGATCAAAACCCCGACCGTATGCCAGCGGCCAACGACATTGCGGGCGTTGCAAGGCGGCATGGGCTTCCGCCAGCAGCGGTTGCCATTCCGGCTCAAGTTGTGCCAGCAAATCCCGCGCGGCCTGGTTCACCGTCAGCGTGTGGTCCGGCGGGTCAACATGTAAACGCAAATCGCCGGGACTGCCGGTTTGTATATATGGAAAACGACCTTTTTGGGCAGTGCCGAAAAGCCGTGCGACTTTTATCAATCGCGCCTCCGGGTTGATGTCGCCGCTGGCGGTGAACAACTCCGCGAAAATCGGGGCGGCGGCGATGTTGTCATCGTCGGCGACGGGCGGCGGGATGGTTTCGGCGATGGTCAGCGGGTAGCCTTTGGCTTGTAACTCGGCGGTGGTCTTTTTCCACGCCCGCGCGCCGCGCCAGTTTTCCTCGGCGTAAAACAGCACGGTCAGCGAGATGATGAAGGCCAAAACCCAGGCGGTGATTTTTAATGGTTTCTTCATAAATTTCTCCGGCGCAACGGCGCGGAAAAATCCGGGCCGTCGAAGTTTAACAGGCGTCCCTCGCTTTCCAGCGCGGCGATTTGCAAGTTTTTGATGATGGTGATTTCTTGAAATTCACGGTAAGTGATGCGCGGGCCGTCGGGTTTGACGACCTCCGGCGTGTGGTAATAAAACAACGCTATCATCACCCAAATATAGGCGAGTGATGATGCCAGCCACGGGTTGATTTTGCGGGCGCTGGCGGCCGGCGCCGGCCCGGGCGACAGCGCGTAATCCCGTGCCGCCGCTGACGGTGGGCGGAAGCGCAGACGGCGCAGTTGTGATTCGAGGTTAGTCATGGTCTTTATGATGTTGACGCTGGCGGGCGCGTAATTTGTCTAAAGCGTAGCGGTAACGGCTGGCGGCGGTGTCGGCGGGGATGTGGAGTTGCGCGGCGATTTCGCGGAAGGTCAATTGTTCCCAGATTTTCAGATGCACGATGGCGCGCTGCTCCGGCGGCAGCTCGCCGAGCCACGCGGCGACCGCCTCACTGTCAGCCTCCGTCTCCGGCGCCGGCTCGAATAATCGCGGCTGGCCGGCGGAAAAATTTTCCAGCATCAGCGCCCGCGTTTTTTCCCGCCGGCAATAATCCACGAACAAACAATACGCCGCGCGCAACAGGTAACGCCGCTGGTGCCGCACGAATTTCCACGCCAGCGCCGAGCGGCGCGAAAGTTTGAGGAACAACTCGTGCAGCAAATCCTCGCTGACGGTGACGGAGCGGCTCAAATTCAGCAGGTACGCGAACAGCGCGGCGCCGTGCTCGTGGTAAATTCGCTCCAAAATCCGCCGTGAAATCATTTTTAATAAATAGACGCTGACGCTGGGGGTTTTGTCTAATCTTTATTTTTGGTTCTATCCTGTGAACAGTGGAATTGCGGCGGCGGGTGGCAAGCACAGTATAATTCCCCTTCCGTGAAGGGGTGGCGGCGCGAGCCGACGGGGTAGTTCAGCGTTTGGGGCGAGGTCCCTGTTAACGCTGAACTACCCCGTCCGCTCCGCGGCCACCCCTTCACGGAAGGGGAATGCGCTGGCGCAGGAGGCCGGGGCGGTGGGGGAGGCTGGCGTCAGCGCTGCCACTGCTAACAGCGAGGAACCTGATTTTCAAGGCAGGTCGCCTACATGTCCGCCAGCGTCAGCAGCAGGTCGGTTTTGGAAATGTAACCCAGCAACCTACGCCCAGGCTCCACGACGGGGATGCGCTCGGTGCTGACGGTGGAGAAGACGTGCAATGCCTCGGTCAGCGTTTGCGCCAGCGTCAGCGCCGGAAAATCGTCGCGCATGATGTCGGCGGCGATGACGGCTTGGGTGATGTTCGAGTCGTTGAGAAACGGCTTGAGCTCGTGCAGCGAGACCACGCCGCGAAACTGTCGCTGGCGGTCCACCACGTACAGATGATTCAGCCGGTGGGTGACGAACAGTCGCGCGATTTCGCCGAACGGCGCGGTCTCGGCCACTACCGGCGGGTCTTTCCTGAGCAAGTCTTTCACCGTCGGCGCGCGGCGGTTGAACAAGCGGGCGGCGGCTTGTTGGTTCTTCAAGTGCGCGGCGTAGATGGATTGCTGGCCGAGGCCCTTGGACACAAAGTACGCGGCGACGCAGCCCAACATCAGCGGCAGCACGACCTCGTGTTGCAGCGACATTTCAAAAATCATGATGATGGACATCAACACCGCTTGGGTGCTCGCCGCCAGCACGCAGCCCATGCCGACCAGCGCGAAGCCGGCGGGCGTGACCGTCAGCGCGGGACACAGCGCGTGCAGCAGCGTGCCGAACAGCCAGCCGATGGCCGCGCCCATGAACAGCGTCGGCGTGAACACCCCGCCCACCGCGCCGGAGCCGACGCTGGCGGTGGTGGCGAAAAGCTTGCACAGGAGCGTCAGCGCCACCGATGTCCACAGCAGCGTGTCCATGCGCAAATAATCACCCACCACGCCGTAGCCGTTGCCCCACACCAGCGGCGAGTACACGGAGACCAGCCCGACCAGCAGCCCGCCGAGGCCGAGCTTGACCGTCAGCGGCAGCTTGAGTTGGTGGAAAAATTTTTCACCGCCGCGCAAGGTCGCGAGGAACAGCGGCGAGAACACGCCCGCCAACATGCCGAGCAACAGGAACAGCGGATAATTCCAATTCGAGCCGACGTGAAACACCGTGGGCATCAGGTACGTCGGCGTCATCCCGAGCAACTGATGGACCACCAGCGTCGAGACCAGCGAGCTGACCACCAGCGGGCCGAACGTCTCCATCGTCAACGTGCCCAGGATAATCTCCGCGACGAACAGCGCGCCGGCGACGGGCGTCTTGTACGCCGCCGCGATGCCCGCCGCCGCGCCGCACGCCACCAGCAACCGCAGGCGGGGCGTGGACACCTTGCGCGCGCGCCCCAGCCACGACGCGAAGGCCGCCGACAGCGTGACCATCGCGCCCTCGCGCCCGATGGAACTGCCGCTGGCGATGGAGCACAGCGAGGCGATGCTCTTGGTCACCGTGTCGCGCATCCGCACCACGCCGCTGCCGACGAGCACGGCCTCCATGTAATCGGTGGGCTGCCGGTGCCGCACGAGCCGCCCGCCGAGCCACAGCACCAGGCCCGCGAGCAAGCCGCCGCCGGTGGGAATCAACACGCGCTGCCAGTCGTCGAGGTCCGTGGCGATGACGACGATGTTATCCTCGGCGTGGCCGGTGAACAATCGCTGCACGGCGTGGATGCAACGGAGAAAGCCGACCGACAACAGCCCGCCGCACAATCCGGTGACGCCGGCCCAGAACAGCGTGACGCTATTTTCACCGAGCCGGAAATGTTCCAGCAACCAGAGCCGCAGTCGCAGGATTTTCTCGATTTTGAAAGCGAGCATGGCTGGGGCAAATAATGCCGTAAAAATTGGGAGTTGAAAAACGAAAAAAATCTGGGAATATGGGCGTCCCTTTTCACCGGCAGCGTAGCTCAGTTGGTAGAGCAGAGGACTCATAAGCCTTTGGTCGGGGGTTCAAATCCCTCCGCTGCTACCCTTGGGGCACGCGCCGCGCGCGGGATTTTCGCGCCGCCAGCCATTAAACCGCCCCCGCGCGACCGAGGGTCTGTTCCACCCGCGGAAAAAAAACTGGACAGGCGCCGGCGGCTGGTTAAACTCGCCCCCTATGAAAATCCTTCATCCGAAACTATACGTGTATCAAAACGAAGAATGGTTCGAGTTCGCCAGCGAATTACGTACCGCCATCATCACCGCCACCCCCGCCGCGCTGAACCTCGCCGCGCTGTTCCCCGCGCTGGACGCCGGCTGGCAAAAGGCCGGCAAGGCGCTGGAACTCATCCGCCAGAGCATCCTCACCAAACAACTCGCCGAGGCCGACCTCGCCCGCGACCATGTCTTCAGCGCCATCCGCCTCATCGTCGAGGGGCAGCGGTACAGCCCGGACGCCGCCGCCGCCGCCGCCGCTGAGCGGTTATATATCATCATCCGCCACTACCGCGCCATCCCGCAGGAAAACTACGACAAGGAAAGTGGCAGCATCACCAACTTCATCCAAGACCTCAGGACGGCCGACCGCGCCGCGGACTTCGCCAAAATCGGCTTGACCGGCTGGGACAAAAACTTGGAAAAGGCCAACCAAACCTTCATCGACCTCATGCGGGGCCGCAACACCGAAATCGCCGCCAAAGGCGTCTCCCAAATCAAAGCCATCCGCAAAGACACCGACGCCGCCATCAACCTCATCCTCGACAGCCTCAACATCAGCCTCGTCACCGGCCCGAGCGCCACCATCACCGACTTCATCGCCCAACTCAACACCCGCATCCAATACTACAACACCGTCGTCAACGAACGCATCGGGCGCGCCAAGGCCAAGGAACAGGAATAGCGGCAAATTTGGAGGTTCGCGCGGAGCCGCGGAGAACCATTTGATAAATACTCAGCGTCTCCGCAGCTCTGCGCGAACCTTGCCGCTAGGGTTCCCAAACATCGGAACGCCTGTGGTGAGTCTTTTTGACACTAGACTAAACGTCAGCTGACCCGCCGGAGCCTTTTTTACACCAGACTAAATGTCGGCTGGCTTGCCGGAGCCTTTTTTACGCCAGACTAAATGTCGGCTGGCTTGCCGGAGCCTTTTTTACGCCAGACTAAATGTCGGCTGACTTGCCGGAGCCTTTTTCACGCCAGACTAAACGTCGGCTGGCTTGCCGTCCATCCCCCTCGGCAGAGAAATTGTGCGAAACTGCGGATGGGGATAGAACCTAAAAATCAAACCTGAGGCAAACAATGGTTCCTTGCCATGACCTTGGCGTGCGGTTGCCGCCAGCCGTTTCCTCTGCCGTGAAGCGGGGATATTCCGTCCGTTGCGGACAAGGTGTCCGCGCTCCATACGCCGGCTGCGGAAAGAAGGTTCCTCGCGGTTATCAATGGCATAGCTAACGCCGGAACGACCCCGCCGGCAAATTCCCCTTCCTCACGAAAGGGGAAAAACCGCGGCGGCGGGTAATTGCCGCTTGATTATTCCCCTCTCGTGGAGGTGATTAGCTGCACCCCAGCGAGGAACCGCAATTCAGGCATGTCGCGCAGGTGCCGGTGTGCTTGATTTTCGCGCTGCCGCAATCGGGACAGGTGATGCCGTCGCGGAAACGGACGTTCAAGTCGTCGCCTTGTTGCGCGGAACGCACGGTGTGCTGATGCACCTGCGCCACGGGGGAATCGTCGCGCGCCAGTTCCTTGACCGGTTTGTTGACGCGCTTCTTCTCCGCCTCGAGAACTTCCTTCAACGGCAATTCTTGTTGGTTGGCGTTCGGTGAATTGGCCTCGCGGTAGCCTTCGATGAACTGGCAGCCGAGCCAGCGGAAGATGTAATCCGTGATGGATTTCGCCATCGGGATGTCGGGGTTGCGGGTGAAGCCGCTCGGCTCGTAGCGCGTGTGGGCGAATTTCTTGACCAGCGCCTCCAGCGGGACGCCGTATTGCAGCGACAGCGACACCATCGTGCCGAGCGCGTCCATCAAGCCGCCGATGGTGCTGCCTTCCTTCGCCATCGTGATAAACACCTCGCCGGGTTGCTTGTCGTCGAACAGGCCGACGGTGATGTAGCCCTCGTGCCCGGCGATGTCGAACTTATGCGTGATGGACACGCGCGTGTCGCTCATGCGCCGGCGCACGGGGCGCGGCGTGGCGTCCACGGGCACGGCGGGTTTCGCCTCGGCGGCGCCGCCCATGTCCTTCGTTTTCTTCACGTTCAGCGGGGCGCTGCGCTTTGAGCCGTCACGGTAGATGGCGATGGCCTTTAAGCCGAGTTTCCAGCCCTCGATGTACGTTTGGATGATGTCCTCGACGGTGGCGGTGTTCGGCAAATTCACCGTCTTGGAAATCGCGCCGCTGAGGAACGGCTGCGCCGCCGCCATCATGCGGATATGCGCCTTGTAGCCGAGCGAACGCCGGCCGTTGGCGGGCTTGAACGCGCAGTCGAACACCGCGACGTGCCCCGGTTTCAAGTCCGGCGCGCCCTCGATGGTGTCATGCTCGTCGATGTATTTGATAATCGCCGCCCGCTGCCGCTCACCGTAGCCGAGCGCCGTCAGCGCCTGCGGCACGGTCTGGTTGACAATCTTCAACATCCCGCCGCCGGCGAGCAGCTTGTACTTCACCAGCGCGATGTCCGGCTCGATGCCCGTGGTGTCGCAGTCCATGAGGAAGCCGATGGTGCCCGTCGGCGCCAGCACGGAGACCTGCGCGTTGCGGTAGCCGTGCCGTTGCCCCAGCGTCAGCGCCTCGTCCCAGCACTCGCGCGCCGCGTCCCGCAAATAAGCGGGGCAGCTCGCGTCAATTTTCCCGACCTGCTCGCGGTGCAACTTGATGACGTTCTCCATCGGCTGCACATTGTCAGCGGCGAGCGGTTGGTCAATGCCGTGGCAGCGCGCGTCGCGGTAGCCGGGGAACGGGCCGACGTCAGCGGACAACTCGGCGCTGACGGCGTAAGCCTGCCCGGTCATAATCGCCGTAATCGCACCCGCCAGACCGCGCCCCTCGTCGGAGTCGTAGCTGTGCCCGTAGCTCATAATCAGCGAGCCGAGGTTGGCGTAGCCGAGACCCAGCGTGCGGAAGAGGTGCGAGTTAATGGTGATGGCCGGCGTCGGGTAGCTGGCGTTGTCCACTAGGATTTCCTGCGCCGTGATGAACAACCGCACCGCCGCGCGGAACCGCTTCACGTCGAAGCTGCCGTCCGCTTGCTTGAACTTCATCAAGTTCAGCGAGGCGAGATTGCAGGCCGTGTCGTTGAGGAACAAATACTCCGAGCACGGGTTGGTCGAGTGCTGGCGGTCCGTGCCCTTGCACGTGTGCCACTGGTGAATCGTGTCGTCGAACTGCATGCCCGGGTCGCCGCAAATCCACGTCCCCTCGGCGATTTTCCGCAACAGCGCGCGCGCGGATTTTTTCTCCAGCTTCTCGCCGGAGCGGACGGCGCGCGTCCACCAGTCACCGTCGGCGATGGCGGCGTTCATGAAGGCGTCGCTGACCCTGACCGACAAATTCTCGTTCTGATACATCACCGAGCCGTAGGCGTCGCCGTTGAAGCTGCCATCATAGCCCTCCTCAATCAACGCCCACGCTTTTTTCTCCTCCTTGGTCTTGGCCTCGATAAACTCCTCGATGTCGGGATGCCAGTCTTTCAGCGTGTTCATCTTCGCCGCGCGCCGCGTCTTGCCGCCCGACTTCACCACATTGGCGACTTGGTCGTACACCTTCAGGAACGACAACGGCCCGCTGGGTTTCCCGCCGCCGCTGAGCTTCTCGTGCGTGGAGCGAATCGTCGAGAGGTCGCTGCCCGTGCCGGAGCCGAACTTGAACAACATCGCCTCGCTACGCGCCAACTCCATGATGGACTCCATGTTATCCTCGACCTGCTGGATAAAACACGCGCTGCACTGCGGTTTCTCATACTGCGTCTTCGCGCGGTATGCCTCCTTGGTCGCCGGCTCAATGCAATAATTCCCCAACCCGCTGTTGGTGCCGATGCCGTACTGGTGGTGCAAGCCGACGTTGAACCACACCGGCGAATTAAACGCCCCGTATTGATTCACGCACAGCCAGGTCAATTCCTCGTAAAACACCTCCGCGTCCTCCGGCGAATCAAAATACCCGTCCGCCAAACCCCAATCCGCAATCGTGCGCGTCACGCGGTTGACCAGTTGCTTGATGGACGACTCGCGTCCGCCCTTGGTCACATCGGCGCCGTGCGACACATCGCCGTAAAAATACTTCGACACCGCGATTTTCGTCGCCAACAGTGACCACGACTTCGGCACCTCCACATTCTCCTGCTTGAAAATAACCTTCCCGCCGTCGTCTGAAATCTCCGCCGTGCGTAATTCCCATTCAATCTGCTCAAAAGGATGCACTCCCTCCTTGCTGAAAACGCGCGCGAATTTCATACCATGAGTGTCCTCACTGCCAGCGAGCCTGTTGCGCCGTCCCAATTTCCCCTTCATCGCCACCCGCGATACCGAGTCATTAACCTGAATCATATCTGTAAAACCCTTCTTTTTAGCTTTCTAAATATTATCTTTTAACAAAACATACATATCCATCTATACCATACAGCGGATAATTTGGAGGAAGATAACCCCATTAGTTGTGGCGTCAACAAAAAATCCCCCGAAAGCAGGAAAAATATTTTCCACTAGAAAATTGCCCCAAAAAAACATCCCGCAACCCTTGAATCTAAGCCGTCAAACCCGTCTCACCGTTTTTTGAATTTGACAAAAATATTTTGCGTGAATAGTTGGGGAAAATGGTTTTATCGCTGTTAGCAATGGAATCGCTAACGCCGGAACACCTCTCACCGCCCCCGCCTCCCGCGCAGGCCAATTCCCCTTCCGTGAAGGGGTGGCCGCGGAGCGGACGGGGTAGTTCAGCGTTAAAAGGAAATCAGCGCAAAACGCTGAACTACCCCGTCGCTCCGCGCCACCCCTTCAAGGAAGGGGAATTAATGCAGTTAAAGTTAATTGGCTCTCACGAAAGGTGTGTCTGCGGGGTTAATTTCCTCGGGCAAATTTTTCGCAACTCGCAGTTGGCGCAATCGGGGCGACGGGCCTTGCAGCGACGGCGGCCATGCCAGATGAGCAGGTGCGAGAGCAGCGCCCAGTCATCGCGCGGCGTTAGTTTCATCAAATCAACCTCGATTTTCACCGGGTCGGTTTGCCGGGTCATGCCCAGCCGCGCTGACAGTCGCGCGACGTGCGTGTCCACCACCACGCCGGCGTTAAGGCCGAAGGCGTTGCCGAGCACGACGTTGGCGGTCTTGCGGCCCACGCCTGGCAGGGCGCGCAATTCTTCCATCGCGCGCGGCACCCGGCCGTCATGGTCAGCGACCAGCAGACGGCAGCATTCGCGGATGTGGCGCGCCTTGGTGTGGAAAAATCCGGCGCTACGGATGAGGTTTTCCAACTCGACGGGGTCACTGTCAGCGAACTCCTGCGCCGTCCGGTATTTGGCGAACAGCGCCGGCGTGACCATGTTGACGCGCGCATCGGTGCATTGCGCCGACAGGATGGTGGCCACCAGCAGTTGCAGCGGGTTGGCGAAATGCAACTCGCACCGCGCGTCGGGATAAACGCTTTTCAGCACGCGAATTTGTTCAAGAGTGCGCTGTTGCCGGTTCATGTTGTCAAATTGCCCGCCGGTGAGGGCCGCTGACCGTCACCGTGACTGTCAGCGGCGTGAACATCACAGCACGCCCTGCGCCTTGGAAGTCCACGGCGAGGTCGGATATTTCTGGCTGAGGATGTCGAACCACTTTTTCGCGTCGGCCTTTTTGTTCAGCTTCTGGCTGAACGTCTGGATGGCGAAGTACAAACCCTCCGGCGAACTCGGCTCGTCGGGGAAGAAAAAGTACGATTTCAAGCCGTACTGCGCCGCCACCTCGTAGATATTGGGATTCTGGTTCTCCTTGGTCTTGATTTCATCGGTGGTGAGTTTCTTGTCGCCCATCTCAATCAGCGTCTGAGCGAAGGAAATCATCGTGCGCGACTTGACCTCGTTGTTGTTGGCGGGGCTGGCCATGATGGCTTTCCAAATCTTGAACGCCTCGTCGTAATGGCCCTGTCCGGCCTGCGCCAAGCCCCGCTGATAGTCAGCGTTCAGCAATTTCTCCGACCACGGGTATTTCTCCTTCAGCGTCTTGAAATATTCCCCGGCCTGGTCCGCGTTGCCGAGGCCGGTCGCTACCGCGCCGAGGCCGTAGGTGGCGGCGGCATTGGCGCGGTCATACACGCCCTTTTGCCGGGAGTCGGGCGGCTCGCCTTGGTACATGGCTTGCAACGTCTCGAACACCTGCTTGGCGTCCGTCCAGTTTTTGTTGTCGAGCAAAATGGAGCCGTAGCGGTCATAGTCCTGCCACGAAATATCAGTCGGCTTGCCGACGCTGGCGAACGCCTCCTTGTAAAAATTCATCGCCTGCGTCTTGTTGTCCAGCTCATAGACAAAGGCCGCGCGGGCAATCATGATTTGCGCGGCGTCAGCCTTGTTGTTGAGCATACCGGCGAGCTTGCTGAGGTAGGTGGTGGCATCCTCCACGGTGGTCAATTTCGCCTTGATGCGGAGCAACTGGATTTTGTTCATGTTCTGCAACTCCGAGCCGAGATACGCTTGGTTGTACTGTTGCAGCGCGAGGTCAGCGTACTTGTAGGCATTGTTGATATAATCCTTCCGCAGCGTCAGCTTGTCGTCAGCCAGCGCGTCGAACGGTCCGAGCTTGGCGGCTTCCCTTTGGTAAAGACCGATGAGCTTCAGCAGCGCGAAGGCCGGTTGCTGCATATAACGCCTGGCGCTGTCGCCGGTTTTCAGGCTGTCCGGCAGCGCGCCATAGGCTTCGGTGACTTTCAAATACGCGGCGGCGATTTCATCCAGCGGCTTGTTGTTTTCCTCAAGATACTTGCCGCGGTCGCTGTACGCGGCCATATTACGCTCGCTGGTCGGGAAGGCGGCGATTTGCGCGTCCTGCGCCTGGACCATGCGGTCATAATCGCCCAGCACCAAATACACGCGCCAGATGCGCTCATAACACTTGAGCTGGTTCGCCTTGTCATCGGGATATTTTTCAATCGCGTCTTGGTAAGCGGCGATGGCCTCCGCGTATTTTTTCTGCCCCTCGCAAGCCAAGCCGATGGAATGCGCCGCCGTCGGCACCTTCGGGTCATCGGGGAAATTCTGGATGAACTTTTGGAACGTCTCGATGGCTTGCTCGTACTTGGCGGTGTTGTTGAGATAATCACCGGCGCACAAGGCGGCCTCGGCGCGCACCTTGGGGTTCTTGGCGCTGGCGGCGACCTCCTGGAACGCGGCGATGGCCTCCGGCACCTTCTTCGCGGTGACCAGCGCGTAGGCGCGCAACAACTTGGCGTTGTCCAATTCCTCCGGGTCAACCTTGATTTTACCACTGGCCGCGTCGGCAATAAAATCATCGTAGCCCTTCAACGCCTCGGCGGTCTTGCCCTGCGCTTGATAAGCGGTCGCCTTGACCTGCGGGATACGCACGGCGTAGGGACTGTCGGGGAAGTCCTTCAACAACTGGTCGAACTGCTCAATCGCCTCGTCATATTTCTGCTCCTGCAAAAAAGCGATGCCGATGAAATAGGGAATCGCCGAGGCGTTCGGGTCGTTCGCGTGCTCCTGCTTGAACTTGGCGTAGGCCTCCCCGGCCTTCTGGCTCTGCCCCTGCAAGGCGTAGGTGATGATGATTTGCGCGTTGAGGTTCGCCGCCTGCTCGTCGGCGGTGGTCGGCAACGCCGCGCGATACACGATGCGCGCCTCGTCGTACTTGGCCATGCGTTGATACGAATCACCGATGCGAATCAAGCCGGTGGTTGCCTGGTCCGCGCTGTTTTGCAAACCGGCGAGCTTGGTCTCCTCACGCTGACGCTGACGGGTGAGGGCGGCGACGCGCTTGGGGTCCGCGGCGGACTTGCCGATTTCGTCGCGGATGTTTTTGACAATCCGCGTTTGCGCGGCAATCAACTCGTCCTTGCTCTTGAGCGAGCGGTAGGCGTCAATCGCCTTTTGAAACGCCGCCTCGCGCGTCTCGGCGGGCGCCACCAGCGCGGCGTCAAACTCCAAGTCGGCAAGCTGGAAGGCGGCGCTGTTGGCGAGCGTCAGATTCTCATTCGTGGTCAACCGCGTGTACACCGCGCGCGCCTGGTCAATGGCCTCGGCGGCCTCGTCCTTCTTGTACTCATCGCGCAACGCCTTGGCCTGCTGCGTGTAGATTTGGCCCAGTTGCAAGTCAATGTCCAGTTCCAAATCCTTCGACTCCGGCCGCGTCTTCAACTCATTCAACACCCGCGCCGCCTGCGTGAAATCGCGCGACACGCTGAACAGGTTGGCCTTGGTCATGATGGCGTCGGGGATGATGTCACTGTCGGGGTACGCCGCAATCAACGCGTCAATCTTCGCCGCCCCATCAGCGGCGGCCTGTTTGGCGATGGCGGGCTGGCGCCGGGCCTGGTCGAGCTTCGCCAGCGCGTAATAGAACAGCGCGTAGGGCTGCATCTCCTTGTTATCGGACTTGGCCACCGCCTCGAACTGCGGATACGCCTTCGCATAATCACCGGTCAGATACAAACAAACGCCGTAATGGAATTGCGCAATGGGCAAGAACTTCGCCTCAATGCCCTTGGTATCCGCCAGCATCTTCGCGCCCTCCGCGTACTTGCCGAGCGAGTAGTAGGACAAGCCGAGCAAATATTTGGCGTTCGGCGCCTCTTCCGAGGTGCCGAATTTTTGCAACAACTGCTCCAGCAGCGTCGCGGCCTCCTGATACTTGCCCTCCTGATAAGCCTTGTAGCCGGCCTGGGCCAATCCGAAGGAAGTATTCGGCGCGTCCTGCGCGCTGACGGTGACGGTTAACAAACAGGCGCCTACCCAAGCGCCCAAAACAAGACGTGTTAGAATCGAGTACATGCGGGAAGTAGTTTGCAACGAAAAACACAAAGAGCAAAGTGAAAAATCACCGTTGCCATCAAAATGCAAAACGTGAGCGACGACGGCGCGTGACTTTCGCCTTGCAACTTCGCGCGGTTGCGTTTTACTGGCTGGCGTGGAGACCTACTCGCTGCTTCAGCCGGAACTGGGCGCGACCATTGACCGGCGGGCGCTGGAAGAGGCGTCCGTCGCCGCGCCGGGCGTGGGCAAGGCGGATTGCGCGCGCATCGCCCGCGAGTTGTTCGGCATCATCGTCAGCGGCCTGACGATTGAGGACGCCACCGCCTTCCGCGCCGCGCTGGCCGCGAAAAATTTCCCCGCGTGGATTGTCGCTGACCGTGAGCTCCCGCGTCTGCCGGACGGTCGTTTTTTCACGCGCCTCGACACCACCGACGAAGTGCTCACATTCAGCGACACGCTCGGTCGCGTGGAAACGTGCCGCGCTGACGATGTGCTGTTGCTGGCCGCAGGATTTTTGCAGCATCAAAAAAACACCAGCGAGCGAGCGTTGCGCTGGCAAATCCGCAAAGTGCGTTATGTGGCCGTGGAGCAAATTCCAACTGTCAAAGACTTTCTTGAATTTCGTTTTGAATGTTTTATCAAACGCAAACCCTACCGCCTCCGGTTGAACTTGGACGCCAGCGCCAATTTTCTATGGAACGGTCTGCTCATGCGCCTCAGCAAACCCGACGCCATCCACGCCTTCATGAAAATCTGGCACCGCCTCGCGCCGCGCGCACCTTGGAATCTCGGCCTCATCAACAGCGGCACGGATTTCGAGTACCCCAGCCTCCGCGCCTTTGAAAACGAAATCCGCTGGCGTTTTTACTCGCTCAAGCAACAAGCCGCCAACCCTCAGCGGCTAATTCCCCTTCCGTGAAGGGGTGGCGCGGAGCGACGGGGTAGTTCAGCGGTTGGGGCTAGGTCCCTTTGAACGATGAACTACCCCGTCCGCTTCGCGGCCACCCCTTCACGGAAGGGGAATTAGCTCACGATGAGGAACCAAAAAAACTCCGCGGCTCCGCGTCTCTGCGCGAACTCAAGCTAAATATCGCTGCACCTCGTTGGCGACTTGCAGGGCGTCGGTCATGGCGCGGACGACCAGGGATTGACCGGTGCGCGTGTCGCCGGCGGTGAAGATGCCCCGGTCGGCGGCGGCGGCCAGTTGGCCTTGCGGGGTGACGGTCAGCCCTAGTCCGGCGGCTACGGGGGAGTTTGCGGGGACGCCGGTGAAGCCCATGGCGATTAACACCAGGTCGGTCTTGACGGGCCGGACGCTGCCGGTGACCTCGGCGAATTTCACGGGCCGGCCCACGGGGGACAGTTCCCAGCGCACTTCGCCAATTTCGGCGGCGCTGACAGTGCCGTTCTTGCCGGTAAATTGCTTGGTCAGCCGGTGCCACAGGCGCGCGCCGCCTTCCTTCTGGCTGGAGGAGGTGGTCAGCTGGTACGGCCAGTCGGGCCACGGCGTCGCGTAGCCGCGCGCGGCGGGCGGTTCGGGGATGATGTCGATTTGCGTGACGCTCCGCGCGCCCTGCCGCAGCGCGGTGCCGACGCAGTCGCTGCCGGTGTCGCCGCCGCCGATGACCAGCACGTCACGGCCGGCGGCGGTGATGGGCGCGGCGGGCAGTTCGCCGCTGTTGGCGCGGTTGACGCCTTGCAAGTATTCCAGCGCGAGGTGGATGCCGCGTAACTCGCGGCCGGGGATGGGCAGGTCACGCGCGGCGGGGGTGCCGATGGCGACCACCACGGCGGTGAAGGTTTTTTGCAGGTACGCGGCGGAGACGTCACTGCCGATGACGGTGTTGCAGCGGAACTCGATGCCGGAGTCGCGCATGATGTTCACGCGGCGGTCGATGACGGCTTTCGCCAGCTTGAAATCGGGGATGCCGTAGCGCAGCAAGCCGCCGGGTTTGGCGTTTTGTTCAAAGACGGTGACGTGGTGCCCGCGCCGGTTGAGCGCGTCGGCGACGACCAGTCCGGCGGGGCCGCTGCCGATGACGGCGACGGTTTTGCCGCTACGGGCGGCGGGCGGGACGGGCGCGACGAAACCTTGGGCAAACGCCGTTTCGATGATGATTTTTTCGAGTTGCCGAATCATCACCGGCGCATCCGTGGCGAGGTTGTTGACGCACGCGTTCTCGCACAGCGCGGGGCAGACGCGGCTGGTAAATTCGGGGAACGGGCTGGTGGCGGACAGCACTTCCCACGCCGCGCGCCACCGGCCCGCCTGAACGTTCGCCGCCATTTCCGGCGCGACGTTGCCCAGCGGACAGCCGCGGCCGAGGCAAAACGGCACGCCGCACGCCAGGCAGCGCCCGGCTTGCGCGGCCATTTCCGCGGCGCCCAGGCGGCGCTCGACTTCGGCGAAATCCTTGACCCGCTCGGCGGCGGGGCGGTAAATATCCTGGATGCGCGCGGTGGGGTTCATGGGTTAATCCCTTGCCTTGGTGCGGTCGACGGCGGCCACGTCGGCGGGTTTCATGCGGCCCAGGGCCTGGCGGTATTCGACGGGGAAGACTTTGACGAACTGGTCGCGGTAGGTGTCCCAGTGGGCGAGGATTTGCCGCGCCTTGGCGCTGCCGGTGTGGGTGACGTGCTCGGTGAGCAGGCCCAGCAGTTCTTGCTCATCGTCAGCGTCGGCGATGTTTTCCAAGTCGATGCCGCTGATGTTGCAACGCAAATCGAAGTCGTTGGTTTCGTCCAAGACGTAGGCCAGGCCGCCGGTCATGCCGGCGGCGAAGTTGACGCCGGTGGTGCCGAGGACGACCACGCGCCCGCCGGTCATGTATTCGCAGCCGTGGTCGCCGACGCCCTCGACGACGATGTTCATGCCGCTGTTGCGGATGGCGAAGCGCTCGCCCGCCTGCCCGCAGATGAACATCTTGCCCGCCGTGCCGCCGTAGCCGACGACGTTGCCGGCGATGACGTTTGACGCGGTGTCGTAGTCGGCGTCAGCGGGGGGGATGATGATGATTTTGCCGCCGGACAAGCCCTTGCCCACGTAGTCGTTGGCCTCGCCTTCCAGGCGGAAGGTGATGCCGCCGGCGAGGAACGCGCCGAAGCTCTGTCCCGCGCAGCCGCTGAAGTTCACGCTGACGGTGTCCTCCGGCAAGCCTTGCGCGCCGTGTTTTTTGACGAGGTGATAGGACAACGTCGTGCCCACGGAGCGGTCGGTGTTTCGCAGCGTCAGCGACAACTCGGCGGGCTGGCCGTCGCTGATGGTGGCCGCCAGCTTGGGCAGCAAATGCTTCGCGTCGTGGCAGTCGAAATCGGCGTGGTCGTTGCCGGTGAACCGTTGCGCGGCGCCGCTGGCGGTGACGGGGCGCAGGATGTTGGTGAAATCCAAGTTGCGCGTCTTGTAAAAATCAACCGCCTGGTTCATCCGCAGCAAATCGCCGCGCCCGACGGCCTCGTCGAGGCTGCGCAAGCCGAGCCGCGCGAGATAGCCGCGCGCTTCCCCGGCGACGAAACGCAGGAAGTTGACGATGTATTCCGGCTTGCCTTTGAACCGCGCGCGCATCGCCGGGTTTTGCGTGGCGACGCCGACAGGGCAACTGTCGAGGTGACATTTCCGCATCATCACGCAGCCGAGCGCGACCAGCACCGTCGTGGCGAAGCCGAATTCCTCGGCGCCGAGCAACGCGCCGATGATGACATCGCGCCCGGTCTTGATTTGCCCGTCCACTTGCAGGCGCACGCGCCCGCGCAGTTGGTTCAACACCAGCGTTTGCTGGGTCTCGGCGAGGCCCAGCTCCCACGGCAAGCCCGCGTGCTTGATGCTGCTCAGCGGCGACGCGCCCGTGCCGCCGTCGTGCCCGCTGATGAGCACCACGTCGGCATGAGCCTTGGCGACGCCGGCGGCGATGGTGCCGACGCCGACCTCGGAGACGAGCTTGACGGAAATGCGCGCGCGCGGGTTGGCGTTGCGCAAGTCGAAAATCAACTGCGCCAAGTCCTCAATCGAATAAATATCATGGTGCGGCGGCGGCGAAATCAGGCTGACGTTCGGCATCGAGTGGCGCAGCCGGGCGATGAACTCGCTGACCTTGTGGCCGGGCAACTGCCCGCCCTCGCCGGGCTTCGCGCCTTGCGCCATCTTGATTTGAATCTCGCGCGCCTGCGCCAAATACTCGATGGTCACGCCGAAGCGCCCGCTGGCGACTTGGCGGATGGCGCTGGCGCGGTGGTCCCCGTCGGCGTTCGGCGTCTGGCGCGCGGGGTCCTCGCCGCCCTCGCCGCAGTTGCTCATGCCGCCGAGGCGGTTCATGGCAATCGCAATCGCCTCGTGCGCCTCCGGGCTGATGGAGCCGAGCGACATCGCGCCGCTGACGAAGCGCTTGACCAGCGCCTCGACCGGCTCGACCTCGTCCAGCGGCAGCGGCTTGGTTTCGGCGAACTCGAACAAGCCGCGCAAGGTGCAAAGATTTTTCGCCTGGTCGTTAATCAACGCGGCGTACTCGGCGTACTTGGCGGCGTCGCCGCGTTGCACGGCGTGCTGGAACGCGCTGATGCTGGCGGGCGTCCACAGGTGCCGCTCGCCCTCCTTGCGGAACCGGTACGCGCCGCCCGCCGGCAGCAAGTGCGTGGCGAGGTCGGCGTCAGCGGCGGCGTGGCGCGCCCTGGCCTCGGTGGCGAGGTCGGCCAGCTTGAGGCCGCCGATGCGGCTCGCCGTGCCCGTGAAGTATTCGTCAATCACCGACCGGTCCAACCCGACCGCCTCGAACAACTGCCCGCCGCGATAACTGCGCAGCGTGGAGATGCCCATCTTCGACATCGTCTTTAACAAGCCCTTGTCAATCGCGGCGATGAAATTCCCCGCCGCGCTGACGAGGTCCTTCTTGATTTCGCCGGACTCCACCAGCAGCGTCACCGTCTCCAGCGCCACGTACGGGCACACCGCCGTCGCGCCGTAGCCGAACAACAGCGCGAAGTGCATCACCTCGCGCGCCTCGCCCGTGTCCACGATGATGCCGCTCTCCACGCGCCGCCGCGCCCGCGTCAGCGCCCGGTTCACCACGGCGGTCGCCAGCAGCGACGGGATGGGCGTCAGCGTCGGGTCCAGGTCGCGGTCGCTGAGGATGAGCATGGCGCAGCCCGCCTCCGCCTTCGCCACCGCCGTCAGCGCCAGCTGGCGCAACGCCGCGCCGAGGTCGCCGTCGAAGCCGATGGGAATGGTCGCCGCCTTGAACCCCGCGTGCCCGACGTGCCGCAGCCGCGCCAAGTCATCGTCCGTTAGAATCGGGCGCGGCAGCCGCAACACGCGCGTATGCTGCGGCGTCTCCGTCAAAATATTGCCGGGGTTGCCGATGTACGTCGTGAGGCTCATCACCAAGTCCTCGCGGATGGGGTCAATCGGCGGGTTGGTCACCTGCGCGAACAGTTGTTTGAAATAATTGAACAATAATTGCGGCCGCTCCGAGAGCACCGCCAGCGCCGCGTCATTGCCCATCGAGCCGACCGGCTCCTGCCCCGTCTCCGCCATCGGGCGCAAAATCAGTTCCAAGTCCTCGCGCGTGTACCCGAACAACCGCTGGCGGTGAAACAAATCGTCCGCCGGCAGCGCGGGCGTGACCGATGAGAACAGCCCGTGCACGCCGATGCGGTTTTCCTGCACCCAGCGGCGGTACGGCTGCCGGCGCGCCGCGAGCTTCTTGATGGCCGCGTCATGCACCAGCCGGTGATTTTCCAAATCGCAATAAATCATCTCGCCCGGGCGCAACCGCCCCTTGCGCGCGACCTGGCTGAACGGAATATCGAGCACGCCCGTCTCCGACGCGAGCACGAACACATTATCCTTCGTCAGCGTGTAGCGCAGCGGGCGCAGGCCGTTGCGGTCCAGCAGCGCGCCCGCGTTCACGCCGTCGGAGAACGCCAGCGCCGCCGGCCCGTCCCACGGCTCCATCAGCGCCGAGTGGTAGGAGAAAAACCCGCGGATGTCGCGCCCCATGTGATAATGGTCCCCCCACGCCTGCGGCACGAGCATCAACAGCGCGTGGCACAAATCGCGCCCCGCCGCCACCAGCAGCTCGAACATATTATCCAGGCACGCCGAGTCCGATTGCCCCTCGCTGATGAGCGGCAGCAAGTCCGCGATTTCGTCGCCGAACAACTCGCTCTGCAAATACGGCTCGCGCGCCTTGAGCTGGTTCAAGTTGCCGCGCAACGTGTTGATTTCCCCGTTGTGCGCGAGGAACCGGAACGGCTGCGCGAGGCTCCACGTCGGGAACGTGTTCGTGCTGTAGCGCTGGTGCACCAGCGCCAGCGGCGATTGCATGGCGCGGTCCGCGAGGTCGGGATAAAACGGCTCCATCTGCGGCGCCATCAACATGCCCTTGTACACCAAACTCTTCGACGAACAACTGCACACATACGCCCCCGGCGCCCGCTTCTCAATCAACCGCCGCATCACGTACAACTTCCGCTCAAACTCCGCCGGCCCCGCGAAATTCTCCCCGCTGACGATGACCTGCCGGACGCGCGGACAACTCGCCCGCGCCACCGCGCCGACCGCGCGCGGGTTAGTGGGCACCTCGCGCCACGCGAGCACCCGGCCGCCCTTGGCGTTGATAATGTCCTCGATGGCCTGCTCCTGACCGTCAGCGCCGAACAACACCGCCACGCCATACTTCCCGCGCGCCGGCAAGTTCCTGACCTGCCGGCGAAAAAACGCGTCCGGCATCGACAGCAAAATCCCCGCCCCGTCACCCGTCGCCGCGTCCCCGCCAGTGGCGCCCCGGTGCATGAGGTTCTTCAACACCGTCAACCCGTCGCTGACCGTCTGATGGTCAGGTTTCCCATCCAGCCGGGCGACCAACCCGACCCCGCAAGCATCATGCTCATTGTTAAAGTCGTACAAACCAACACCGGGCACAGAGGACATGTTCATAAAAAGCATGGCAAATTAGCGAAAACCGGCGGCAAACACAATGTCAAATCCCTGCTGATGGTGAAAAAAGTGGACGCTAGGACCATTGCCGTTATTTTGTGAGCGCACAAAAATCAATTCCCCTTCCGTGAAGGGGTGGCCGCGGAGCGGACGGGGTAGTTCAGCGTTAA
>JAISCS010000080.1 GCA_031265365.1 Verrucomicrobiales bacterium
ATCATCAATGATAACGGCCCGGTCGCGCCAAGGCCGGGGAAGATGTATAGCCGCATTTTTTGAGGTTCGCGCGGAGCCGCGGAGTATTTATCAAATGCTTCTCCGCGTCTCTGCGGCTCCGCGCGAACCTTGCTGCTGGGGTTCCCAAACATCGGAACGCCTGTGGTGAGTCTTTTTGGCACTAGCCTAAACGTCGACTGGCCCGCCGGAGGCTTTTTTACGCCAGACTAAACGTCGGCTGGCTTGCCGGAGCCTTTTTTACGTCAGACTAATCGTCGACTGGCTTGCCGGAGCCTTTTTTACGCCAGACTAAACGTCGGCTGGCTCGCCGGAGGCTTTTTCACGCCAGACTAAACGTCGGCTGGCTTGCCGTCCACCTCACCCGGCAGAGAAATTGTGCAAAACTGCGGATTGGGCTAGAGCCTTTAACGCTGAAACACCCCGTCCGCCCGCGCCCGATTTGTGGTTTGCGCCGGGGGGAGAGTTTTTGTATTGTTGGGTCAGGTTATGTCTTCCACCCTGGCTTCCACCGTCGGCGAGGCGGCTTGCAATATCGTGAGCGATTTGCGGCGGCAGATGGTTTTTCTCGGCCAGCTGACGGTGGCCTTGGGACAAGTCTTGCGCTGTTCGCGACAGTTGCATGTCAAAAAAATCCTGCAAATTTTTCACACCGCCGCCGTGGACGGGTTGCCGATCGTGGGGCTTATCAGTTTATTGACGGGGTTGATTATCGCCTCGCAGTCGGTGGGACCGTTGCGAACTTACGGCGCGGATATTCACGTGATTTATTTGGTGGCGCTGATTATGTTCCGCGAGCTTAGCCCGATTATGACGGCCATTCTGCTGGCGGGGCGCACCGGGTCGGCATTCGCGGCGGAAATCGGGACGATGAAGGTGAACGAGGAACTCGACGCGCTGAAGACGATGGGGCTGGACCCTGTTCGGTTTTTGGTGGTGGAGCGAGTCATCGCGGGATTTTGGGCCATGCCGTTGTTAACGATTTACTCGATGTTGCTCGGCGTTGGCGCGAGTTTTTTGGTGATGCTCGGCAACGGCTATTCACTGTCAGCGCTATACGCGGAACTAGTCTATTACTGCCATGTGACGGACGTGATGGAGGGGCTGCTCAAGTCGTTTTTCTTCGGTGTGCTGGTGACCGGCGTCGGCTGCTTGCGCGGCATCCAGACCAAGGCGGGCGCCGCCGCCGTTGGCGCGTCCACCACGCGCGCGGTGGTCAGTTCCATCGTG
Organism: Verrucomicrobiales bacterium; assembly: GCA_031265365.1. Classification (GTDB taxonomy): domain Bacteria; phylum Verrucomicrobiota; class Verrucomicrobiia; order Methylacidiphilales; family JAAUTS01; genus JAIRPN01. Next base: position 1,249 of record JAISCS010000080.1, read on the forward strand.
CTCATCATCGCCAGCGATTGCATTTTCACCTTCATCTCCACCACCCTCAGGGGGAACTAGGCCTGCCATCCAATGAACCCCGCCAACCGCCAGCCCATCATCAGCGTCCGCGAGTTGACCGCCAAGTACGGCGAGTGCACCGTGCTGGACAAGATTTCGTTCGAGGTCAACCACGGCGAAATTTTCATCATCCTCGGCGGCTCCGGCTGCGGCAAGAGCACGCTGATGAAGTGCCTGATTGGCCTGCACCAGCCCGCCAACGGCGCGGTCTTCATTGACGGCGAGAGGTTTCCCGGCACGGACGAGGAAACTTACAACCGCATCCTGCGCAAAATCGGCGTGATGTATCAGAGCGGCGCGCTGTTCGGCTCGATGACGATTCAGGAAAACGTGCGGCTGGCGATGGATGAATTCACGCCGCTGACGATGGACGCGAAAAACGCCGCCGTCGCCGCCAAGCTGGCGCTGGTCGGCTTGCAGGACGCGGCGGGCAAGCTGCCGTCGGAGTTGAGCGGCGGCATGGTGAAGCGCGCCGCCATCGCCCGCGCGCTGGCGCTGGACCCGGCCATCGTGTTCCTCGACGAACCGAGCGCGGGGCTGGACCCCATCACTTCCGCCGGCCTTGACGCGACCATCATCAAGTTGTCGCGCGACCTCGGCATCACGTTCGTCATCGTCACGCACGAACTGGCCAGCATCTACACGCTGGCCGGCCGCTGCATCATGCTCGACGCGCGGACGAAGGGCATCATCGCCAGCGGCCAACCCGCCGACCTCCGCGACCACCCGCCGAATGACCTTGTCAAAAGTTTCTTTCACCGGCAACCTTTACCCACGTACTCATGAACTCGGACGGCAAATATTATCGCATCGGCATGTTCGTCATCGGCGGGCTGCTCATCCTGCTGGCCGGCGTGTTCGCGCTCGGCGCGCGCGGCTGGCTGGAGCCGAAGATTCGCTTCGAGACGTACTTCGACGAGACCATCGGCAACCTCGGCCTCGGCGCGCCGGTAAAGTTTCGCGGCGTGACGATGGGCAAAGTCACGCGGATTGATTTAACCCCGAATGTTTACCCCAAACTGCCGCTGACCAGCCCGGACAGCCCCAACCTCTACCGCTACATCCTGGTCGAGTTTGAAATCAAAAAATCCATGATAACCGGCCTGTTGCAAGGCGACCTCCAGGAACTCCTCGACGACGCCGTCGAGCGCGGCCTGCGCGTCCGGGTGGACATGGCCGGCATCGTCGGCGGCAACTATCTGGAAATTGACCAGCCCAACCCGGGGGCGGCGACGCCGTTGCTGGTCATCAACTGGCACCCGCGCCATTACTACATCCCCTCCACCAGCTCGACGATAACCCAAATTGTCAACTCGGTTGACCAAACGCTGCGCAACCTCGGCAAAGTGAACTTCGACGAAGTGCAAAAAAAACTGGTGACACTCATCAACCAGCTAGACCAAAACACCCAGCAATTTAACAACCTCGTCCAGCGCATCAACCACATGGAACTAGCCGGCACGGTGGACAACCTCCGCATCATCACCGAGGACTTCAAGGACGTCGCCTCGCGGCTCAAGAAAGACCCGGCGCAAATCATCTGGAGCGCCCAGCCGCCGCCGGCGAAAAGTCTGGAGAAAAAATAACGCCATGAATATCACGCCCGCCAAAGACCATTCCCGCGCCACCCCCGTCATCCTGAGCGGAGCGCGGAAAGCGCGAATGCGAAGGAGCGGGTTGGCGTGGGGCCACCCGTTGATGAAACCAAACCCGCCCGGCAAATACAAGACGGGCCGTCGACACCCCG
>JAISCS010000193.1 GCA_031265365.1 Verrucomicrobiales bacterium
CACGCGCTGCACCACGAGCAGGACATTTGGCGCATGGGCGGCTTGTGGAAGAAAATGCCGCTGACGGCGGCGACGTTTTTAATCGGCACGCTGGCGCTGACCGGCTGCCCGCTGCTGGCCGGCTTCTTCAGCAAGGACGCGATTTTGTTGGCGGCGTTGCAGCATAACATTTGGATTTTCGGCGTGGCGATTATCACGGCGGCGCTGACGGCGTATTATATGTTCCGGCTGTTCGCCGTGGCGTTCCTCGGCAAGCCACGGTCAGCGGCGGTGCAACACGCGCACGAGTCGCCGCCGGTGATGACGCTGCCGCTGACGGCGCTCGCGGCGCTGTCAGTGGTCGGCGGCTACATGGGGCAGCAAGCGTATTTGGGGCAACCCCACGCTGACCATGCCGGCGGCGAGCTGGTGTTGTGGTTGTCCGTGCTGGTGTTCGCGCTCGGCGCGGGCGGCGGCTTGTGGCTGTATCTGCGCGCCAAATCCGAGCGCGTCCATGTTGACATTTTCGCCAATAAGTTTTACAGCGACGAACTGTACCAGGCGCTGTTCGTGAACGGCCAGCAACTCCTCGCGCGCAGCCTTGATTGGATTGACCGCTGGATTGTCGGCGGGCTAATCGTGCGCGGCCTCGCGGTGCTCGCCACCGTCAGCGGCGAAATCCTACGCCTCGTCCAAGGCGGCAATGTCCAGGCTTACGCCACGGTGTTCATCCTCGGCGTGATATTTTTGTGTTATTGGGTGATGGTTCACTTGCAACATCTTTTTTAGTACGAATTGACCGCCGCGTTTTCCTTCTTAATAAAAAAACTTGGCGTGCCGGCGAACATTGCGTAAATATCATAGTGACATGAAGGCAACGCAGAATTATCCCAAAGACACCGTCGGCACACGCCTGGCCGCCAAGGGACGGCGGCTATGCAACCGCCTGACCGATAAACAACGCGAGGATTCTTTTAACAAAGCGATGGTTATCATCTATGGGCGCGGTCAGAAACAAACTGTTGGCGCTGGACGCTAACGTGCTGATTGACCTTGCCGCCGGCGAGGAATTCGCGCTCGACTTTATCGCCGTTGGTGGCGAACGCGGCTACAGCATGGTCACACCGCCAACCGTGGTGCGCGAGTTGCTCCACCTCTCCGAGCACGGCGGAGCGCGGCGCAAGTTGTACGGCACCGCCCTTGGCCGCATGTTAGACTGGCAAATCACGCCGTTTAACATTGACCCTGTGGGCAACGGCATTTGCCACCTCTTCTCCGAAAAAATCCGGCAAGCCGGCATCTTGGACGAGCATGAGGAAAACGACGGTTTGATTCTGGCAGAAACCGCTTACCGTGGCATCCCCGTGCTGATTACCAGCGACCGCCACCTGTTGAATATCACCGACCAGCATCTCCCCGCGCTGCATATCGCCTTGACAGAAAGCGGGCTGGATACCGTCAGCCCGATGAGTCCGCGCTCCTTTTTGCGAATTTTAGGGTGACGATATTTTGGGTTCCTCGCCGTTATCGATGGAATAATCATGCCGTCCGTAAGCCCGCCCGTCATTCCGAGCGCAACAACGCAGTTGTTGCAGTCGAGGAATCGGTCGGTCCCATCGCAACCCATCGCTACGGTCAGCGCCTTTCGCCCAGGCAACCCGATGCTTCGACTGCGTAGCTGCGCAACTTCGCTCAGCATGACAGGGCCTATTCCACTGATAATGGGCAAGAACCTGAAATGAGGTATATCTCCGTGGTCAAAAAAAATTAAAAAAAGTTAAAAATATTGGTTGACGGCCTTGCTTGTCAGCATTAAATTCGCCGCATGGACACAAAAACCTTATATTACAATTCGGCAATTCGGCAATTCGGCAATTCGGCAATTCGGCAATTCGGCAATTCGGCAATTCGGCAATTCGGCAATTCGGCAATTCGGCAATTCCCTTAATCGCTCGCTGACGCTCGCGTTCCTGCTGGCCTTGCCACTGTCAGCGGCGCTGACAGTGAATACCCGCGCGGTGGATTTGTATTGGGGCGACCTTCAAACCGGTGGCATTTGGAATGAACTGGCCGCGCCGTGGTTCGACGCCGCCACTGACACTGCCGCCGACGCCGCGCCGGGCATCTCCGGCACCACGGACAACGTGACCATCGGCGACGGTGTCCATGCCATTACCGTGGATTATGACATTAATGGCACCAATTATACTAAATTCGCGGGCGGCAACAGCCTCAACGTCAACACGCTGACAGTGGACTCCGGCGTCACCCTCAATATCATCAACGGACGGCGCTCAGGCTTCGCCGGCGGCATCATCAACGCCGGCCTTATACAGGCACTGGCGGGAAGAAGCGCCACGTTTGCCGCCGGGTCCGGCGGGTTAAACACCTTCAACATGACCAACACCGGTACCATTTACAAAATTGGCATGGGTTCGCTCGACTTGCCGGTGAGCATGGACAACACCGGCGGCTTGGTCGCGGTGGACAACGGTGGCACCATTGATTTTCGCGGCGCGACCGGCATCACCGGCGGCACCATCACGGTCAGCGCCGGTGCCAAGGTGTGGGCGAGCAATCTCGGCACCAACATGTCCCTCAACAATGTCAACACTACCAACGCGGGCTACTGGGAATGGTTCTCCAACAACGCGAATAACCAAGGCAGAAGCATCACCGTCAGCGGCGGCCTGTTCGCCAACAGCGGCACCTTCATCCTGCGGCAGGACACCAACCAAACGGCCAACCGCAGCTTGCTCGACCTCAATGTCACCAACAGCGGCACCTTCCGTAACAGCGGTGTGCTCAACATTGAAAATATCGCCAGCGGCGGTCCGTCGGCCTCGGTCAACGAGGGTATCTACGCGCAAATGAACGTCGCCACCGCCGCCGCCGAGTTCACCAACAGCGGTCTGCTCACCGTGTACAATAACGCCATCGGCAGCGCCGACCCGCGCTGGGCGCAGCAAGCCGCGCTGACTGTGGCCAACGGCAATATTTTCACCAACACCGGCACCATCAGCGTCAGCCTCGGCGAGGACGTGACGGATGACGCGCAACATTACGCGACGCTGACGGTGAGCACGGACTGGACGAACAACGGCACCATCATCATCGCCGGCGCGAACAAAACCACGGCGAAAGCATCCCTCGACCTCGGCGACAACAATTACACCGCCGGCGCCGGTTCGGTGACGGTGTTGGTGAACGACGCGCAACTTAAAGCCGCCTCGGTCACCATCAGCGGCGGCACCTTCGACGGCGCGGGCAAAATTCTGGCGGCGACGACCGTCGGCGCCGGCGGCGTGCTCGACCCCGATGGCACGCTGACGTTGAGCAGCCTCACCCTCGACGACGGCGGCATCCTGAACTTCAGCATCGCTGACGGCGACTTGCTCGACATCACCAACGACCTCACCCTCAGCGGCGCGACCCTGCTCCTCACTGACAGCGCCTTCACCGAGGGCGAGCATTTACTCGCCAACTACGGCGGCATCCTGACCGGCGACGTCCTCACCGTCAGCGGTCTGGCCGATTACAACTACGCGCTGGATTTCGGCACCGACAAGCAAATCTTCCTCAACATCACCAACATCCCCGAACCCTCCACCTGGGCGCTGTTGCTCACCGGCGCCGCGTTGCTCGCCGCCCTGCGCCGCCGCCGGTGAGGAAATTCCAAACTCCGGTCACGAAGACGCGAGGTCATTAAAAAAATTCCCCTTCCGTGAAGGGGTGGCCGCGGAGCGGACGGGGTAGTTCAGCGGTCGCAGGAATATAACGCAAAACGCTGAACTACCCCGTCGCTCCGCGCCACCCCTTCACGGAAGGGGAATTATGCCGCGCTTGCCACACGCCACCGCCATTCCACTGTTCGCGGGATAGAACCAAAAATATCTTCGTGTCTTCGCGTCTTCGTGACCGGAGTTTTCTGGCAATTATTTCCCGCTGCCGTTATACTCTCCCCCGTATGGACAAACCCACCCTCGTCATCCTCGCCGCCGGCATGGGCAGTCGCTACGGCGGCTTGAAACAAATGGACCCGATGGGCCCCAACGGCGAGACCGTGCTCGACTATTCGGTGTACGATGCCGCGCGCGCCGGCTTCGGCTCGGTAACCTTCATCATCCGCCCCGACTTCGCCGACTTGTTCAAACAACAAGTCACCGCCAAGTTCGCGGATAAAATCCCCGTGCGCTTCGCCTACCAGGAACTGACCCAACTGCCCGCCGGCTTCAGCGTCCCCGCCGGTCGGGAGAAACCGTGGGGCACCGGCCACGCGGTGTTGTGCGCGCGGGACGCCGTGCCGGGCCGCTTCGCCGCCATCAACGCGGACGATTTTTACGGCGCCGACAGCTACCGGCAATTGGCGCGCTTCCTCACCGCTGACCATGACGAATCCCGCCGCGCGCAATTCTGCATGGTCGGCTTCCGGCTGGACCAAACGCTGTCCGCGCACGGCTCGGTCGCGCGCGGCATCTGCGTCACGGACGCCGCCGGGCGTTTGCGCAGCGTCAACGAAATGACCAAAATCGTGAAGACCGCCGCCGGCGCCGAGAACCAGGAGGCCGGCAACGCGGCCACCCTCAGCGGCGCGGAACCGGTGTCCATGAACATGTGGGGCTTCACGCCGCGCTACTTCGACTTCCTGGAAACCGCGTTCGCCGAGTTTCTCAGGGCGCAGGGCGGCGAATTAAAATCGGAGTTCTTCATCCCGAAGCACGTGGACGCCATCGTGCAAGCGGGCTTGGCGGATTGCCGCGTGTTGACCACTGACAGCGCGTGGTTCGGCGTGACCTACCGCGAGGACCGCCCGCTGGTGATGGAAAACATCCGCCGCCTCATCGCCGCCGGCGCCTACCCGGAGCGGCTGTGGGCATGAACAACTCAGGAACCTCGCGCAAAGCCGCCAAGACGCTAAGTTTTTTTTGGTTAATTAACTTGGCGTCTTGGCGGCTTTGCGCGAACCAATAGCCTAACTACCGCCCCGCTTCCACCGTCACCTGCCGCGACGCGGCGCGGCCGTGCTCGTCGGTGACGGTGAGTTGATGCACGCCGGCGGACGGCGTCCACGCCAGCGTCTCCCCGGCGCGGCAACGCCCGATGAACACCGCGCCCGCGAACCAATACAGTTCCTCCGCGTCAGCGTCAGCGGTGGCTTGCAACATGATTGGCGGCGCCGGGCCGGCCAGCGGCAGGACGTAGGTCAAATGCTCGCGCGGCGACTTGATTTCCGGCCCGCGCGGCTCGACCGCCGAGGCTGTCGCCGCCGCCGCCCGCCGCCCCTCAAACGCCGGCGGCTGGCGGCGCGGCAAGCCCGCGCGCCGAAACGACGCCAGCAAATCCGCCGGCCAGATTTCATAAACCTCCGCCCGCGCCCCGGCCACCGCCGCGCCGTCCGTCACCCGCAAGCCGGTGCGCGGGTTAATCCACACGACCTGGTGCACCGCGCACGGCGCGATGGGCGAGACGCCGGGGATGAACCATCCCTTGACCGTCTGCGGGCAATGCCGGCGCGCGGGCGCCCCGCTGACCGCGCACAAATCCACCCGCGCCAAATTCAACCCGCGCGGATTTTCCCACGCCGCCGGCCCCGCCACCGCCGGCTCCCGCGCGCGCAGGGCGTCGATGATGTTGAACAACAGCGGCGCGGCGGCGCGGCGCCCGACGAATTGCCCGTCGCTCCCGCCGGAAAAATCCCCCACCCACACCACCAGCGCGTAATGGTCGAACACCGCCACCGCCCAGGCATCGCGGTACGACCACGACGTGCCGGTCTTCCACGCCACGCCCCCGCCGCGCGCGCGCGCCCCCCCGCCGCGCATGGCGTCGGGCCGCGCCGTTTCCCGCAACATATCGAGGACCAAAAAACACGCCTCGGGACTGAGCAAGCGCGGCGCGGCGTCAACAACGGCGCCGGCGCGGTCGGCGGGCGCGGCCAGTGTCAGCGGGCGAAAGACGCCGCCGTTGGCCAGCATGGCGTAAAGTTGCGCGAGTTCCACCGGGCTGACCTCCGCGCTGCCCAGCGCCAGCGTCAGCCCGTAATGACTTTCCGGCCTGAGGTGCCGTACCCCCGCCTCGCGCAACAACCCGTGCAACGTCTTTTTTCGCAACTTGGACAACAACCACACGGCGGGAACATTGCGGCTCTGGCGCAGCGCGGCGGCGGCGTGGACCGGGCCGGCGAAGGCGCGGTCATAGTTTTCCGGGTTATAATCGCCGAACCCGCCCGGCTCGTCGCGCAACAACGTCAGCGGCTGAATCAAGCCCTCGTCCAGCGCCAGCGCGTACAACAACGGCTTCAACGTCGACCCGGGCGAGCGGCGCATGAGCAGGCCGTTCACCTGCCCCGCGATGCCGGCGTCGAACCAATCCGCCGAGCCGACCGCCGCGACCACGCCCAGCGTGTCCGTGTCCACCACCAACGCCGCCGCGTTGCGAACGCCGTTGGCCCGCTGCCGCCCGACGTGCGCGGCCACGGCGCGCTCGACGATTTGCTGTGCCGGCAACGACAACGTCGTCGTCAACCGCGGCGCGCGGTTCGTGCGTTCCAGCCAATCGGTAAAATGCGGCGCGTGAAACGGCAAGTCGCGCGGCGCGCGCGCGGGCCACGCCATGTCCAGCGTCGGCCCATAACCGGCGTCGCGCGGATGGCGTTTCACCCAGCGCGCGAACAACCGCCCGCGCGCGCGCGCCAACTCCACATTGCCGGCGCGCGGCGCGCGGCGGGCGGGGCTTTGCGGGATGACCGCCAGCGTCAGCGCCTCGGCCAGCGTCAACTCCCGCGCCGGCTTGCCATAATAAACCAGACTCGCCGCGCCGATGCCCTCGATGTTTTTGCCGTAGGGAATTTGGTTCAAGTACGCCTCCAGAATCGCGCGCTTGGAATGGAACAACTCAATTTGCGCCGCGCGCGCCAGCTGCGCGACCTTGCCGCCGGCGGCGCGCGTGTGCAAGCGCCAGCGCAACCGCGCCAGTTGCATGGACACCGTGGACGCGCCGACGCGCCGGTGGAACCCGCCCAGCTCATTCACCGCCGCCCGGCCCAGCGCGATGGGATTGACGCCGGGGTGCCAGGCAAACCAGCGGTCCTCGTGCAACAACGCCGCCTCCACCGCCAGCGGCGAGATTTCCGCGAGCGGCGTGTACACGCGATATCGCCTATCATCAGCGAGCGTCACGCGCAACAACCGCCCGTCGCGGTCATAATAACAACGCGAAAACGACACCCCCCGCCACAAATCGGGCCGTGGCGCCAGCCACCAACCCAGCGCCGCCGCCACTAAGAGCGCCGCGACCACCAGCCATTTGCGTTGAACCATACCAAGAATAACCTCGCGCAAAGCCGCCAAGCCGCCAAGAAAAAACAACCTCGCGCAGAGCCGCAGAGTTTTAATTCCCCTTCCGTGAAGGGGTGGCGCGGAGCGACGGGGTAGTTCAGCGTTAACGGGAACTACCAAAACCAAACGCTGAACTACCCCGTCCGCTACGCGGCCACCCCTTCACGGAAGGGGAATTAAAACTCCGCGGCTCTGCGCGAGGTTTGCTTCCACCCAAAAAAATATGAAAAAAATGATTGCTTTATATGGCGGTTAGTATAACGTCGCATACGTTGTCGGTGCAAACTGAGGCCAAGCACTAAAAAACATGGGTGCTTAGGCAAAGGTGAAAAACCGATAATGCTTTGAAGATGATTGACCTAGCTCATAGAATCGAAGCACCGCGCTCACGCGCTCACGCGCTCACGCGCTCACGCGCTCACGCGCTCACGCGCTCACGCGCTCACGCGCTCACGCGCCAATTTAACGCGGAGATTTGCCCATTTCATTCCCCATGTGGT
>JAISCS010000205.1 GCA_031265365.1 Verrucomicrobiales bacterium
CGTCATGCGCAAGCTCCTCATTCACCTCAATGCTGACCTCCACCATCACCCGTTCTCCCCGCCAAAAACCGCCCCATAATCTTTTTTCACTACACAGTTGCTTCTCGGAAGGGGAATTATCAGCGCCGACCACGCGCCACGGTAATGCCACTGTTCACGGGATAGAACCTAATTTAGCGCGGAGATTTGCCCATTTCATTTCCCATGCGGTGACACTAGGCCGCCAAGTATCGTTGCTGGGTTGCCAAGTACTGCCGCTGGGCCGCCAAGTGTCACCGCTGGGCGGCCCGTTTTTATCAATTTCGACGGTGTGGTCACCGTTCAAAAAACCATAACCAATATTTTGATGGCGCCACGATTGGATTTTTCACCAAGAAGTCATGGAGGACATGGAGAGAAGCGCTTGGGTCAAGGCAAGCTCACTCCGTTAACTCCACGGTCTTGTTGTAAAAAAAGTTTTTTTAAATCACGCCAGGGGACGGTCGAGCCAGTATTCAGGTTCGCGGCTGGCGTGGGAGATGGCGTTGATTAGGATTTTGTCTTGGCGGATATTGGTTCTATCCCGTGAACAGAGGAATGGCAGTGGCGTGTGGTAAGCGCGGCATAATTCCCCTTCACGGAAGGGGAATTTGCTCACGCAGGGGCATGGGCGGTGGAGGAAGGCTGGCGTCAGCGCTGCCACTGCTAACCGCAAGGAACCCCATTTTGAAATGAGCGCCTTGCTGGTCACTGCCAGCGGCGGTTTGGGGGCATTGTTTTTAGCCGCGCAACGGGATGTATAACACTAGTCCGGGATTGATTTTGTGCGGGTCCGGGAGATTGTTGTGGCGCAGGACGGTTTTCATGCTCACGTCGAAACGGCGGCAGATGGCGCTGAGGGTGTCGCCTTTTTTCACTTTGTATGCGGTCAGCGCTTTGTTGGCGGCGGGCGAGGTGACGGGCGGCGGTGGATGGGCCAGGGTCAGGCGCCCGGTGGCGGGCGATGGTGACAGGGGTTGACGGACGGCGGCGGCCAGCGGCGCTGGTGCCGGTGCTGACGGTGACACGCCGAAGCCGTAGTCGAGCAGCGCCCGCGCATCGTCCCATTTGTTCGGACTGTTGAGAATAATCAGGCGCAATTCGCGCCCGTCGCGCGTGGCGCTGGCGGCGTAGGTGTGGCGCGAGGAGGTGGTCCAGCCGGTCTTGGCCGGCCCCATGCCGGCGTAGGCGCCCAGCAGTTTGTTGTGATTTTTGACGGTCTGGGTGCCGGCGGCAGTGGTGAGTTGGTGGCGCGGCGTCATGCAGATGTCGCGCAACGCCGGTACCGCCAGCGCGGCCGCGAAGATTTTCAGCATGTCGGCGGCGGTGGTGTACTGGCCCTTGGCGGGGAGGCCGTGCGGGTTTTTGACGATGGTGCCGCCACAGCCGAGTTGCCGCGCGCGCTCGTTCATCAGCGCGACGAACGCGTCGACGCTGCCGGCGGTGTGGCGGGCGAGGGCCAGGGCGCTGTCGTTGTCGCTGCCGATAAGCAGCGCGCGCGTCAATTCGCCGACGGTGACCACCTCGCCGGCGCGCAGGGGCACGTGGCTGGGTTCCACGCGCGTGTCCTCAGGCCGCACGCGCACGCTGCCGTTCAAGCCGGTGCGTTCCCACACCAGCAGCGCGGTGAGTAATTTTATCGTGCTCGCCGGGGCGTGGCGGGCGTCGGCGTTCCGCGCGTACAGCACTTGCCCGGTCCGCGCGTCCACCAGCAGCGCCGCGCGGCTCTCGATCGCCGGCCCGGTCGTCTGCGCCGCGACCGGCAGACCGCCGAGCAGCAGCCACGCCGCCAGCCGGCCGCTGTTCCACCAGCCGCCGCTCATGGGCAATCACCGTCCTGTTTCATTGGCCTTGAACTTAGCCAAATCTCGCCCCGTTGTACAGCACATAACATATTCAAAAAATAATTGCTTGACACTTTGGCAAGTTCCGCCAGATTCTTCCCTCGCATGAAAGATACACAAAGTACTATTGCAATACTCCTGGGAGGGCTTGCCCTCGTGTTGACCATCGTTCTGGTCTTCATCAACCATAGCAACCGCGGTTTGGAACGGAAACTGCAAGAACAACAGGTCCAGATTCAAAATGGCAATGTCAGCCAACAAGTTGGCCGCGCGATTGTCCAAGACGCCGCGACCATTGCCGTGAATACCAACAATGAAGAGTTGCGTGGCTTGCTCAACAAGCATGGCATTCAAATCAACGCCACCCCCGCCACCCCCAACAAATAAATCATCAACACTAATCGGAGAATAATATGGAAGATAACATCAAACCTTTTTTGGCCTACCTCGTTCTGGCGGCGGCCATCGTCATTCTGGTCGGCTGGCAAATCATTGTTTCCGTCGGCGCTCACAGCAACCTCAACAATGCCCTCAAGGGCCGCGTTGATGCCGTGGGCCGCGCGGAGACGACCCAGAAAAGCCTGGAAAGTTTCGTGGTTGACCTGATTCAACTGGCCGAGCGCGACGCGGGTGCCAAGGAAATCGTGGAAAAATACCAGATTCGCAAAGGCGGCAACCAATAACTTGATTCGTAACTTTCAACCAAAGGATAAAAACCCACCCGCGCAAGGGTGGGTTTTTTATTGCCCGCGCCCGCCTTGATAAAGTAACAACTTTCCGCTGTACAATTTCCCGCCTTGCGCTTAATTAACATCGTGAGCAAGAACATCCGCCGGGTCAAACAATACGTCCTCGACACCAACGTCCTCATCCACGACCCCCAGTCGGTCTTCCAATTCAAGGAACATTTCGTCTGGGTGCCCGTCGAGGTGCTGGAGGAGCTCGACCGTTTTAAGGCCGAGTCCACCACGCGTGGCGCCAACGCCCGCGAGGTCCACCGCAATCTCTCCGCCATTTTCAAAACCACTAAGGACATGCAAACCGGCGTCACCCTCGCCAACGGCGGCAACCTCCGCGTCGCGCTCAACCGCAACATTCGCTTCGTTGACAACCAGTGGGTCTTCACCGCCGACTCCCCGCGCTGCCAACTGGTCAGGACGCTGTTCCCCGACCTCGCTTCCCCGGACAACCGCATCCTCGCCACCGCCGCCTACATCGCCGACACCGAGGCGCCGCCCACCATCCTTGTCTCCAAGGACTTGAACATGCAACTCAAGGCGAAGGCGCTGGGGCTGGAGGTCGAAGATTATCGCACCGACCGCGTCGAGGACTCCGACATCCGCCGCACCGCCGCCGGCCGCGAGGAATACGCCACCATCGCCATCCCCGCCAACCGTCTGCAAGCCTTCGCCAGCCAAGGCACGCTGACCATCAGCGGCGGCAAACGGCTTGGATTGAACAACTACGTCCTCCTCGCCAACAAGGACGACCACACCCACGGCATCCCCGCCCGGCATCTCGGCGCCGGCTTGTTCCGCAAACTGCACAACGAGTTCATCGCCATCCGCGGCGGGCGCGCCTTCAAAGCCGCCAACCTCGGCCAGCGCTTTTTTCTCGACGCGCTGTTTGACCCCGACCTGACGCTCCTCACCGTCTATGGCAAGGCGGGCACCGGCAAAACCCTGCTGAGCGTCGGCGCCGCGTTGCAGCAAGTCCAGCAGGGCGGCTACGACAAGCTGCTCATCACCCGCGTCATCATGCCCACGGGCAAGGACATCGGCTTTTTGCCGGGTAACAAGGACGAGAAGATGCAGCCGTGGGTGCAGCCCGCTTATGACGCGCTCGACCTGTTGTTGTCGAAGCCCAAGGCGCCGGAGCAATTCGACCATCAGCGCCAGAGCCAGCGCAAGCGCCACCGCGTCCCTGATGGGCCCGCCGCCGCGCACCCCAACGGCAAACCCATGCACCCCTACGAGCCGCTGTTACAGAACGGCACCATCGAGATTGAAGCGATGGCGCACATCCGCGGCCGCAGCATCCCGCGCGCGATTTTCATCGTGGACGAGGCGCAGCAACTCACCCCGCACGAGGCGAAGACGCTGGTGACGCGCATGGGCAAAGGCAGCAAGCTCATCCTCATCGGCGACCTCGCACAGATTGACAACCCCTACGTGGACGCCAACACCAACGGCCTCGTGTACACGCGCAGCCGGTTGGAGGGCCAGCCGTTCATGGCGCACGTTAATTTGTTCAAAGGCGAGCGCAGCCTCATGGCGGAGATGGCGGCGAATTTGATGTGATGACAAAACCATGCCGCAACAACTTAATATTCATTATGTTGCAGCGATTTTATTGCAATATAAATAGGACATTTGACCGATAACTTGCGGTTTTTACACGGTGTAAATATGGCATTACACTAGTGACTTGGAGGTTTTACACAGTGTAAATAAGGCGCGTAACCGGTGAAACAACCTGATTCTATCCCACGAGCAGTGGAATTGCAGCGGCGAGTGGTGGCCGCATAATTTTTCGCAAGTTGAATATATTTCATTGACCTCCGCCACGCCGCACCTATATTGCTTTCCCTTTAACCCCAATAATAGAAAGAAAATTCAGTATGAGTATCAAAGTTGGTATCAATGGTTTCGGCCGCATCGGCCGCCTGGTCTTCCGCGCCATCGTGGACCAGGGTTTGCTCGGCAAAGAAATTGACGTGGT
>JAISCS010000209.1 GCA_031265365.1 Verrucomicrobiales bacterium
TCGCCCACACCCGGTCACTGATATCGTGTCGATGATAGTCTGCTCTCATCCATTCAGCTTAGTCCCGCTGGCTTCCAATGTACAGATTATTCGCCGATCTCATGACTACACTGTCTAGTATTAAAAATATGGTACGGAATGAATAAAAGTCCAATTGCGAATAAAAGTTATCTGCGTCGTTGTCGGGAACGGATTACGCATGATAAGCTGCATGGCGAACTTAATGCCACACAATTTGCCATGTTGCGTATGATACTGCTGTATGGACGCACACCATCTTTTGAGGTAACCGGGACAGAAAATGCTCTACCCATAGCAGCACCGCACAATGCGGCGAAACAACGCAAGAAAATTGACCCGCGTGATAGTTACAAGTCACCGCAATTACCTTACTGCGTTCGAAGATAATTTACCGCGACAAAAGTGTGAACATCTGGTACTATTTCCTCTAATTGCCATGCTCACGTTGCATCAACAAATATTTTGCTCCAGTGAGGAAGACATCGTGCGTTCCATTACTGATGAGCATATTAAGTTCCACCAATATCCCAAGATGTACCAATATTGGCGCAGCATTTTGCGGCATGGCGGCGGGCAAATGCACTTGCAAACCGATGACGATATTCCGCTGTTGTTACACGCCAGACGTTTTGGTGGCGGCACGGTATTTCACTTTTCACTAAACAATGCGGCAAATTATTATCACGGCTGCGCCCTGATGCCGCCAGCGCGGAGCTGGTGTGGCAGGAAATGGTGTCGCTATGGGAGGAATTCGGCAGCGCGGGGGAACTGCCCAAGCTCTTGGCTAAGCTACCGTGGGTGGTGATTTTCGCCACCCCGGATTATCCGGAGGACGGTGGGTTGCGCTACTACGGCAATTACGAGTGGCTGTTGCTTTTTATCTTGGCCCGTGACGCCGGTCTGGGCACGGAAAACCACGCCCCGACGCCACTGACGCCGTTGCCCAACGACCTCCTGCTCACCGTGCAGGATTGGGATTCTGGCGTGACCGAACGTTGTCAGGAAACCGAGTGGCCGGTGCCGCTGAATAATTGGGTCGGTGCTCCGCAAAGGGGAAGTTTGCGCCACCACCCCGCTGCCAGACACACCGGTGGCGTTGCTTGACGCCGGGGCCAAAATAAAACTGGGGAAAAACGACGACCGCAACGAAACCGTATACATCGCCCTTGACCACGCCACCGCTGACCGTCTCTGGCCTGAAATCGAGACCGCCCACTCCCGTTGGCAACAACACAACCCTGACATCCCACCGCTCAAACGCCCGCCCGCGCCGTGGCTCATCATCCGTAGCTCCGACTTTCAGCGGCGGCTCAATCTCCCGCTGGTCCCAAGGTTTGAACTGAACTTGGCCTGCATCCTCGCGCACCTCCGGCGCGGCGAAATCCCACAGGAGACCTCATGATTGAATTAAACCATTATTTCTTCGGACAAGAAGTTTACCGCGGAAAAAAATATCATCATCTGCGACCGGCGCACGCATCCCTATGAATATCCCGGCATGTATGAACACATGTGCCGGCTGGTCCACGAGGGCGGCGGCGAATTGCCGGAACCATACAGCCGCTACCGCCTGGATCTTGAAACCATCGGCAGCGGCGCCCTGTTCACCATCACCCGCAAAGGCCAAGTGAAACGGCACCTCGGCTTTGTCCCCGACCTGGCGGGTGCGCGGCAAGTCTGGAGCCGGCTCCTTGAACTCTGGCACGAGTACCGTCACAACTTTACCCCGTAAGAACAACAAGTCACCCCCGTCATGCCGGCGCTTCCGTGGTGTGCGTATCTTAACCGGCAAGGCAATCATGCCCACGACGATGAGGGCCACGGTCCTCGTTACCTTGAGGAAGTCAAACTCGAACACTACCTGGTCTTCCTCCTGGCCAAACTGGCCGGACTCGGCACCGAGACCATCCCGCCCAACGGCGTCAGGCAAAAACCACTGGCCCGCGACCCACTAATCACCCGCTACAATCTCGACACCGGCGAAGTGGAGACCTTCCACGAATCAGACCGTGCCGTGCTACTTGCCGATGAAGTCACTAACCTATGCCGCCACCTCATTTACGCCAAAAAAGACCACCGCTTCCGTTTTGAATGCCACGGCACGGTCATTGACCCCGCGTTCAAAACACACGGCTTGTTGTGCGGCGGCGTCCTCACACTCCAAATGCCTGACCGGCCCGAAACCAAGACCAGCTCTTATTACGCCAACATCGAAGAAGTCGCCGACAACGTGTGGACCGAAGTGGAATCCGAATGGTTCCGCCTCACCGAGCGCCAGTGGGTCACCCACCGGCTGCACCGTCCGCCAACGCCGTGGGTGGTTAACCGCAATTACACTAACTTTGTCACTGGCGCGCACGATGATGTTAGACGCTTTCTCAACGAATTGGATCCCGGCATGATAATCACACTCAACCAAGAAGCCCGCCAGCGCATCCAGTTTGGTGGTTGACCATTACCGCCTTAACTCCGCCTTGCCGGAGTCAACGGAATTATTGCGCAAGGAAATCGCAAGAATTCTGGACATCTGGCACGAGCGCGAGAGCAACCAGTAAAAAATCTCAAAAATTAAAATCTCCGCGAACTCTACTCAATCATAATGCCGTGTTCCCTGCGGTATTGTTCCACCACCGCCGGCGTGATGGCAAACCACCGCCGCGCCTCCTGCTCGGTCTTGGGAATGCGATAATGACTTTTCAGTATCGCCGGCGAATTGCCCATTTCCTCCGAAACAATGTGGTAATTTTTTACCAAAGCCATACGATATGAACCAAAACCATGACGCAAACCGTTATGTTTCCATTTTATTCCCGACTTCTTGGCAAGCCGTTGGTAAACTTGCGCTTGACGTTTCACCGGACAAATTCTACCGCTGCTGCCATTGTTTTTGGAAGGTAGCAACCACTGCCACAAATTTTCGGGCACATTGTGGATGTAACGCTCGCCGGTTTTACCCACCTCCGCATTGACATAAATGGCGTTTTGCTCCCACAAAATATCCTGCCATTCCATACTCACATCGTCCTTTTTGTAAGCGCAAAGTTCTTCCAAACGGATACCCATAAACGCTTGCAATGCCAGTGTCGGCAACTCGCTCGGTATGGCATAGGCCAGCAACTTGGTCAATTCCTCCGGCGTGAAACAATCCTTGCCCCGTATTTTTCGCGGTTTGGGGCAACTTATTTTCTTGGCCTCGTGCGGGGTTTCCGGCAAATACATCATCTTTTGTGCCCAAGTCATAAACTGCGACACCGCGCTATGATAATGGGCAAAAGTTTTCGGGGCCCGGGTTATTTGTGCCAGCCAGCGCTCCAAGTCAGCGCGACGGATAGATAATAACTCTCGCTCGCCAAATTCAATCTTAAATTTGCTTAATCGACTCTTCAAATCATCGTGATGGCGGGTATCTTCCTTCAAAGTGGCCAGAAATTCATCAATCGCCGTGTTGGTGTTGACGGTTTTAATTTGGCCATGAATCATCCGATACAGCTTGGCACACTCTGTGATTGAAGTGGCCCCGGAGAGCTTGAGCGCGATCACGACCTCACGCAAGATGACATCCAACGGGACATTATGCAGTTCCGCTTGCAAGGTTTTCGCCACGGCATAGGAACGCGCCTCGTCACCTTGCAACAAAGCAATCCCGCCTTGCAACATTACAGCAAGTTCCCTGACCTTGTTAATGGCGAACTCATCGGCTTCTCGCGTGCGGCTGGCTTTAGTAAAATTTTTTAATTTTCTAACACTGGCTTCTTCCCAAAAAACAATCTCCCGACTGGGATATTGATAGATGCCGACCTTGATATTCCCCGCCGTGTGATAACGGATTTTCGCTCGCTTTTTTGGGGTAGTTTGTTTCCATTTCGTTTCGGATTTTCTCACGAATATCTTACTAGGCTGGAAGTTCCGACCAATAAACGGCTTACGCGGAATATTCAATGCGGCATTAACGGGTTTGTTACCCGCGATGGAGCGGTACGCGCAGCGCCATTAGTTTCCATCCCATTATCAAAGGAAGCGCGGGCGCCAAACTAACCGCTATTTATCCTTCCGCGTCCCGCCCCGCCGCTCGCGCTGTTCCAGCACATCCAGAATCGTGTTAATCGCGGCGGGGGAAAAATTATCATCCGGGATTAAGCCAAGGTCTTTCATCGCCAGCCAGACCAAATAACCCGTCCGGTCACGCCCCAACTGCGCCGCGCGCGCGTCAATTTGCTCCTTCAACTCCGCGCTGGCGCTGATGGTGATGGGCACCGTGCTCCTGACGATTCTTTTCTTCATAAGAGCAATGTAACACAGACCTTAAAAAATAATATTTTTTTGTTGACCAAAAATCATGTTCTGTCATTCTCTGTCATACATGAAGCAAGCCGCCGCCAACCCTGACACCGCCACCTTTTCAATTCACGTGCCCAAGGCACTGGCGCGGCTTATTGAGGAAAAGCGTGTTAAACGGTCATTGACCAGTCGCTCCCGTTACTTTGTCGAACTGGCGAGGCAAGACCTCGACAACGCCGGCCTCGTGCGCGTTACCGCGTCACCGCCCATCCCGCCGGGGCGGATGAACACTTTATCCGCGACCGCCGCGAATTAAAAATTTCCGTTAATCATCAATCAACGGGGAAAAACATAATGAACACAACAATAATAAACAAACTAAACTCCCTCGGCAAAACCGGACGCACTGTGCTCCGCGTTGTTTGCCTGGGCATCGTCGGCGTGCTGGCCGTCATTACCGTCGCGGGCTGCGCCTCCACCGGTAACAACTTCAACATGGAGCGCACGGAAAAAATCCAGGTCGGCAAGACCACCAAGGCGCAACTGGTGCAGTGGTTCGGCAAGCCGAATCGCACTTCGCGCAGCGCCGACGGCACGCAGGTGTTGCAATGGATTTACCGCCAGTCATCAACGAAGGCGGCGGGGTTCATCCCCTATGCCGGCGCGTTCATGGGCGGCTCCGATTCGTCCGGCAAGGAGCTGACGGTGCATTTGCGGCACGGCGTGGTGACGGATTACTCCGTCAGCGGCGATGAAATGGAGACCCGCATGAATCGCACCGGCGCGGAAGGCGGGAGCAATTAATCCAGGCAAACCGGAATAACTAACAATAAATAATGCAGAAAGATTAAAGGTAACCTTCATCGGTTCCGGCCAAATCCCGCGCGGCGGGGTTTGGCCGGGACATTTACCATGACCCCCGCGCGTTTATCCCACAATCAAATGCCTTATCTCCCCGCCGTGGACGGCTTGCGTGCCGTGGCGGTGCTGGGCGTGATATTTTTTCACATTCGCCCGCAAGCCCTGGGCGGCGGGTTTATGGGCGTGGACGTGTTTTTTGTCATCTCCGGTTTTTTGATTACCTCGCTCATCGCGCACGACCTCAGGCTGGGCGTGTTTTCGTTCCGGGAATTTTATTTGCGCCGCGCGCAACGGCTGCTGCCCAACGCGCTGACGGTCATCGCGGTCACCCTGGCGCTGTGGTCGCTGCTCATGCCGCCGGGTTGGTGGCGAACGCTGGGCCGGCAGGGCGTGCCCACGCTGCTGAATTGGGCGAATGTGTACATCTTCCACAAGCAGGGCGACTACTGGGGCGAGAGCGCGGAGCTTTCGCCGCTGACGCATTTTTGGTCGCTGGGGGTGGAGGAACAATTTTATTTGCTGTGGCCGCTGTTGCTGTGGGGCTTGTTCCGGTGGCAGCGGGCGCTGCTGCTGCCGTGGATACTGGCGCTGGCGGCGGGAAGTTACGGCTGGTGTTTATACGCCACGTTTCACGGGGAGGCGACGGCGGCGTTTTATTTGCTGCATCTGCGGATGTGGGAATTACTCACTGGCGCGGCGCTGGCGGTGTGGCGGTGGAACGGCGGCGGACTCAGCGGACATGGCCGCTGGCGGTGCGCCGTCGCGGGCGCGGCGGGCCTGACGTTGATAGTAAGCGGTTTTGTGTTCACGCGGGAAGGCGGCTCGTTCCCCGGCTGGGTGGCGCTGTTGCCGACGCTGGGCGCCCTGGGCGTGCTGGTGTCCGTCACCGGCGGCGGCGGGTTTGGCGACAAATTACTGGCGTGGCCGCCGCTGGTGGCGGTGGGGAAAATTTCCTACTCGCTGTATCTGTGGCACTGGCCGCTGCTCGTGTTTTGCAAACAACAGGCGCAACTG
Organism: Verrucomicrobiales bacterium; assembly: GCA_031265365.1. Classification (GTDB taxonomy): domain Bacteria; phylum Verrucomicrobiota; class Verrucomicrobiia; order Methylacidiphilales; family JAAUTS01; genus JAIRPN01. Next base: position 6,175 of record JAISCS010000209.1, read on the forward strand.
CGTGATTGGTCGCCGACAGTGACCGCGTGGGCCACCGCGGCGGGCGGCGCGACCGGGGCGGCGGCGGGCGCGCTGGCGTACGCGGCGGTGGAGCGACCGTTGCGGCGGCGCGGGGCGGGGCGGCGATGGCGGCTGCTCGCCATCGCGGTCGCGTTTGCCGCGCTGCTGGCCGCTTACATTGTGGCGAAGAACATCAAGACGGAAAAAATCATCAGCGGCGCGGGCGCGTTCTTTGAGCAGCCGGTCAGTTCAAGGAAACCATATAACATGCTCAAGACCGGCCACCTCGCGGCATTGCCGGCGCCCATCATCCACGCTTACGGCGGCGGGCGGCCGCGCGTGGTGGTGATGGGCAGCTCGCACGCCACCATGTACTCCCCCGTGATTGACGAATTGTGCCGCGCGCGGGGGCTGACGGTGGCGTATCTTACCGGCGACGGCGCGCCGGTGTTGTTCGGCGACCAAAGCGCGCGCCGGTTCAAAAATCCGCGGGACAGCGCCAGGTTCGACCAATTCCGCAAGGAACGGCTGGAACAATGGCGGCCGGATTTGGTGATACTCCTGGACATGTGGGACGCCGAATCCCCGGCGGATTTCACCAAACATTTCGCGCAAACGCTCGCGACGGTCGCGCCGCTGACCAAGCGGCTGGCGTTCGTCGCCCAGTTGCCCGTGACGGATTATAACCCCAAACTGGTGGTCAATTTTCACGGCTACGCGCATTGGCGGTTGCGGCAAGGGCTGCCGCTGCCCGTGCTGTGGCCGGACCACGGCGAGGAGCGGCGCCGGTTCGCCGCTGCCCATGCCGAGGCCAGCGCGCGCGACTGGCCGGGGCTGCGGGTGGTGCGTCCCGACCGGCTGTTTTATCACCCCGACGGTTCCGTGCGCTACTACGACGGGCGGCAACTCTTTTACCTGGACACGAACCATTTGTACGACATCGGGGCGCAACAGGCGCGCCCGCTGTTTGAGGAACTTATCGAGGAGGCGGTAAATTCCAACGACGCGGAACCTACTTCCACCGTTAAAATTGGGGTTTCGGTTTCAAACCGAGGAGCCTTTAATTCCCCTTCCGTGAAGGGGTGGACGCCGGATGGCGGACGGGGTAGTTCAGCGTTGCGGGGGGATGCGGCACGAGGAGCACGGAACGCTGAAACACCCCGTCGGCTGGCGCCGCCACCCCTCTTCGAGAGGGGAATCGCTGACGCTGAGACAATGCTCATTGACCCTGTCCCTGCGCGAGCTAATTCCCCTCTCGTAGAGGGGTGTCCGCGTAGGCGGACGGGGTGTTTTAGCGCTCGGCGCTGTTTCGGGCTTAACTCCGCGAGCTTCGGGATTACCCCATTCGCGCTAATCCAGCAGAAAAAACCAGACTTAGGAACAATCTGAATATGATGAAAAAAATAACACACATAATGGCGCTGACGATGACGCTGGCCGCGTCCACCGTCAGCGGGTGGGGCGAGGGATTAACCTTTATCACGCACGGGTGGGACCGGAATCCGGTCGGCTCGGCGTATGATATGAACGTGGATTTTCCGTGGGTGGAGGCAATGTCCCTGGCGATTAGCAAGCAGCAACCCAATTGGACGAAGACGACGCGTCCGTGGGATTCCGCCACCGGCAGCGTGCCGCTGTGGGATTCTGGCCAGGCGCTGGGCAAGGCGATTGACGAGGGGCAAAAATACGTTGCGTACAATTACACCCAACTGGCGCAATTTGACAAAATCCACCTCATCGCCCACAGCGCTGGCACCGGCATGATTGCGGAAATTTCCCGGCGACTGCGCGAGCGCGGTTACGACGGCATCATTCAACTGACGTATTTGGACGCCTATATTCCCACTGCCAGCCAAGAATGGCGACTCAGTCAAGCCGGTTATCCCCTCGGCCTGATAGCTGGCACGGGCGCGAATATCACCGAGCAGTATTATTCCGATGAAAGCAGTTTTTTGGACAACGGGCTCGCGTTGGGGAAGTACGTGTTGTTGACGCAAACCGAGGTGCCGGGCGCGCTGAACCGTGACGTGACCGACGTCAATCCAGACGATTACGCGCGGATGGAGGATGAGAACGGCCACGGGCACGGCTATCCGTGGTTTTATTATCAACAAACCATTGACAACCCGAACTACAACCCAGGCTGGGGCTTCGCGCTGTCGCTGGAACAATCGGTGTTCGCCGACCTGTCGGCCAGCGTGAACGACCGGACGCAACTGGCGCTGAGTCCCGGCTCCGGCATGGTCAGCGCCGGGCGTTTTGAATGGTATGCCGGCACGGTCAGCGGCGGCGGGCTAACCAATGCAAGCACGGAATTTTCCATCGGCAACCGCGCCGGGCGCGAGGCGCCGTCGGTCACGAGCACGTTGGAAAACTTCGGCAAAATCACGCAGCCCGCCGGCGTCACGCTGACGGTGGACAATGGCGTCATCCACAACCACACCGACGCGACTTGGGAGATGAAGGACTACGCGCGCCTGGTCGGCACCGGCCACGACAGCACGTTTAACAACGCCGGCACGCTGGAAAAAACCGGCGTGGGCATGGCGGCGGCCATCGACAGCGGCTTGTCCTTCACCAACACCGGCACGGTCAAAGTCACCCAAGGCACGCTGGCCATCAACAGCGGTGGCGTCAACGATAACGGCACTTTTGTTTTGGAGCCAGACACGCGGTTGCAACTGGGTGGGGCGTTTAATTTCACCGGCAGTTCAAGAATCATCGGCTGGGGCGAGGTCAATTTCACGGGCAGCATCAATTGTATCGGTTCCTTGCATTGGGAACCAACCACCATCATAACCGTCAGCGGCAACGGCTCGTTGAATGGTGCCACGCACTACCTTAACTTTGCCCTTACCCAATCAACCTGGACGTTTAATCTCAAGGACAACGGTAAAATCATTAATGGCGGCTATTACATTCAGAGTGCCTCGACCATCCTCAATTACGAAATCACCGACAGCGAGCCGAAGCTCATCTTCGGCGGCTACGCCAGCCTCGCGGGCACGCTGAACATTCTCAAAGTCAGCGCATCCACCGGCGCGTCCGCCATCCTGCGCGCTGACGGCGGCATCACCGGCGATTTTAACAATGTCACCGGACTGTCCGGCGGCGGCGTGGATTATCTGGACGTGACCGGGCGGCTCAGTGACGACTCGCGCGAGTATTGGGTTGATTACAGTCTGAAATGGGGCGCCGGCAATCCCGACTACGCCGGCCACATGACCGTCCCCGACGGCCAAGAATTCGACCTGGGCGTGGGCTTGTCCACCGTCAGCGCCCACGCCGGCTGGGACGGCGACAGCCTGACCAAAAACGGCGGCGGCCTGCTCACGCTCAGCGGCTCGAACACTTACCGTGGCGCCACCACCATCAACGACGGCACGCTGCTGGTGAGCGGTCTGCTGGGCGGCGGCGATTACCTCGGCGACATTGTCAACAACGGCGCGCTCGTGTTCGCCCAAACCACCGCCCAGACCCTCGGCGGCACCGTCAGCGGCACCGGCTCCCTCACCGTGGACAGTGGCGTCGTGGGTATTTGCCAGGCGAGCACCTACACCGGCATCACCACCGTCAGCGGCGGCGCGTTATACCTCGGCGTGGAAAACGCCGTCGCCAACAGCACCGCCATCATGATTGACTCCGGCGCCATCCTCGACCTCGGCGGGTTTGACCAAAACCTCGGCGCGTTGCACAACGACGGCCTCGTGGATTTCGTCAACCTCGGCCGCAAACTCACCGTCCACGGCGACCTCACCGGCAGCGGCGCGTTCCGCATGGATACTGACATCGCCGCCGGCCTGGCCGACACCCTCGACGTGCAAGGCACCGTCAGCGGCGCGCACGAGTTGCGCATCACCAACACCGGCGCCGCGCCCACCGGCGAGGAAGCCCCGCTGTTGCTGGTCACCACGCAAGGCGGCGACGGCTCCTTCGACGGCACTGTCAGCGCCGGCTTCTACGATTACGCCGTGGAAAACGGCGCGACATTGGGCGAGGACACGAACAACTGGTATCTCAACCTCAGCGGCACCAACGCTGACGGTGACGTGGACAACGGCGGCGTTGACAACGGCGGCGGCCAAGCGCCCACCGTCAGCGTCGCCGGCGCCGTGCACGGGAGCGCGCTGGCGGTGAAGCAAAGCATGTGGTTCGCGCAACAAAACAGCCTCGTCAAGCGCATGGGCGACATCCGCCTGCGCGAGGAAGCCGCTGCCCCTGAGCGCAAGTTGGACGACAAAACCGTCGCCACTGTCAGCGACTCGCTCCTCGGCAACGTCTGGGTGCGCGGCTACGGTCAGCAGTTGGACGTCAGCGCGCGCGTGGTCGGTCGCTCCTACCAACAATACATCTACGGCACCGACCTCGGCACCGATTTACGCTGGACACTTGATAACAACAACACACTCTACACCGGCCTCTACGCCGGCTACGGTCGCACCGACTTGGACTATCGCGCCGCTGACACTGACGGCACCGTGAACAGCTACTACGGCGGCCTCTACGCCACGTGGTTGAACCACAGCGGCTGGTATGTGGATGTCACTGTCAAAGCCGCCAGCGTGGACCACGAATTAAAAGACGGCACCGCCAGCGCCAACTTCGACGACCTGAACCTCGGCGGCAGCATCGAGTTGGGCAAAAAATTCACCTTCGCCGACGGCTGGTTCATCGAGCCGCAAGCGCAAGCAAACTACCTGCACAACTTCGCCACCGCCTACCGCGCCGGCGC
>JAISCS010000077.1 GCA_031265365.1 Verrucomicrobiales bacterium
CCGACTATCAGCGCGAACCGGTGCCCGCGCTCCTCGGCGGCTTGGAATTGCTTGCCAACCTTGGCCGCTGACAGTGGGTAATCCGCGCGGTAGCCGCCGGCGCGCAACGCGGCGGCCAGTGTCAGCGCTTGCGGGCGCAAGGTTTCATCGGTGATGACAAGGTAATACAAGTCACCGTCGGCGGCTTGCGGCGCGAGATTTTTGTCCCGCAAAATCTCGCCAATCACCACGTCGCCCATGCCGAAACCGACGGCGGGGAGGTCAACGTCAGCGATGAGTTTTAGCAAATTATCGTACCGCCCGCCGCCGGCGATGGCGCGGAATTTGCCGCCGCGGTCGTGCACCTCGAACACAACACCGGTGTAATATGCCAGCCCGCGCACGATGCGGAGGTCAACCTGCACCGCGTCCGCCAAGCCGAGCGCGCCACACGTCGCCAACAGGGTGTCGAGCCGCTCGCTGCCGGCGCCACCGTCGAGCAGCGCAAATACTTCCGCTGACAGCGCGCCGAGTTTTTCGCGCGTCACGTCCACCGGCGCGCGCTCGATTTTGTCAAGGACTTGCAGGAAATCATAAATCTTGCCGCTGTCCGTGACGTTATGTTTCGCCAGAAAATCCAGCCAGAACACCCGGTCGCTGACCCTGATGACATAATCCGCGCGCGTCAATCCCAGCCCGCGCAGCGCGTGGTCAAGCAGCGCCAAAAGCTCCGCCTCCGCTGACAATGACGGCTCGCCGACAATATCCCCGTTCCACTGGAAATGTTCGCGCAACCGCCCGCGTTGCGCCCGCTCGTAGCGGAACAACTGCGGGATGGCGAACCACTTGAGCGGCTTCTTGTAATCGCGGTGCCGCGCCCCCGCCATCCGCGCGAACGTCGGCGTCAACTCCGGTCGCAACGCCACCTCGCGCCCGCCCTTGTCCGTGAAATTATACAACTGCCCGACAATCTCGTCGCCCGACTTTTTCTGGTACAACTCCAGCGGCTCCAACGGCGGCCCGTCGTACTGTGAAAAACCAAACGCCCGCGAACTCGCGCGCCACACGCTGAAGATGTGCTCGCGCAACGCGCAATCCCCAGGGTAAAAATCCCGGAACCCGGAAAGACTTTGCAGGGACATGTAATTACGCCGCCGGGGTTTTCATTTCACTGTCAGCGGCGAGTTCGGTGATGAGCTTGGGCGACAAGTCCGCGACCTTCGCCTTCATCTCCTTGCCCGCCTTGAACTTGACCACCGCGCGCTGCGGGATGGGCACGTCAATATCCGGCCGTTTCGGATTGCGCCCGACGCGCCCCTTGCGGAGCCGGATTTCAAACACGCCGAAGTTGCGTAACTCGACGTTTTTCCCCTTGCCAAGGGCCTCGACCAAATAATCAAGTGTTTTTTGTACAATCACGAGCACGTCCTGCTGGACCATTCCTGTTTCGTTGCTGATGCGTACAACCAAATCGCGTTTTGTTAGATTAGCCATGATATTTCTCTGGCACAATAACTTAAGAGCATTTTCTAAAAATGCAAGCGGGAAATATGATTATTTACGGTTCAAAAAAATCCGGAACCTCACTGTCAGCGACTGGCCGCAGTACCGAGTGCGCGGATGCGGAGTCGACCGTTTCCTGTCAAATATGCCCCTGAAGTTGGAGTGAAGAGCGCTAACTTTTTTCACCACGAATAAACACGAATTCACGCGAATGATTCGGGAGCATTCGTGGTTTGGTTTATTAAATCAAGGCGTTGTCAAAAATTTTTATAATAATGTTAATTAAACGCTTGATTAGCTAATCAAATGCTGCTTGAATTAGTTGTATTTTATATTAAATTAAGCCAATCAATTAATCAAAAACGAATCGGAAACTTATGTCAAATCTCTCCGTCAATTCCACTCCAGACACCAACCATTCGCTCACGGAAGCGCAACTGCACCGGCTGGTCGATATTGTGCTGTTCAAACAGCGATTGTTAATCAAGTATTTCACGCGGCGCGATGTGGGGAAAATTTCCGTGACGCAATTCATCATGCTGGACCAATTGGCGGCGCGCGGGCCGCTGAACATGGGGCAGTTGGCGCAAATCATGCGGCATACGACGCCGGCGACGACGGGGATTGTGGACCGGTTGATAGCGGCGGAGTTGGTGGAGCGCAAGACGAATCCGAATGACCGGCGGCAGATTGTCATTGCGTTGACGCCGAAGGGGGCGGGGACGGTGCGGGCGTTGCGGGAGCGGATGGCGCAGTTTCTCGCGGAGGCGGCCAAGCGGATGACGGTTGAGGAGCAGCAGGCATGGTATCAAACCAATGAGGCGTTGTACCGGATTGAGCCGCAGTTGACACCGCCGCCGCCGGAGGCTGACTCTGACAGGATATGAATCAGTCACCACAAATCCACAGGTTCACGGGCGGGCTGGCCACGACGAACGCTTATTTTTTGAAGCTCGACGCGGGCTGGCTGGCGGTGGACGCACCGGAGGGGGCTGCTGACGCTGTCGGGGAGAACGGGGTGACGGTCAGCGCGCTGGTGCTGACACACGGGCATTGGGACCATATTTGGGACGCGGCGGACATGGTGGAGAAGTTCGGGTGTCCGGTTTATTATCATCGGGATGATGAGTTGTTATGCACCAAGCCGGAGGTGATGCGGAGTTTCGGGCTGCCGGTGGAGTTAAGGCCGGTGCGGGCATCGCGGTTCCTCGGCCAAGGCGACACGCTGACGGTGGCGCCGTACACGTTCACGATTTTGCATGTGCCGGGGCATTGTCCGGGGAGTATTTGTTTGTATGAGGAACAGCGGGGATTTTTATTCGGCGGGGATGTGTTGTTCGCCGGCGGGGTGGGGCGGTGGGATTTGCCGGGGGGGAACGGGGCATTGCTCATCAGCGGGATTAAGGAGAAATTGCTGACGCTGCCGGATGACGTGATTGTTTATCCGGGGCACGGGGAAGCGACTACCATCGGCGAGGAGCGGCGGCGGAATCCGTATGTGCGATGAAAATCCGCGGATTCCAAAAAACTCCGGTCACGAAGACGCCAAGAGGCGCAGAAAATTCCCCTTCCGTGAAGGGGTGGCGCGGAGCGACGGGGTAGTTCAGCGTTCGGTCCCAAGTGCCCAGTAACGCTGAACTACCCCGTCCGCTACGCGGCCACCCCTTCACGGAAGGGGAATTCCACACACCGTTGCAATTCCGCTGATAATGGGATAGAATCACCATATTTTTACCATTCCATCACCGCCGAGGCCCACGTCACGCCGCCGCCGAAGGCGACCATGAGGATTTTGTCGCCGGGCTGGAGGTGGTAATGTTTCTCCGCCTCGCTGAGGGCGACGGGGATGCACGCGGCGCTGATGTTGCCGTAACGCTCCAAGTTGGTGAAACATTTTTCCTTCGGGACTTTCAGCCGGTCGGCGAGGACTTTGACGATACGCATGTTCGCCTGATGCGGGATGACGCAACGGATGTCGTCCACGGTCAGCCCGGCGGCGGCGAGGGTTTTTTGCGCGGACTTGGCCATCTCGGTGATGGCGTGCTTGAACACTTCCTGGCCGCTCATGGTGATGTACGCGCCGCCGCCGAGGTCAACGGCGTTGGCGCGGGCGGTGTTGGCGTTGTGCAGGAATAATATTTTCTCCTGCGTGCCGTCGGCGCCGAGGTCGAAGGCGAGCAGGCGGCCGCGGACGTGCGGGTCGTTGTTGGCTTGCACGAGCACGGCGCCGGCGCCGTCACCGAAGAGGACGGCGGTGGTGCGGTCTTCCATGTTGGTGATGGCGGAGAGTTTTTCCGCGCCGATGACGAGGATGTACTGGCAGGTGTTGCTCTTGAGGAATTGGTGGGCGAGGATGAGGCTGTAGAGGAAACCGGAGCACGCGGCTTGCAGGTCGAAGGCGGCGGCGTTTTTCGCGCCGATGGCGGCTTGCACCTGGCAGGCGACGGAGGGGAACACGGTGTCGGGCGTGGTGGTGGCGACGATGACCATGCCAATGTCAGCGGGGGTGACGCCGGCCTTGTCAATGGCGTCGAGCGCGGCTTGGGTGCCCATATAGGCGCATGTTTCCCCCGGCGAGGCGGTGCGGCGTTCCTTGATGCCGCTGCGGCTGAAAATCCACTCGTCGGTGGTGTCGAGCAGTTTTTCAAAGAAAGCGTTGGTCACGACTTTTTCGGGCAGGTATTTGCCGGTGGATAGAATTTTCATAGGTTATGTACTTTCGCAATGTTCTCCACTATGTGCGGGTTCACTTGGTTGTCAACCGCCTCAACGGCGACGCGCAGGGAATTGAACAGCGCCGGCACTGACGATGAGCCGTGCGCTTTAATCACGATGCCGTTGACGCCCAGCAACAGCGCGCCGCCGCCGGCGTCCGCGTTGAATTTTTTCGAGATGTTCTGGAAGGCGCTCCGCACCAGCATGGCGCCGGCGAGGCGGACGAAGTTGGCGGTCAGCTCGTCCTTGATGATTTTGAAGGTGGTCTTGGACAGGCTCTCGATGGTCTTCAACACGATGTTGCCGACGAAGCCGTCGCACACGACCACATCAGCGGCCCCCTCGAACAGCGCGTGGCCCTCGATGTTGCCGATGAAATTCACCGGCGTGTCCTTGAGCAAATGGTAAGCGGCGCAGGAAAGCGCGCTGCCCTTGCCTTCCTCGGCGCCGTTGCTCAGCACGCCGATTTTGGGGTCGGGAGTGCGCAGAATGTGGCGGCAGTAGGCCTCGCCCATGACGGCGTAGTCCACGAGGTTTTCCGGCTTGGCATCCACGCTGGCGCCGGCGTCCATGAGGACGAAAATACCGTCGCGCTTGGGCACGACCACCGCCAGCGCCGCGCGGTCCACGCCGGGGAGGGTGCGGAGGCGGATGGTGCTGGCCGCCAGCAGCGCGCCGGTGTTGCCGGCGCTGACGATGGCGTCGGCCTTGCCGTCCCGGACCAGCTCGACGGCGCGGCAGAGGGAGCTGTCCTTTTTCTTCCGCACGGCCTCCACGGGGCTGTCGTGCATTTCGACCACCTGCGTGGTGTGGACGAGGTGCAGACGACCGGTGGGCACGACCCCGTGCCGGGCCAACTCGTGGCGGAGTTTCGCCTCGTCACCGACCAAAATCAGGCGCGCGATAGCCGGGAAGTTCCGCAGAGCTTCCACGGCGGCGTGCACGGGATGGGCGGGCGCAAAATCACCGCCCATGGCATCAAGCGCGATTCTCATCACCGATGAGAAGGCTCACAGTCAGCCTTCGACGCTGACGGTCAGCACTTGGCGACCGCGGTAAATGCCGGTTTTCGGGTCCACGGTGTGCGAGCGGTGCACGCTGTGGGTTGCGGTGTCCGTGCGGAGTTGCAACGGGTCTTTGCGGTGGGAGGCTTTGCGCATCCGCGAACGCATCTTCGAGGTTTTTCTTTTTGGTACGCCCATAACTATGTTCTTTCTTCGTTCAATTTATCCAACGCCCCCCAAGCCTCGCTGCGCCGTTGCGCGGCGTAACGGTCGGCGTCGGCGTGGTACAATCGCTCCACCTGTGGTGGGCATTGACCGCCGACGTCGCTGTGGCTCGGGGCCATCGGCAAGTTGAGCAGAATATCTTCGCGGAGCAGCGGCGTCAAGTCAATAGCCTCCTCGGTGGTGAACGGGACGCTGGCGGTGAAGTCGGGGACGGTGACGGTCAGCGTGATGGGTTCGAGGCAGCGGGCGCACGGTACCGTCAGCGCGGCGCTGACACTGCCGCGCACGAGCAGTTCCGTCTCGCCCAGAATCTCGGCGCGGAGCCGGTAAGTCAGCGGCGACCATTGTTCCCCGCCGCTGACGCTGAGGTCATACGGCTCCGGCGCGAGCTTGCCGTGCAAGTCCAGCGGGCCGTCCCATAAGTCTGCGAGTCGAATTTTCATGCGGGGTCAGGATGATAGATTAAGCGCCACTCAAGGCAAAGGATAAAAAATCCATGTTCGCGCGAACATCAACCAATCCCCTCCCCCGCCGGCGGCTCAGGCGGTGCGGAAGATTTTGTGTTTGAGCGCCAGTTGCACGCACGGCGGGACGAAGCAGTCCACGTTGCCGCCCATCTTGGCGAGTTCCTTGACGAGGCTGGAGCTAAGGTAGGTGTAAATGTCCTTCGGCATGAGGAAGATGGTGTCAATGTCAGCGCGCAATTTTCGGTTCATCTGCGCGAGTTGAAACTCAAACTCGAAGTCCGACACGGCGCGCAGGCCGCGAATGATGGTGGCGGTGCCTTGGGCGAGCGCGTAGTCCACCAGCAGACCGTTGAAGCTGTCCACCCTGACGCGCTCATGGCCGGGCAAGGCCTGGATGGCCTCGCGGTTCAAGGCGACCCGCTCTTCCTGCGTGAACAGCGGCGATTTGTTGTCGTTGCGCGCGACGGCGACGATGACTTCGTCAAAAACCCGCATGGCGCGGCTCAAAATGTCAAGGTGCCCATTGGTGATAGGGTCGAAACTTCCTGGGTAAACGGCGCGACGCATGGGGGCATGATAACGGAAAACGCCAAGGGGAAAAGCAAAATCCGGTCATCATCGTCGAACGTTTTACGAGTAAGCGATGAAAAGAGGTTCGCGCGGAGACGCAGAGACGCGGAGTTTTTTTGGTTATAAAATATGGCGGCTTGGCGTCTCCGCGCGAGGTTCCGCAACTCAGCGTTGGCGGTTATTTGCATTTGTGTTCCGCGGCAAAGTGGCTATCGTGGCTGACCGTGAGTTATCAAGTTCTAGCCCGCAAGTATCGTCCGCGCACCTTCGCCGAGGTGGTCGGCCAAGAGCACGTCATGAAAACCTTGGCGAACGCCATCGCCACGGGGCGCGTCGCGCACGCGTTTTTGTTCGTGGGGCCGCGCGGCATCGGCAAAACCTCGACGGCGCGCATTCTGGCCAAGGCGCTGAATTGCCCCGGCGGGCCACGGGTGGACTTCGACCCCGACGACGAAATCTGCGTGGAAATCGCCGAGGGGCGCAGCATGGACGTGCTGGAAATTGACGGCGCGTCCAACAACAGCGTCGAGCAAATCCGCGAGTTGCGCGACAACGTGCAGTACGCCCCGGCGCGCGGCAATTTCAAGATTTACATCATCGACGAGGTGCACATGCTCACGCAGGCGGCGTTCAACGCGCTGTTGAAGACGCTGGAGGAACCGCCGGCGCACGTGAAATTTATTTTCGCCACGACCGAGCCGCACAAGGTGCTGCCGACGATTTTGTCGCGCTGCCAGCGGTTCGACTTGAAACGCATCGCGGACAAGGACCTCGTGAAGCAACTGCGCTTCATCGCCGACCGCGAGGGCGTCACCATCAGCGACGCCGCCTTGCACATCCTCGCGCGCAACGCCGAGGGCGGGATGCGCGACGCGGAATCGGCGCTTGACCAGCTCATCAGCTTCTGCGGGGCGAACATCGAGGAAAAGGACGTGCTGCAAATTTTCGGGCTGACCGGCGCGCGGGAAGTCTGGGCGCTGGCGGAGGCGATTCAGGCGGGCGAGGCGGAGGACGCGCTGCACCAACTCCGCGAACTCATCACGCGCGGCAAAGACCTCACGCGGCTGAGCCAGTATCTGCTGCGCTATTTCCGCAACCTGCTGATTTACGCCATCAGCCCGCAACTCGCCGCCGAGGAGATGGAGCCGGACGAGGTGCGGCATTTGGCGAACCTGCAGCCGCTGCCGGCGCGCGAGTTGGTCTTGGCGATGATTGACGAGCTGACGCGGCTGGAGGAAAAAATCCGTTTCGCGCTGGTGAAGGAAGTGCTGTTTGAAATCACCATCATCCGCATGACGCGGCAACGGCAGCGGGTTTCGCTGGAGGAGATTTTGTCGTGCCTCGCGCGGGGCGAGCCGGCGCCGGCGTCGGCCGCAGCGCCCGCGCGCCCCGCCACCGTCAGCGCCCCGCCCGTGCCCGTGGCGAAACCGGAACCCACGCCCACGCCCGCGGTCACGGTCAGCGCCAGCGGCGAAGAGTTATGGAAACGCGCCACCGAGCCATTGAAGAAAAACAATTTGATGCTCCGCAACGCCCTGAACAACAGCGCCTTCATCACCGCTGCCGGCGGCAACCTGCAAATCCGTCTCAACGGCACGCAGGCGCAGCGCGAGACCTTGCAAAAATCCGACGTGCTGCAAGAATCGCTCGCCAAGTCCTTCAACGGCGCGGTGACCCTGCGCATTGATTTCATCGAGGCGCGGGAAGCGGCGCCGGCCAAGCCGGCCAAGCCGGTCGTCGCCGCCGCTGACAGTCAGCGCCCCGCGCCAACGAGCGAGCCGCCCGCGCCCGCCAGCGCGCCGGCGAAGCCAGTGACCAAGGCCGATTTTGAAAACGACCCGCTGATACAAGAAGCGCTGCATGAATTCAGCGCCCGCATCGTCAGCGTGAAAAACTAACTTTGCTTTTTGGTTTTTGAACTTTGAATTAACTTTATGAATATCGCCAAAATGATGAAACAGGCCCAGAAGATGCAAACCGACATGGCGCGCATCCAGGGCGAACTCGCCAAGAAAACCTTTGAAGCCACCGCCGGCGGCGGCGCGGTCAAGGCCGTCGCCAACGGCGAGGGCGACTTGCAATCGCTGACCATCGCGCCGGAGTTGCTCAAGGACGCCGACGCCGAGATGTTGCAAGACCTCATCGTCAGCGCCGTACAGGAAGCCAGCCAGACCGCCAAAAAAGAAGCGCAGAAGGAAATGGGAAAACTGACGGCGGGGCTGGGCATCCCCGGCTTGGGGTTCTAAAATCCCAAAAGCACCACTGGGTTTGGTAACTTGGGATTGAACCATGATGGATTACCCGCCAACCGTCCGCCGTCTGATTGAATCGCTGCGCCAGTTGCCGTCCGTCGGGCCGCGCAGCGCGGAGCGGCTGGCGTTGCACATCTTGCGGGCGGAACCGGCGCTCGCGCAAACCCTCGCCGCCAGCATCAGCGGCGCGCGCGACGCGGTGCGACCCTGCGAGCGCTGCGGTTTTTACGCCGAGACACCCGTGTGCGAGATTTGCGCCGCCGCTGACCGTGACCCGCACACCGTCTGCATCGTCGAGCAACCGACCGACGTCATCACCTTTGAAAAAAGCGGCGCGTTCAAGGGACTTTACCATGTGCTAGGCGGCAGCCTGTCGCCGCTCGACGACATCGGGCCGGAAGAGTTGCATATTCCCAAGCTCATCAACCGCCTGCGCGGGCAGGGCGCGCGGGAAGCCATCCTCGCCCTCAACACCGACGTCAAGGGCGAGACCACCACGCTGTATCTCGCCCGCGAATTGCGCCAGCTCGGCATCAAGGTAACCCGGCTGGCGACGGGCATCTCCATCGGCTCGCCGCTGGAATACGCTGACAGTCTCACCCTCACCCACGCCCTCGGCGACCGCAAGGAAGTTTAACGCCTAGCCGAATAACTTTGAACTCCGGTCACGAAGACGCGAAGACACGAAGTTTTAATAAAAATATTCTTCGTGTCTTCGCGTCTTCGTGACCAGAGTTCTCCAATAAAAATCATGCCGTTAACCGGCTATTTGATAATCGTATCGCCGAAATACGGGCGCAAAACCTCCGGCAGCTTGATATTGCCGTCGGCCTGTTGATACGTCTCCGTCAGCGCGATGAACAGGCGCGGGAGCGCGGTGCCGCTGCCGTTCAGCGTGTGGCAGAAGACGTTTTTCTGCTCCGCGTTCTTGTAACGCAAATTCATCCGCCGCGCCTGGAAATCCTCGCAATTGCTGCACGACGACACCTCCAAATACGCGCCCGTGCCCGGCGCCCACACCTCCACGTCATAACACTTCGCCGCGCCAAAACCGAGGTCGCCGGCGCACAACTCAATCGTGCGATAATGCAAGCCCAGCAACTCCAGCGCCCGCTCGGCGTTGCGGCGCAGTTTTTCCAGTTCGTCATAGGACGTGGCCGGCTCGACGATTTTCACCAGCTCGATTTTGTCAAACTGATGCACCCGCGTCATCCCGCGCGTCTCGCGACCCGCGCTGCCGGCCTCGCGGCGGAAACACGGCGTGTACGCCGCGTGGTAAACCGGCAGGTCGCTGACCGTCAGCAATTCCTCGCGGTACAAATTCGTCACCGGCACCTCCGCCGTCGGCACGAGAAACAAATCCTCGCCCTCGACGCGATACATATCCTCGTGGAATTTCGGCAACTGGCCGGTGCCCTGCATCGCGGCCGCGCGCACGACGAACGGCGTGTTGACCTCGGTGAAACCGTGCTCTCTGGTGTGCAAGTCGAGCAGAAAATTAATCAACGCCCGCTCCAGCCGCGCGCCCGCGCCCGTGAACACAAGGAACCCGCTGCCGCTGATTTTCGCCGCCGCCGCGAAGTCCGCCAAACCCAGCCGCTCCGCCAGCGCGACGTGGTCGAGCGGCTTGAACTCGAACGCTGCCGGTGACCCGTAGCGCCCGACCTCAGGATTGTCCGCGGCGCTGGCGCCGGCGGGACACCGCGCGTGCGGCAGGTTCGGCGTGCGGAGTAAAATTTGCTCAAGCTGACCGTCAACGGCGGCGACCTCGGCGTCGAGCCTGGCAATCAAATCCGATTTCTCCCTCATCCCCGTCAGCAAATCGTCCGCCGCCTCCTTGCGCGACTTGCGGACACCGATTTCCCTGCTGATGGTGTTGCGCGCGCTCTTGAGCCGCTCGACCTCCTGGATTTTCGCGCGCCGCTGACGGTCCAGTTCCAACACCTCATCCACAGCGGCCTCCGCGCCGTTGCCGCGCGTCGCGAGCCGCGCCCTCACCAAATCGGGATTCTCCCGCACCAATCGAATGTCGAGCATAAGGGGTAAATTAAAGGGCCTGCCACGCGGGATGTCCATCTATTTTGGTGATGGGCCAGTTTGGGAAATCTCGCGCCAAGACGCAAAGACGCCAAGTTATTTGGTTCCTCACAGTTAGCAGTGGCAGCGCTGACGCCGCCCCCTCACCGCCCATGCCCCTGCATGAGCTAATTCCCCTTCCGTGAAGGGGTGGCCGCGGAGCGGACGGGGTAGTTTAGCGGTTAAGGGAAACTGCCAAAACCGAACGCTGAACTACCCCGTCGCTCCGCGCCACCCCTTCACGGAAGGGGAATTATCAGCGCCGACCACACGCCACGGTAATGCCACTGTTCACGGGATAGAACCAGTTATTTTAAGCCGAAAACTTCACGGCTTGGCGCGGGGTAAATTTCGGATTTACGCCCCACCGTCAGCGGGTAAAATTTTTCGCTTATGAAAACGCCCCGCCGTCACTTGCGCGCCGCTGTGCTGGACCTCGGCAGCAACTCCGTCAAGTTCATGCTCGGCCACCAGGACGGCACACTGCTGACTGTGCATCACGAGGAGGCCATCACCACGCGCCTCGGGCACCAGCTGGCGCTGACCGGGAAAATTTGCCCCGCCGCGCGGCGGGCGACGTTGCGGGTGTTGCGCGACTGCCAGCGGCAGGCGGCGAGGTACGGCGCGGAAAAAATCGTCGCCGTCGGCACCAGCGCGCTGCGCTCCGCCGGCAACAGCGCCGACCTGCTCGCGCCGGCCCGGGAAATCCTCGGCGCGCCCGTCCGCGTCATCAGTGGCAAGCTGGAGGGCGAGTTGGTGTACGCGGGCACCACGTCGTATCATCGCTGGCAGCGGCGGGATATTCTCGTCGTTGACATCGGCGGCGGCAGCGTGGAGTTCGTGAGCGGCAGCGGGGGACGGCTGCGCCGCGTGAAAAGTCTGCCGCTCGGCTGCGTGCGGGTGCGCGACGCACTGCTGCACGGGCGCCAGCCGGCGCCGGCGAAAATCCTCGCCGCCGCCGTTGACGAGTTGACGGAAAAAATCCGCGCCGGGTTCAAGGACTTCATCGGCGGCGGCGCCGTCCTGCTCGGCTCCGGCGGCACCGTCACCACGCTGACCGCGCTGCACTGCCCCGCGCGCGCGCGGATTCACGAACTGGAGGGCCTCGCCATCCGCCGCGCCGAGCTTCAGCGGCTGCTGCATTTCCTCGCCACGCGCAGCCTCGACGAACTGCGCGCCCACCCGCGCATCCCGCGCAAGCGCGCCGACGTCATCACCGCCGGCGCGTGCGTGCTATACGCGGCGCTGACGGTGACGGGCGCGAAATCCGTGCATTGCACCACGCGCGGGCTGCGTTACGGCGTCTGGCAACGGCTGCTGGCGCCGGTGCCGTTTCACGCGGTAAGGCATGAGCTTGGGTAGCGTTCATAGTATGGAGCGCGGACATCCCGTCCGCTGGCGCGGCCACCCCTTCACGGAAGGGGAATTTGCTGACGCAGAAGAATGACGAAAAGGGTTGGCTTCGGACGCGCGCTAATTCCCCTTCCGTGAAGGGGTGGCGGCGCGAGCCGACGGGGTAGTTCAGCGTTACAGGAACTACCCAAACCGAACGCTGAATTACACCGTGGCAATTCCACTGTTCATGGGATAGAACCGATTATTTTTATCATCCGCAATCTTTTTTGTTTGACAGATGTTGCTTGCAAGCATATTTTTATCATTCTATGAAAAAGAAATATAATCAAAGTATTAAAATCGTCGGTCTGTCGGTCTGTCGGTCTGTCGGTCTGTCGGTCTGTCGGTCTGTCGGTCTGTCGGTCTGTCGGTCTGTCGGTCTGTCGGTCTGTCGGTCTGTCGCGCTGACGGTCAGA
>JAISCS010000108.1 GCA_031265365.1 Verrucomicrobiales bacterium
GTGTCGCCGGCGGACAAATTGCGGCGCGTCGAGCAACTGCGCGCCGGCGGTCACCGCGTGGCGATGGCCGGCGACGGCGTCAACGACGCGCCCGCGCTGGCCGCCGCCGACGTTGGCATTGCGATGGGCACGGGCACGGACGTGGCGCTGGAGAGCGCGGGCGTGACCCTGGCGCGGGGCGATTTGTCGGGCCTGGCGCGCGCGGTGCGCCTGAGTCGCGCGGTGCTGGCGAACATCCGGCAGAATCTGTGGTTCGCGTTCGGCTACAACAGCGTCGGCCTTTTGCTGGCGACGGGCGTGCTCGCGCCGCTGGGGCTGACGCTCGGCCACCACGGCCCGGTCATCGCCAGCGCGGCCATGTCGTTGAGTTGCGTGTCACTGCTGGCGAACGCGCTGCGGCTGCGGAAGGTGAGGTTGGAATGAAACGGCATCTGTGGCGGCTGGGATGGTTGGTGCTGGCGGCGGTGGCGCTGATGGCGGCGCGGGTGACAGTGAATCCGCTGTTAGTGAGGCCGGCGGCGGAGTCGGTGCCGGCGGTGGGACGGGTGACGGTGGCGGAGTTGCGTGAATGGCGGCGGGACGGGGGCGCGCTGACGGTGATTGACGCGCGCGACCGGCTAATTTATCTCGACGGGCATATAGCGGGGGCGATAAATGTGCCGCGGCGCGGGTTTGCGTCGCGGGCGGTGGAGTCGCTGTCAGTGGCGAAGGACGGCGTCGTGGTGGTGTATTGCTCCGACCGCGATTGCACGGATAGCGCATGGGTGGCGGGGGAACTGGCGCGGCTGGGTTTTTCACAAGTGCGGGTGCTGGATGGCGGCTGGTCGGAGTGGCTGGCGCGGGGCGGGGAGGTGGCGCGATGAGACACGGGTTGGTGATGGCGGGGACGCTGCTGGTGTCGGCGGTATTCGTGGCGGCGGGCGTGATGAAGTTCGGCGAGCCGTCAGCGCTGGTGGCGCAGATGGAGGCGTTGCGACTGCCGCTGCCGGTGATGTTTCCGTGGCTGGCGGTGTTTTTGCCGGGGCTGGAAATATTGCTGGGGGTGGCGCTGTGGTTCAGGGATTGGCGCGCGGCGGCGTGGCTGGGGATTTTGCCGCTGACGGTGATATTCACGGCGGCGCTGGCGTGGGCCAAGTGGCGCGGGCTGGAAGTGTCGTGCGGATGTTTCGGGGACGTGCTGCATTTTTCACTGTCAGCGGCGCTGGCGCGGAACGTGGTAATTCTGGCGATAGGGGCATGGGGTTGGCGGGAAGCGCGCAAGTAACCCCGCGGCTCCCCGGTGAGTATTTTCGGTTCTATTCCGTGAACAGTGGCATTGCGGCGGCGGGTGGTAAGCGCGGCATAATTCCCCTGCCGTGAAGGGGTGGCGCGGAGCGACGGGGTAGTTCAGCGTTTGGGGCTAGGTCCCTTTGAACGCTGAACTACCCCGTCGGCTGGCGCCGCCACCCCTTCACGGAAGGGGAATTTGCTGGCGCGGGAGGCCGGGGTGGGGAGGGGACGGCGTCAGCGCTGCCACTGCTAACAGCGGGGAACCGTATTTTCATTTTGCATTCGGACGGCATGGAGTGTAACTTTCGTCGTTAATCATGACATTGGATTTGACCCGAATTGTGGAGACGATTTTGTTCACGGCGAACAAGCCGCTGAAGTTGGAGGAGTTGGCCCGGCTGGTGCGGCAGGGCGCGGCGGCGGAGAACGCGGCGCCGGATTTCGCGGACGTGGAGGAAACGCGGGTGTTGGAGGCGGTCGAGCGGTTGCGGGCGGAGTTGGAGCCGCACGGGTTGCTGGTGCAGGAACTGGCGGGCGGGTTGCGGATGGCGACGAAGGATTGGTACGCGCCGTGGGTGCGGGCGATGTTCGAGGTGGCGCGGGCGCCGAAGTTGAGCCAGCCGGCGTTGGAGACGCTGGCCATCGTGGCGTACCGCCAGCCGATTTCACGCGCGGAGATTGAAGCGGTGCGCGGGGTCGCCGCCGGCGGGGTGTTGGAGACGCTGGTGGAGCGCGGGATTGTGCGCGTGGCGGGGCGGGCGGAGGTGCCCGGGCGTCCGTTGATTTACGAGACGACGGAGTTTTTCCTGGAGCATTTCGGGTTGCGCGATTTGAATGATTTGCCGAATGTGGAGGAGTTGAAGCGGGTGAAGTTGCCGGAAGCGAGGAAGGCGCCGGAAGGGCAGGGGGAGTTTATTGATGAAAACGGAAAGGTGAGCGAGGGCGCCGCTGACAGTGACGCGGTCGCTGACGGTGAGTTGGCCGCCGAGGCTGAGACCGTCGCCGCTGACGGTGAGGCGGTGGCCGGCAGTGAGGCCGCCGCCGACCATGAGGAAACGCACGATGAACTTGGAGCAGATTCGCAAGAAGATTGACGCCATTGACCGGGGTTTACTACGGTTGTTGAACGAGCGCGCCGGTCTGTCGGAGGAAGTGGGGCGGGTCAAGCGCGCCTCGGGCGCGGCGGTGTTCGCGCCGCACCGCGAGGAGATTTTGCTGCGGCAGTTGGCCAAGCACAACGCGGGGCCGCTGGACAACGCGGCGTTGCGGGCGATTTACCGCGAGATTTTGTCGGCCTCGCGCGCGCGGCAGAAGCGGCTGACCATCGGCTACCTTGGGCCGGAGGGGACGTACAGCCACCAGTCGGCGCTGGAACGCTTCGGGTCGAGCGACCAATTCGTGCCGTGCCGCACCATCCCCGAAGTGTTCGCGCTGGTCGCGTGCCACGGGGCGGATGCCTGCGTGGTGCCGGTGGCGAACTCCATCGAGGGCGGCGTCAGCGCGACGCTGGATATGCTGATGAACACGGAGTTGGTGATTTGCGGCGAGAATTACCAGCGCATCCGCCACGTGCTCGCCGCCGCCGGCGCCGGCGTTGACCTCAAAAGAATTTACTCGCACCCGCAGGCGCTGGGCCAGTGCCGGCAGTGGTTGCTGCGGCATTTCCCGCACGCGGAGCAGGTGGAGAGCACCAGCACGGGGCAGGCGGCGCGGTCGGCGGCGGCGGATCGGCACGGCGCGGCGATTGCCAGCGCGTTCGCGGCGAAGTTAAGCGGGCTGAAGGTGCTGCACGCCAACATCCAAGACGTGGCGCGCAACCAGACCCGGTTCCTGATACTGGGCCGGCAGATGCCCGCGCCGTCGGGGGCGGACAAGACCAGCCTGTTGTTCTCCGTGCCGCACGAGGTCGGCTCGCTGAACGAGGTGCTCACGCTGTTCGCGGCGCACCACATCAGCCTCGAAAAAATCGAGTCGCGCCCGTCCGCGCACAAGGAGTGGGAGTATTTGTTCTTCGTTGACGTGAAAGGTCACTGCCAGCGGCCCCGCATGAAGAAGGCTTTCCTGCAAATCCAAAAAAAGACCCTGTGGCTGAAAATCCTGGGGTCGTATCCACAAGCGCAAAATTATGTCTGACCAATCTTCCGCCAACCAACCCAAACCCCGGCCGCGGTTTGACCAGTCGCGGCCCCAATCCGCGCCGCGCGCCGGCCGGTTCCCGCCGCGCGTGGTCATTCCCGAACCCGCCGCCGCCGACCGCCGCAAGCTGACGGTGCCGCTGTGGCTCTGGGGCGGCCTGGGGCTGCTGGTGCTGACGGTGGCCGCGCTGACGGCGGTGTGGCTCATGCAGGAGACCAGGGTGACGTTCCACGTGGACTCCGGCGACTTGGTGCTGACGGAGCCACCGGCCATCGTGTACAACTTCACGGGCCAGGTGGATTTGCTGCGCTCCGATTACAGCCGGCGCGTGGCGCCGATTGACCTGGAGTCGCGCGAGGTGCAGAACAATCTCGCGGCGGTGCGCGCGGACCTGGCGGGCAAGCTGGAGGCGAAGCGGCTGCTGAAGAACGAGCTGGAGCGGTTGGACATGAAGATTCCCGAGTTCATCGCCGACACCCAGCATGAGTTGACCGATTTGTGGGCGCAGCAGGGCGGGGAACTGGACCGGGAGTATGTGCTGACCGAGGAGGAGTATCAGCAGAAGTTGGTGGAGCGGGCGCGGCAGTTGGGGCTTGACTACCGGCGCAATCAGGACATTGACTTCATGGACGTGTCGGTCAACGCGTTCAAGCTGGCGCTGTACGGCATGCCCAAGACGGTGAACGCGGAGGCCGAGCGCCAGTTCGCGGAGGACTTGCTGGCGGAATGGCAGAAATATCAGGAGGACTGGCAGAAGCGCATGGCGGTGTTGAAGGCGAAATCGCAGGACATTCGCAAGCAGCCGGCGCCGAAAATCGAGGAGGTCAGGGAGCGGATGGCCAAGGTGACGGCGGACCTCGCGCTGGTGGACGTGGATGTGGCGGCGTACCAATTGGAACTTCGCCAGTACGAGCGGCGGGCGGCGGATTTGAACACGCAGTTGCGGGAGGTGACCCGGCAATTCATGGACCATTTGCTGGTGACGCCGAATGAGTTTGTCAAGACGCGGCTGTCGCTGGGGGAGAACGGGTTCGCGGAGTTGAGGGATTTGGGCGGGCGCAAGGAGGAGTTCCCGCCGGGCGATTACTGGCTGCTGGTGACGGCGGTGAAGGACGAGCGGACGTATTGGGCGTTGAAGAAATTTTCCATCGAGGAGCACCGCCGACAGCTGGTGAACATCCTGCCCGGCGATTTCACGCCGGTGACCGCTTGGTTAAACGGCAACCAGCCATGAACGTGTGGCAGCGCATCATTCCCGCGAAGTGGACGGACGAGTGGCTGGAGCGGCTGGCCTGGGCGGGGCCGCAAAATTGCGCGGTGACGTATCTGCCCGGACGCAAGACGGCGCGGCTGGAAGTGTACGCGCTGACGGCCGCGCAACGCAAAAAACTCACGCGCGAATTTGGCGGTCGCGCGGTAAGCAAGCCGCAGGCCAGCTGGCTGGCGCCGCAACGGCGCGCGTTTGTCCTGCCCCTGCCGCCGTGGCTGTGCCTCGCCGCCCGCGCCGCCGCCATTCCGCCGAAATACCGCCGGCTGCCGCGCCTGATTATTCCGGCGGGGCTGGCCTTCGGCACCGGCGAGCACGCGACGACGGGGCTGTGCCTGCGCCAGTTGCTGAAACATTTGCCCGCCGGCGGCGGCGCGCGCGTGCTGGACGCGGGCACCGGCAGCGGCCTCCTCGCGCTGGCGGCGAGCTTGCGCGGGGCGCGGGTGACGGCGGTGGATTACGACGCCGACAGCATCGCCACCGCGCGCGCCAACGCCAGGTTGAACGCCGGCGTGCCACCGGTCACGTGGCGGCGCGCGGACCTTTTGCAATTCAAACCCGCCGGCCAATACACCCTGCTCGTCGCCAATTTGTTCGCGGACTTGCTGGTCAAGGCGCTGCCCCGGTTCAAACAATGGCTCGCCGCCGGCGGCACGCTCATCGTGTCGGGGATTTTGCGCGGGCAGGAGGCCGCGGTCGCCGCCGCACTGCGAAAAGAGCGGCTGACCGTCAGCGCCCGTTTCCGCAAGGGCAAGTGGATTTGTTTGGTGGCCAAATTATGAGACGCGCGATTGAGTTCAAAATGAAGCGGGACGACGGCACCAAGTACGCGGTGCGCGTCTCCCCGTTCGCGGGGAAATTCCGCTTCCAGTTCAAGGAGCAGGACGCGGCGGGCTGGGATTATGACCGCCCGCCGGAACGGGTGGACATCGGGGCGTTGTTGGCTATCATCCAACGCCGGCACGCCCGCCGCCGCTCCTCGGACAAGGACCTCGCGGCGGTCGGGAAATTGTGGCGGGAAACATTATGAAGAACTGCGCGGCCTGGCGGTGGTTGATGCTCGCGGCGCTGCTGGTGACCGCCGGCGTCGCGCCGGCGCGCGCGCGGCTGGGGGAGAGCACGGCGGAGTTGCGGAAACGCTTCGGCCCGCCGGTCAAGCAACTCAAGCCGCCGGGCCAGGGCGGGCTGTCGCAGCAACATTATCTCAACCACGATTTGCTTATCATCGTGACCTTGGTCAAGGACCGTTCGGTGGTGGAGCATTACCTGAAATTGAAGAGCGCGCCGGCCAAGGGCGAGGCGCCGGTGGTGACGTTGATGCCGGTGGAGCTGGCCGGCGCGATTTTGCAAGCCTGCTCCGGCGGGTACCAGTGGCGCGTGGCGGGCGCGGGCGCCGACGACATCCGCTACGCGCGCGATGACCGGAAGGCGCTGGCGGTGTTGATGAAGAAGAACGGCGTGCCGGTGGAGTTGCGGGTGTGCGATAGCAACTTCGCCGAGGCGCTGGCTATGCCGCGCGGGAATTGAAACAAGGGGGGGGAAATAATTCCCCGCGCGTGGAGGGGGTGGCGCGGAGCGATGGGGTGTTTCAGCGTTTTGGGAGGATTTTTGATGAACGCTGAACTACCCCGTCGGCTAACGCCGCCACCCCTTCACGGAAGGGGAATTTGCTCACGCAAGGGTCAGGGTCAGTGGGATTGGTTCCCGCGTCAGCGATTCCCCGTCCGTGAGGGGGTGGCGGCGTCAGCCGACGGGGTAGTTCAGCGTTAAAGGAAGTCACCGCAATGCCACTGTTCACGGGATGGAACCGGAATTATTTATTCCCCCGATGGGTGTGAGTAAATCAAGGTGGTCAGCGGCGCTTGGCCAGTTCCTCGCAGGCCTTGAGATATTTGTGTTTCAATTCGTCGTAATCCTGTTGCAGGGTGCCCAGGTCGCTTTCAAGGTTGCGGATGCGCAGCTCCCGCGCGGTTTCAAGGGCTTGTTCCAGTTGCCGGTCCACCGGTGGCCGGGGCGCGCCGGCGATTTCGGCCTTCAGCGCGGCGACGGCTTTTTCCCCCAGCACCTCGGCGACGGTCTTGACCGCCGCGCTGCCGCCTTCCTTGAGGATTTGGTCGCCAAATTCCACCTCGCCGGATTTGATGAACTCGCGGATGGTGCCCAGTGAGGTCGGCCCGTACAGCGTGCCGTCCCCAGCCGCGATTTTCCACACCATGCCAAATTCGGGGAAATCCGTCACCGCGCGCCAGTTGTCGGCCTTGGTGGCGATTTCATCCTCCGGCGAGACGTAGGCGGAGTCGACGAGTTGTTGCAACTCCGCCGCGTTCATCGGGCCGTACTCGGCCATGTCGTTCAGCTTCCTCAGGCGGAAAGTTCTTTTGTCGACGCTCATAAATTATTTTTTGGGAATGAACAGGCGCTGGCCGATTTGCAGCGTGTCGTCCTTCAAATTGTTCGCCTGGCGAATGTCGTTGACGCTGACGTTGACGCCACTCTTTTGGTAGGCGTCGGCGATGGCCCACAGGCTTTGGCCCGCTTGCACGTCGTACCAAAAACCGGTCTCCTGCCGGGTCGCGGCGGGCGGCGGCGGGGCGGCGGGCGGGGTGGCTTTGCCGCCGGCGGCGATGAGGCGGGCGACTTCCTTGAGCAATTTCTCACGGTCCGCGGCCCAGTCCCGCTGTTGCCGGGCCAGTTGCGCCTGCAGCTCCTCGCCGGCGCTTTCCAGTTTCAACACCCGCTCGGTCAAGGTGGCGAGCTGTTCGGTCAATCGCGCGTTTTGGCGGATTAATAATTCAAGCTGGTCGGCGGCGCGCAGGATGCGCTGGCGTTCGGCGAGGGCGTCCTGCGCCGCGCCGGGGTCTTGCGCCGAGGCCGCGGTGAGGTTGATGATGAAGGTTAACGCGAGCAGCCAATGTTTCATGGCAACACCCTAGCGGGGGGGCGGGGAAAAGACAAATTCCAAATTCGGGTAGTGCCTCAATTTGCCGAATTTAACGCAAAGGCGCAAAGGGGCAAAGAGGCAAGGAATATTTGAAACAGGTTATAATGGATGATTGAACCAATCTGGATGCTCTTTGCGTTCTTTGCGCCTTTGCGTTAAAAATCAAACGACGTCCGCGCGCTATAGCCAAACCCCCGACCGGGGTTAACCGGTCGGGGGCCAGGAAAGCCCCTTGCGGGGCCCAATGAAAACCCCCCTGCCGCTACCGGCGGCAGGGGAAATGGTTACACGCTCTCCTTGGTGATGATTTCGGTGCGGCGGGCGGTGATGACGAAGATTTCACTCGGGGCGCCGAATGGTATGCCTTGCTTTTTGACGCCGCGCAGTTGGTAGTGGCGCGTCTCGGCCTCCTCGCTCAACGGGTCGGGGTCAGTCCACGGCAGGGTGAAGGCGGTGTCGACTTTGGACAGGGCTTTTTCGCCGAAGAGTTGGCGCCAGATTTCCACGGCTTTGAAACCGCCCTTGACGCCCTTGATGGTGAGGTGGCGGCCGTCGGAGGCTTTGATGACTTGCGGTTTGAAGTTGTGGTATTCCAGGCTGGGCTTGTTGCCGATGGGGTTGAGGCGGAACAAGTCGGTCATGGAATCGTTCCAGCCGGTGGAGGCTTGGAGCGCGGGGATGAAGACCTTGGCCAGCCAGGGGAGGGTGCCGGCCTTGTAAGTTTTGTTGGCAGCCGGCAAGTAGTTGGGCGCGGCGGGGACGGTGGCGGTGGCGGTGTAGACGCCGGCGGGGACGCCGCTGATGATTTCGTGGAGGGTGTGATTGATGGTGGCGGAGTAGGCGCGCAAATCGCGGTCCATGTTGTAAGCGTTGATGAAGGCGTCGGTGCGGTCAGCGAACTCGGTGAAGACGCGGGCGTTGATATCGGTGAAGACGTCGCGCTGGGTGGCGACGTTGCCTTTTAGTTCCAGCACCCAGTGGTATTGCTGGTCGATTTGGCGGGGGATATATTTTGCATAAATGTATTTGGTGCTGGCCATATATGTCTTTCTGTTGTTGTTCTAAGAAGCAGTTTATATATATTTTTGGCGAGGTCAACAAATATTTTAAAATATTTTTTAGTGGTGGCGGGAGCGGGTCAAGTTGAAGCGGGAGTGGGTTTCGGTGGGACTGGGAGTGCTTTAAGTTGAAGCGGCAGCCGCTTTCGGTGGGACTGGGAGTAATTTTAAGTTGAACCGGGAGTAACTTTCAGTGGGACTGGGAGCGCTTTAAGTTGAACCGGGAGCAGCTTTCGGTGGCACTGGGAGCGCTTTAAGTTGGACTGGGAGTAGCTTTCGGTGGCACTGGGAGTAGCTTTAAGTTGGACTGGGAGTAGCTTTCGGTGGGACTGGGAGTGCTCCCGGCGCGGGTGGGAGCGGGGGGGGGCGGAACGCTGAACTACCCCGTCGGCTGACGCCGCCACCCCTTCACGGAAGGGGAATTTGCTCACGCAAGGGTCAAGGGTAGTGGGATTGGTTTCCGCGTCAGCGATTCCCCTTCCGTGAAGGGGTGGCCGCGGAGCGGACGGGGTAGTTCAGCGTTTGGTGCTGCGGTCTTTGGAACGCTGAAACACCCCGTCCGCTGGCGCGGCCACCCCTCTACGAGAGGGGTATCTCTCACGCTGAGGCAAGTCTCACCGGCGATGCCCCGGCGTGAGCAAATTCCCCTCTCGTAGAGGGGTGGCGGCGTCAGCCGACGGGGTGTTTCAGCGTTAACAGGGAATCATGCCGCGCCGGTCAGGCGCTCGAAGGCGGCTTCGTCCAGTATGGGGATGCCGAGTTGCACGGCTTTTTTCAGCTTTGAGCCGGGGTCCACGCCGGCGAGCAGGTAGGTGGTTTTTTGGCCGACGGTGGCGCGGACTTCGCCGCCCAGGGCGTGGATGCGGGCCTCGAAGTGCAGGCGCGGTTGGGTCAGGATGCCGGTGATGACGAAGGTTTTGCCGGCGAGGGGCGGCGGGCGTTGGCCGGTGCCGGTGCCGCCGCCGGCGGGCGGGGGGACGGTGAAGTTGACGCCGGCGGCGCGCAGTTGTTCGAGCAGGGCGCGGTGGGCGGGGGTGTTGAACCAGGTGAGCAGGCTTTGCGCGACGGTGGCGCCGATGCCGGGGATGACGCTTTCCTCGGCCTTCAGGGTTTGGCCTTGTTTGCCGATTTTTTTCTGGAGGTAGTTCTCGTAGGTCGCGTTGGCGAGGGTGTCGAGGGTGCCGAAGTGTTTGGCCAGGTCGCGCGCGGTTTGGGCGCCGACGTTGGGGATGCCCAGCGCGTGGAGTAGGCGCCAGAGTTCGCGGTGGCGGGCGGCGGCGATGCCGGCGAGGAGGTGGTCGGCGGATTTGTCGGCGAGGTTTTCGAGGAGGATGAGTTGTTCGTGTTTGAGGGTGAAGAGGTCGCCGGGGGTGGTGACGAGGCCGGCGGTGACCAGGGTCTCGGCCATGGCGGGGCCGAGGCTGGCGATGTCGAGGCAGGGTTTCGCGGCGAAGTGGGTGAGGGCGCGGATTTGTTGCTCGCGGGTGGGTTGGCGCAGGCGCCAGACGGCTTCGCCGGGGGCGCGCGCGGCGTCCAGCCCCAGCTCGGCCAGCCGCGCGGCGAAGTCGAACGGTTCCGTGGTGGGCGGGCGATATTCTTGGATGACGCCGATGACTTGGGGGATGATTTCGCCGGCTTTCTCGATGATGACGGTGTCGCCTTCGCGGATGTCTTTGCGGGTGATTTCGTCGGCGTTGTGCAGGGTGGCGCGGCGGACGGTGGTGCCGCTGAGGTAGACGGGTTCCAGTTCGGCGACGGGGGTGATGACGCCGGTGCGGCCGATTTGGAAGGTGATGGCGTGGAGGCAGGTGGCGGCGCGGACGGGGGCGAATTTGTAGGCCACGGCCCAGCGCGGGGCTTTGGCGGTGGAGCCGAGGGTGGCGCGGGCGGCGAAGTCGTCGACCTTGACCACGGCGCCGTCCGTGGGGTAGGTGAAGTGTTGGCGCTGGTGGTCGAGGGCGTTGATGGCGGCGAGCACGGCGGCGGGGCCGGCGGCCTGGGGGTGCCACTCCGGCACGGGGAAGCCGAGGGCGGCGAGGCGCGCGAGGGTGGCGGTCTGGGAGTCGAAGCCGTGGCCGGGGCTGACCTCGCCGACGCCGTAGAGGACGATGGCCAGCGGGCGGCGGGCGACGGCGCGGGAGTCGAGCAGCTTGAGGGTGCCGGCGGTGGCGTTGCGCGCGTTGGCGAATGACTCCGCGCCTTGTTCCTCGCGCTCGCGGTTGAGCTTGGCGAAGGCGCGGTGGGTCATGTACACCTCGCCGCGCACTTCGAGCACCTCCGGCGCGCCGGCCAGGGTCAGCGGCAGTTGGCGGATGGTCTTGAGGTTTTCCGTGATGTCGTCGCCCTGGGTGCCGTCGCCGCGCGTCAAGCCCAGGGCCAGCGCGCCGTGTTCGTAGCGGATGCTGACGGCGACGCCGTCCACTTTCGGCTCGATGAGGTAGGAGACGGGTTGGTCGCCCAAGGTTTTTTGCACGCGCGCGAGGAAGGCGCCGACCTCGGCGGGGTTGTAGGTGTTGTCCAGGCTTTCCATGCGCTGGCGGTGGGCCACTTGGCGGAACTCCGCCAGCGGCGGCGCGCCGACCCGCGCGGTCGGTGAATCGGGCAGACGGTGGGCGGGGTGGTGTTCCTCGAAGTCGCGCAGCTCGCGGTACAATTGGTCGTAGTCAAAATCGCTGATGGTCGGGCGCGCGAGGGTGTAGTAGGCGATGTCGTGGCGGTTGATTTCCGCCGCGAGCCAGGCGTAGCGGACTAATTCCTTGGTGGTCGGGTTCATGGTCGGCATCCTTTCGGTTCAAACTCCAAAGACCTTGCCCCAATACACATCGAGGCGGTTTTTCAGGAAGAGGCGGATGGCTTTGACCAGGCATTTGGATTCGGCCGCCTGGCCGCGGCTGACGATGGAGGCGAGGGTCTCGCCGCTGTTCACGCGGAAGGATTCCTGCCAGATGATGGGGCCTTGGTCCAGGTCCGGCGTGGCGAAGTGGGCGGTGACGCCGATGACTTTCACGCCTTTCTCGTAAGCCTGCCGGTAGGCGGCGGCGCCGGGGAAGGCGGGCAGCAGGGAGGGGTGGATGTTGATGATTTTGTTTTTCCAGCGCCAGACGAAATTGGGCGAGAGGATTTTCATGAAGCGCGCGAGGACGATGAAGTCAATCCGTTCCTGTTCGAGCAGCTCCAGCGCGCGCGCCTCGGCCGCGTGGCGTTCCTTGAAGTTGACCAGGTGGAACGGGAGGCCGTGTTGCTCGGCCAGGGGGCGCAGGTCGGGGCGGTTGGACAACAGCAGCGCCGGCTCGGCGTCGATTTGTTTGGCGCGGGCCGCCGCCAGCACCGCGGCGGG
This sequence comes from Verrucomicrobiales bacterium, assembly GCA_031265365.1. Classification (GTDB taxonomy): domain Bacteria; phylum Verrucomicrobiota; class Verrucomicrobiia; order Methylacidiphilales; family JAAUTS01; genus JAIRPN01. The sequence goes on from JAISCS010000108.1 coordinate 12,009, forward strand.
CGCGTGGCTTTCCTTGGTGACCAGCAGGGCCATGCGTTGCCGCTGGCCTTTTTGCGCGAAGTGGACTTTCAGTTCCATCCGCGATTGCGCGGCCAGTTTTTTCAAGCCGTCGTGGATTTCCCGTTGCGGGAAGTGGCCGGTGACCCAGGAGGCTTGCAAAGTCATGCTGAATTGGCCGCGCAGGACTTGTTCCTCCAGCGCCTCGATGTTGGCGCGCCATTGGAACAGGTATTGGGTGACGTTGGCGATGACGCCGGATTTGTCCTTGCCGATGAGGGTGATGGTGGCGAAGTATTTCATAAGGTGGCGATGTTCGGTGGGCGGGTGGTTTTATTGGCCGCGATAGCGGCACCACGCGCCGGGGGTCTCCCACAGCGCGATTTCGTCGAGGCCGGGCAATTGGTCCTTCAGTCGTTCCCAGAACCACACGCACATCAGCTCGATGGTGGGATTGGCCAGGCCGGGGATTTCGTTCAAGTAGGAGTGGTCGACGATGGCCAGCAGCGGGGCGACGGCTTGTTTGATTTCGGCGTGGTCGTAGAGCAACCCGTTGGCGGGGTTGATAACGCCGCGCACCTGCACGACCAGCTTGAACGAATGGCCGTGCAAGCGGCGACACTGATGACCTTCGGGAAAGATGGTCAACGCCTGCGCGGCGTCGAACCTGAACTCACGGCTGATGATGACTTCCATAGGGGGGACAGCATAGGGGTAAGTTGGAAAAGGGCAACACCGGAGTGGTGGCGCGGCATAATTCCCCTTCCGTGATGGGGTGGCCGCGACGCGGACGGGGTAGTTCAGCGTTTCAAGGGAAAAGAGCGCCGAACGCTGAACTACCCCGCCGGCTGACGCCGCCACCCCTTCACGGAAGGGGAATTATGCCGCGCTTGCCACCCGCCACTGCCATTCCACATGTTCACGGGATAGAACCAAAAAATATCCTTGCACTTTCGCAAAATTCCCGCATACCTAGCAGGTAAATATCTCGACCAGTCCGCTGGAGTGCCAACCAAAATCCAAAGCGAAGCGCATACCAGCAGTTTCCTGGGCTTCAACACCGAAAGGACGCCAGCCATGAGCACCCATATTATTGACGTTGACCTTGAACCGAAACCCCAACCGCCGCCGCCCGCCGCGCTGACCCGCGCGTTGCGCGACTTGGTCTCGGCGGAGACCGGGCTGGAGGCCTCGCCCATCAGCGCGGCGCATGACGCGCGGCGGGTGCAAATCGAGCGCTACGTCTTCATCGGGCCGGAATCCACGCATCATCCGTTCCGGCTGGCCTTTTTCGGCGGCTTGCGCGGGGATGACCGGTTCAGCGCGCGCGCCTTCGCCGAGTTCGCGCGCGATTTGATTGACGCGCCCGAATTGGCCACCGGGTTCCACCTGTATTTTTATCCGGTGACCGCGCCGTCGCAATACGGTGACGGGCCGGTCGCGGTCGGCGGGGGCAATTTGTTCGCCGACCTGTGGCGCGATTCGCCGCTGCCGGAGCCGTATCTGGTTGAGCGGGAGCTGGCGGTCGTGCAATTCCACGGCGTCATCGCGCTGCTGGGGCTGGACCATCTGGGCGGGCTGGCGGTGCAACTGCACGGCTCATGGAGCAGCCTGCAGGAAGCGCTCGTGCAACCGGTGCTGGCGGACGCGGCGCAATGCCACGCGCTCGCGCCGGTCGGCGACTGGGTGGCGACGCGGCGGCAGAGCCTGACCAGCGGCGGCGTCCTGCGCCCGAAGCCGTTCGAGTTATCGGTGAAAATCCCGCTCACCACCCCGGCGCGGGAGCAAGCGCGGACGCTGCGCGTGACCCTGCACTCGATACTGCGGCACTACCGCGCGGTGATTGCCGAATCGCAACATCTCTGATGGTGTCCGCGCGGGCCAATTCC
>JAISCS010000182.1 GCA_031265365.1 Verrucomicrobiales bacterium
TCCGTGAAGGGGTGGCCGCGGAGCGGACGGGGTAGTTCAGCGTTTAAGGGAAACTGCCAAAACCAAACGCTGAACTACCCCGGCGCTCCGCGCCACCCCTTCACGGAAGGGGAATTCACCGCCATTCCTCGGTTCACGGGATAGAACCCAAAAAAACATTGCAATTTGAACGCCAGCGGTTAGACACGAAGCCTCATGGTTAGAGAACCTTTATCCAAGGCGGCGGTGGTCAACACGATTGAGCGCAAGGGCGGGGGGCCGGTCCCGCTGGTGTTGCACAAGTGGTGGGGCAACGGCCTCAGGGAGAAATACGGCGCGGCGCTGGACCGCGTGGCGGCGAATTATCCCGACGATATTTTTCTCAGTCACCCCGTCGCGCCGGCGATGACGGTCTCCGGCACCGCTAACCCGAATTATCGCTGGGGCCACCGGTCGGACTACCGCGGCGCGGAAAGCCACAGCATCGGCGAGAACGTGGTGTTGCTGCCGGAGTGGGACGAGCTGGATTGGTTTTTGGCGGACTTTCCCAACCCGCGCGAGCCGGGCAGCTTCGACAAGGTGAGAGCGTCACTGCCGGCGGCGGGCGGGCGGTACAAGCTGGGGATGTGGTGGCATTTGTTCCATGAGCGGTTGTGGATGATTCGCGGGATGGAGAACTTGATGGTGGATTATTTCGAGGAGATGGAGCGGCTGAAAATTCTGGGACGCAGGATTTTGGAATTTAACAAGGCGATGGTGGACCAGTTCGCGGAACTGGGCTTCGACGCGTTTTTTTCGTCGGACGACCTGGGCCATCAAGCGGGGCTGATGATGTCGCCGGAGGTGTTCCAAGAGTTGTATTATCCGCTGTATGAGGAACTGGCGGCGCACATCCACGGGCAGGGGATGCACTTTTTCCTGCATTCGTGCGGCGACAACACGGCGCTGATGGATGAGTTGATTCGCGCCGGTGTGGACGTGTTCCATCCCGTCCAGAAGGGCTGCATGGACGAGCGGGCGACGGCGGCGCGGTTCGGCGAGCGCATCAGTTTTCTGGCGGGGGTGGACGTGCAGCATTTGTTGCCGGAGGGCACCGTGGCGGAGGTGCGGGCTGGGGTGCGGGCTGGGGTGCGGGAGTTGATTGACCACATGGCGCGACCCGACGGCGGCCTGTTGCTGGCGGCGGGCAACGGCATCATGCCGGATACGCCGCTGGAGAACATTGACGCGATGCTGGATGAGATGGCGCTGTACCGGGCCGTCCGTCGATAGCTTCCATGTGCTCCATGAACCACCGGTAAAAAATCCTCCGCGTCTTGACGGCTTGGCGCGAGATTCTTTTTGTGCTTTGTCCCGGCGTCGGTTCGCGGTTATAGTTTTTCATGCGCGATTATTATACGGTGTTGGCGCCGGTGCTGACGGTGTTTCTGGTCATCGGCAGCGGGTTGGTCATGCGGCGGTTGCGCGTGTTGCGGCGCGAGGGCGACCAGACTATTTTCCACCTCGTCGTCAATTTGCTGTACCCATGCCTCATCCTCGACTCCATCATCGGCAATCCCGCCTTGCGTCGCGCGGATGTGTCATTGACAGCGCCGTTGCTGTGCGTGGCGCTGGTGCTCGTCGCCGTCGGCCTCGGCTGGTTGCTGTCACGGGCGGCGGGGTTGAAATACGGCGTCGAACGCCGCACCTTCGCCGCCACCACGGGCATCAACAACTACGGCTACTTCGCCATCCCCGTCATCGCCGCGTTGTTTCAACCGGAGGCGGTCGGCGTGTGCTTCGCCTACAACATGGGGTCGGAGATTTGTTTGTGGACGCTCATCGCCTGGCTCATCGGCGGCGGTGGGTCGCCGTCAGCGGGCTGGCGCGGCATCCTCAACGCCCCGCTCATCGCCATCGTCGGCGCGCTGTTGCTGAATCTGCTGCCGGCGCGCGAGTATGCGCCGGGCTTCGTCTGGGACACACTGGCGTTGCTCGGCCAATGCGCCATCCCGTGCGGCTTGCTGATGGTGGGCGCGTCGTTCAGCGATTTCACGGTCAACGGCGTCGGCGAGTTGTTCGCGGCGCGGCGCGTCAGCGTGATGGCGCTGCTCGCGCGCTCGCTGTTGATGCCGCTCATCATCATCGCCGCCGCGAAATTCCTGCCGCTGCCGCTGATGTTGAAACAAGTGCTGGTCGTCCAAGCCGCCATGCCCGCCGCGACGTTCACGGTGGTGATGACGCAACATTACGGCGGGCACGTGCCGACGGCGCTGCGGGTGGTGCTCATCGGCACCGTCGCGGGCTTGGTGACGATTCCGTTGTGGATTCACTTCGGGCTGCTGTGGATTCGCTGAGGTATGGCGCGCGGACATTCTGTGCGCCGGCGGGCGTGACATCCGCGCGCCATGCCAATGGACGCGCTATCCGGCGCCAAAAGCCTCCTGACAAAATGCAAAAAAAAGATAGAATAATCCATTTCCACATGCGGGCGGTTCATTAAATATATTCCCATAGAACGAAAGGAAATCTATGAAGAGGGTATTAAGAAATATTAATGTGGTTGGCATGATTGTCGGTGTTATTTTGTTAGTCTCGGTCAGTGTCAGCGCGCGGGCGGCGACGTTTTATTATGACGGTAAAATCCAAGTCGGCGCCAGCAATCCCAATCAATACAGTAGCAATAACAGTGCTTTCATCGCCGCCAATATGGATAACACGTCAACTGGCTCTTTTGACATGATTCCGTGGGTGGTGAATTGGAAGAACGATACCTCCACCATCTTCAACCTCGACACGGATGATATTTTCACCTTCACCGGCCAATACACCTTAGCGAGCGACAATGGCGGGCCTTCCATTGGCATTTACTTCGTCAACACCAACAGCATCAGCGGCAACAACGGCGAGGCCATTGGCTTCCTGATGAACAACACTAATGTCCGCACCACCGGCCCCGGTTCTATCGACCTCGCCCACGGTGGCAACTCCGGCGGTTGGCGGACAGACGCCGGCGTATTGAGCAACCCCGGCTTGAACAATACTTGGACGCTCGAATATAAACCGGGGGAAACCTTGAACTTTACCATCAGCGGCAAGACTTTAGACTTTAGCTCCATTGCCACCATACCGAGTTGGGAAAATATTTCCATCGGCTTCCGTATCTACAACGCCTCCACCACACTGACATTGACTAATTTCGATTACTCTATCATCCCCGAACCCACCACCTTCGCCCTGCTCGGCGTTGGCCTCGGCGCGGGATTAATCGTCTGGCTGCGGCGGAAACGTTAACGGCTTTTCGTTTGGTTCACATCGGCGCGTTCGTAATGGACGCGCCGATGTTTTTGCTGCTACTCCCCATGCTTCCCGCGCGCGCTAATTCCCCTCTCGTAGAGGGGTGGCGGCGGAGCCGACGGGGTGTTTCAGCGTTGCGGGGAATGCCCAACCCCGAACGCTAAAACACCCCGTCCGCTGGCGCGGCCACCCCTCTTCGAGAGGGGAATTAGCTCACGCCGAAGCATGGCCTATGAGGTTATCTCAGTGCCAGCAGGTTCCCCCTCCCGTATGATTCCAGTCCCGTAAATAATTCCCTCTCGTAGAGGGGTGGCGGCGGAGCCGACGGGGTGTTTCAGCGTTGCGGGGAATGCCCAACCCCGAACGCTAAAACACCCCGTCGCTGCGCGCCACCCCTTCACGGAAGGGGAATTGGCGCGTGCGGGAAGAATTATTGCTTGACCCGGCCGCCATTGACTCTAACCTTGGATTGCTTAACCAAGAAAAATTATGCTTAAAGCAAAATTAACCCTACTGGTCTCCTTCCCGCGTCTGCGGAATGAGATGCACTTCGAGTTTAACCACCGGCTGTTCAGCTATATCGCCGAGCACGGCGGGGCCACCGGCTTCAATGTCGGCGAGCCGTTCAAGCCCGCCCACGCCGCTTATCTGGAGGAGGACGCCGCGCTGCAGCATATCCGCAAAAGCGCCCTCACTCCGCAAATCGAGGACCAGCACGCCTTGCGCAAGCTGGCGTTCAGTTCCTTGAGAACCGCGGTGCTCTCCGCCTTGCAAAAACCCGGCGCCGAGTCTTACCATAACAAGGCGCTGGCGGTCAAAACCGCGCTCGACGCTTATAGAAGCCCGCATGGCCGCTACCTTTCTTACAATGAGTGGAGCGGCCTCATCCACAATCTCGTCGAGGACTTGTCCGTGCCGGTCATCCTCGGTTATTTGGTGGATTTGAAAATCGACGACCGGCTCGCCACGTTGCGCGATGAGAATGAGCGGTTCGACAAGTTGTATGACGAGCGCATCGTGGCCGAGGGCGGCCAGGCGCATTATCAATTGCCGGCCATTCGCGCGCGGCTCGACGAGGCGGGCTGGAACCTCGCCAATGCCATCGCTTACGGCGCCGACCGCGAGACGTATAAGGGCAAGTATGTGGCGTTCATAGAGTTCTATAACGAGTTGGTGGCGAAATTCCAGCAGTATATTGACCGTCACCACAAGCGCAAGGGCAAGGATGGCGGCGCTGCCGCCGACGCGGGGGAGACTCCTGCCGGCGTGGTGCCGCCCGTCGGTGCGCCGCCAGCGGGCGATTTGTAACTTGTTAAAAACAAGTGTGTTCCGTGCAAGAAATCAAATTGCCGCCGCGCAAGGGCGATTCTTGCAGGTGAGACTGGACTTTGCCGCGCGGCGAGGAGAGTTCTTGCATGCAAGAGTGGTCTCTGCCGCCGGGCAAAAGGGTTTCTTGCGTGCAAGACTGGGTTTTGC
>JAISCS010000198.1 GCA_031265365.1 Verrucomicrobiales bacterium
GGCGCGGAGCGCCGGGGTAGTTCAGCGTTTGGTTTTGGCAGTTTCCCTTAAACGCTGAACTACCCCGTCCGCTCCGCGGCCACCCCTTCACGGAAGGGGAATTATTAAGCGCTTATCACGCGCCATCGCAATTCCACTGATAACGGGATAGAACCAGAATTTATTAAATCAAAAAAAAACTCCGCGGCTCCGCGGCTCTGCGCGAACATCCCAAAAAACAGTTGTGCCGGCCAGGTGGGTTTTTAGTATGGGGTGATGCAGTTCAAACTCAAGGCGCCTTACCAGCCGAGCGGGGACCAGCCGCGGGCGATTCAGCTGTTGACGCGGCGGGTGCTCGACGGGCGGCGCCATAATGTGTTGCTCGGCGTCACTGGCAGCGGGAAGACGTTCACGGTGGCGAATGTTATCGCGCGCTTGAACCGGCCCACGCTGGTCATCTCGCACAATAAGACGCTGGCGGCGCAGTTGTATTCGGAACTCAAGTCGTTTTTCCCCGATAATGCGGTGGAGTATTTCGTGTCGTATTTCGATTATTACCAGCCGGAGGCGTATATCCCGAAGTCGGATACGTATATTGAGAAGGATTCGAGCATTAATGAGGATATCGAACGGTTGCGGTTGTCGGCGACCTCGTCGTTGTTGTCGCGGCGGGATGTGATTGTGGTGGCGTCGGTGTCGTGCATTTACGGGTTGGGGTCGCCGGAGGATTATCGGGAGATGGTGGTGAACGTCAGCGTCGGGGCGAATTGGTCGCGGGAGGCGTTGTTGTCGCGGCTGGTGGAGGTGCAGTATATGCGGAATGATATGCAACTTGGGCCGGGGGTGTTTCGCGTGCGCGGGGAGGTGGTCGAGGTGGTGCCCGGATATTCTGAGGACGGGTTGCGGATTGAGTTTTTCGGCGATGAGGTGGAGCGGTTGTCGCGGTTTGAGGTGTTGACGGGCGACCGGTTGGAGACGCTGGAGAGCGCGGTGATTTTTCCGGCGCGGCATTATGTGACGCCGCATGAGAAGTTACGCAAGGGGTTGCTGGTGATTCAGGAGGAGTTGGCGGGGCGGCTGGCGGAGTTGGAGCAGGCGGGGAAGTTGCTGGAGGCGCAGCGGTTGAAGGCCCGGACGACGCATGACCTTGATTTGATGCAGGAGATGGGGTTTTGCAGCGGGATTGAAAATTACTCGCGGCCACTGAGCGGGCGTCCGCCGGGGTCGCGGCCGGGGACGTTGATTGATTTTTTCCCGGAGGATTTTTTGACGGTGATTGACGAGTCGCACGCGACGGTGCCGCAAATCGGCGGGATGTACGCGGGCGACCATTCGCGCAAGCAAGTGTTGGTGGACCACGGGTTCCGGTTGCCGTCGGCGCTGGACAATCGGCCGTTGAATTTCGCCGAGTTTGAGGAATTGGTCCGGCAGCGGATTTATGTGTCGGCGACGCCGGGGAAGTATGAATTGGAGCGGGCCGCTGCCGGTGAGGTGGCGGAGTTGGTGATTCGCCCGACGGGGTTGCTTGACCCGCAGATTTCCGTGCGGCCGCTGGCGGGGCAGATTGACGAGGTTATCAACGAGGCCGACGCGCGGGCGAAGCGCGGGGAGCGGGTGCTGGTGACGACGTTGACGAAGCGGACGGCGGAGGATTTGACGGATTACTTAAAAGGCGCGGGGCTGCGGGTGCAGTATATTCACGCTGATGTCAACGCGATTGAGCGCGTGGAGATTTTGCGGGCGCTGCGGGCGGGGGAGTTCGACGTGTTGGTGGGGATTAACCTGCTGCGCGAGGGGCTGGACTTGCCGGAGGTGTCGCTGGTGGCGGTGCTGGACGCGGACAAGGAGGGGTACTTGCGGTCGGAGACGTCGCTGATTCAGACGGCGGGGCGCGCGGCGCGGCACGTCAACGGCGAGGTGATTTTGTTCGCCGACCAAATCACCGGCTCGATGCGGCGGCTGCTGGACGTGACGAAGGCGCGGCGCGAAAAACAAATGGCGTACAACACCGCGCACGGCATTGAGCCGCGGACGGTGACGCGCGGGATTCAGGAAAGCCTCGGCACGACCATCCGCGGCGGCAATAAATCGCGCGCGCCGCTGACGGTCAGCGATGATGTGGCGCTGACGGTGGCGCAGTTGGAGGCGGAGATGATTGCGGCGGCGGAGAGTTTGGAGTATGAGAAGGCGGCGTTGTTGCGCGACCAGATTAGGGAATTAAAGGGGATGGCGGGCACGGCGGCGGCGCCAGCGGCACCGTCAGCGGGGTCCGCCCGCCGAAAAACGGCGCGGAAGAAAAAATAAATTTTGGTGAAATAGATTATTGCATTCGTCTTTTTTTTCGTTACGATGGCACCGTTATTTTTCAAACCCATGAACACTATAATGAAAAAACTAATGGCAGCCGGCATCACCATGCTGGGCTTTGCGGGCATGACATCACAACTATTGGCGCAGGAAGCCGAGGGCGGCTCGAAGGAAGTCAAGTTCACGGACGTGTTCTTCCACCTGTCAGCGGAAGCCATCGTCCTATGGATTTTGCTGATCGGCTCGGTGGTGATGATTTCGTTCATCATCGAGTTGTTCATCCGCATTCGCACCAAGGCGCTGATGCCGCCGGCGGTGCTGGCGATGCTGGCCGACGCGATGAACACGTACAATTACCAGGTCGCCTTCGACACGTGCAAGGCCAACCAGTGCTTCCTGACGCAATGCCTTGGGCCGGCCATCAAGGTCATCGGCCTCGGCAAGCACGCCGTCGAGGAGGCATTGAATGAGAACTTCGCCAAGTATTCGGTGCAACTCAAGTCGCGCAATAACTACCTCTCCGTTATCGGGGTCGTCGCGCCGATGATTGGGTTGACCGGCACGGTGTTGGGCATGATGAAAGCGTTCGCCACTTTGGGCCAGTCCGGCGTCGCCAACATGACCGGCTTGTCCTCGGCCATTTCCGAGGTGTTGATTGCCACGGCCTCCGGTCTGACGGTCGCCATTCCCGCGTTCATTTTCTTCTACTATTTCAAGAACGTCGCGACCTCGGTCTTCACGGACGCGCATACGCAGTTGAAGACGCTGCTGCGGAACGTGCCGTATGACCAACTGGTCGGCTTCCAAGTTTCCGAGGGCCAATAATCACGGGACACGACAATGAGCGACGACCCCACCGCACAACAGTCCGAGGCGCTGCCCGGTCCGCCCGCCGGCTTGGAGGAAAACACCGAGATGGAGTTCCAAGTCGCGCCGATGGTGGACGTGCTGCTCGTGCTGCTGTTGTTTTTCATGGCGACGGCGACCACGGAGGTCATCACCCAGACCGCTGACCTTGACCTGCCGAAGGCAAACCAGTCGAAGCCGGTCGAGAAGGGCTTGGGCGAGGCGGTTATCAACGTGGAGAAGTTGAATTACCTCATTCTGATGAACAGCGTGAAGTACGACGACCCTGAGCAGATTGTGCCAATACTGAGGGGTTACGCGCAGGATTACGAAAAGGCCGGCACTGGCAAACCGTTCCGCGTGGTGATTCGCGCTGACAAAGACACGCCGTTTGAGCGTATCAGCGGCATCATGAAAGCGGCGGCGGAGGCTGGAATTTTGGATGTGGTGTTCTTTGCGGATGACAAGGATGTGGGCAACCGCGAGGACCAGGAAAGTTAAACACAAGCGGGAGACAAATTTATGGCAGGCGGAGGAGGCGGGGAAGAAGGCGAGTTTGGATTGCAGATTGCGCCAATGTTGGATGTGATGTTCGTGTTGCTGCTGTTCTTCATGGTGGCGGCGGGCGCGGCGGCGTCGAAGGAAGGGGAGCTGGGCATTAAGATTCCCGGCGAGTCGAAGGGGGCCATTGGCGATACTTCAATGATGCCGATAGTGGTTACCATTGACGTGCCGGGCAATATCGCCATCAACAACAGCGTCGCCGCTGACCCGACGGATGACACGCTGGAGATGGTGCGTGAGCGTTTGAAAGGCATGGTGGAAGGCATGGGCGGGAACGATGCCCCCGTGATAGTCGCGCCCGACCCGAAGGCGTTGCACAACCGCGTGATTCAAGTGCTGGACGCCTGTAGTTACGCGAAGGTGCAGAAGCTGACCTTCCGCTACGCCGGCTCCGGCAAGGGCGCGGGAAAATAAATCACCAAGTTCCTCTGGCAGAGAAAGGGGCCGCGCGGATGGCGGGGTTGGGTTTATTTCCGGTGAACGCTGAAACACTCCCGTCCGCCAGGTTACGCTGACAGTTTGGCGATGAGTTTTTCAATCAGCCCGCCGAAGCCGCCGTTGCTAAAGACGGCCACCACGTCGCCGGTCATCAGCAGCGGGGGGAGTTTTGCCACGATTTCGTCAGCATCAGCGGCGTAGTGCGCGGGGAGGTGTTTCTTTTGCAATTCGCCGATGATGAGGGGGACGTTCAGCCGGTCAGCTTCAGCGAGTTGTTCCGCGCGGGCGATTGGCGTGATGAACACACCGTCAGCGTGGGCGAGGGCGGCGGGGAGTTCTTGTTGAAACACGGCGCGGCGGGTGGTGTTGCTGCGCGGCTCGAACAACGCCCAGAGCCGGCGCTTGGGGTAACGCTGACGCAGGGCGCTGATGGTCTCGGTCAGCGCGGTGGGATGATGGCCGAAGTCGTCCACGATGGTGATGCCGTTGATTTCGGCGCGAACTTCCTGCCGGCGCTTGACGCCTTTGAATCGCGCCATGCCGCGGGCGATTTGCTCGTGGCTGAGGCCGTAACAGTGAGCGGCGGCGACGGTCATGGCGGCGTTGTGGACGTTGTGCCGGCCATGCATCGGGAGGTGAAAACGGCGGCCGCTGACGGTGAACCCTGTGCCGGCGGCGCTGACGCTCAGGTCGGTGATGCGTAGCGCGGCGTTGGCGTTGAAGCCGACCTCAAGCAACTGCGCGCCGGCGCCGCGGGTGACTTCGATGGCGGCGTCATTGTCAGCGTTCAGGACAATCATGCCGTTTTGCGGGACGAGGCTGACCAAGCGGCTGAACGTCAGCTTGATTTCGTCGAGGTTGCGGTAGATGTCGGCGTGGTCGAACTCGATGTTATTGATGATGACCAATTCGGGCAGGTAATGCAAAAATTTACTGCGCTTGTCGAAGAAGGCGGTGTCGTATTCATCGCCCTCAAGAATCCAGTGTTTGCCGCACGGGTTACGGGCGCAGCCTTGGCCGAGGTTCAGCGGGATACCGCCAATCATGTAACTGGGATTAAGGCCGGCGTCTTGGAACAACCACGCGAGCAACGAGGTGGTGGTGGTTTTGCCGTGCGTGCCGCTGACGATGAGGTTGTGCGAGTAGCGGAGGAAGAATTGTTTCAACGTCTCCGGCAGCGAGAGGTAATAGCGGCGTTGGTTGAGAACGGCCTCGAGTTCCGGGTTGCCGCGCGAGATGGCGTTGCCGATGACGACAAGGTCAGCGTCAGCGGGCACATTTTCGGGGCGGTAACCGTCGCTGATAATGATGCCCTTGGCGCGGAGAAAATCGGACATGGGCGGATAGACCCGTTCGTCGGAACCGCTGACGGTGAAGCCTTGGTCCTTAAGCATGGCGGCGACGCTGCCCATCGCGGTTCCGCAAACGCCGAGGAAGTGGATTTTTTGAACGCTGGTGGTCATGAGGCGTAATTTAACCACAGATTGACACGGATACCTAGATATTAGAAAAAAAGCGCACCCTCAGCGGATGCGCTTTTTTAAGGATTTTCCGAGGGCTTAACCCTTTTTCAAAATCGGCAGACCGGTGCGAGTGTTTTCCGAAACGATATACCCCTTCGGTAATTCGTTCAGAGCGTTCTCGCCCGCTGTGCCGGCGAAGTAGTACAAGGTGACCTTGTGACCACCCCTGAGTTCTTGTTCCTTGCCATGCAGGAAATAGTTTTTCCCGCTTTTCTTGCTGGTTACGCTAAAAGCCATAATCAATTTCTCCCATTTTTTTATTGTTGTTTATAACGGCACTGACCGTCAGCGCCTATTCTCCAGTTTTTTCGGCGGCTGGCAATCTTAAATTAAACCAAGCCGGCTCCCTTCAACGTGACGTACACGCCGTTTTTGTCCATCGTCTTCAGCGCCTTGGCGGACAGCCGGACGCGGACATACTTCTTCAATTCCGGCACCCAAAGGCGTTTGTCGCGCAAGTTCGGAGTGAACGTGCGCGGGGTCGCCTTGGTGATGTGGGTGCCGATGCCGCCCTCGCGCTTGGCTTTACCGCTGCGGTTGATGTGCGAGCCGAGCGAGGGTTTCTTGTTGGTGATGACGCATTTGCGGGACATATTATTTTACCAGTAGGATGTTGCGTGCACGTTTGATTTCGCGGACGAGCTTCCGGTGCAACTTGGAAGGCATGCCGGTGACGCGGCGGGGCAGAATCTTGCCGCGCTCGGTCAGGAATTTCTTGAGCATATCGGGGCTTTTGTAATCCAGCGCCTGCACGCTGATGTCGATGCGTTTTTTATTCAGGTTCCGGCGCGGACGACGGCGCCGGGCATTTTTCTTGGTTGGTTTGACTCCCATAAGTTTATTCCTTCAATTTCAGTTTGTCCGAATCTTCATCATCGGTTTCTTCTTCTTCCTCGTAAAAAGTCTCGACGTTGTCCATGAACTGCGCGTTGGTTTCCCAGCGGTCATGACCTTTTTGCTCCTTTTCGATTTGCGACTGACACTCGATGGTGAACCGCGCGAACGGAGTCGCCTCCAGGCGGTTGACTGGAATCGGCTGGCCGGACATCTCGCAAACACCGTAAGTGCCGCTGTCAATGCGCTTGAGAGCGGCGTTGATTTCATACAGCGCGTCCTGTTCCTGCGACAACAGGCTCAACGCGAAATCCTTTTCATAGGCGTCGCTGCCAGCGTCCGCTTGGTGCATCCCGAAGGCGGACACTTGGCTGTCGTCGCCGGGCGAATTAAGATTGGTGTGCGCCACGCCCTGCATCTGGTTGACCATGTGCTCGCGCAAATCAATGAGTTTTTTCCGCTGCTGGGTCAAAAATTTAACGCTCAAGCTGCGATTCTTGGCCGGCTTGATGATGGCATTGCTTGCCCCGGGGGAAATGATTTTGGGGCTTTTGATGGGAAACGGGGGTTTGCCGAAAACAGGCTTGGTCACCTTGCCCTTGTTACCCTTGTTCGGTTTGCTGACAGTGGTGACTTTGCCGGATTTGGCCTTGGCCGAAGGCCTGACCGGTTTCCGCGGCACCATCGGCTTCGCGGGCTTTTTCGGCGCGGGAACCTTGGCCTTCGCCGGCTTGGCGGAAGACTTTTTGACCACCGTTTTTTTGACCGGTTGGGCCACCTTGACGACTTTCGACTGCTTGGTTTTGACTGCGTTTTTCGGCATAAGAGCCTTCTGTTCTAGCGTAGTGATGGTTCTTTGCCAATAGGAAAATCGCGTTTTTTTTAGATGGAAAGATAAGTGGGTTTGGTCAGTCCTTTTTCGTATTCCGCCAGCAGTCTCATGCCCTCGCTGGGCTTGAGCACATCGGCCTTGATGGCTTGGTCAATCTGGGTTTTCATTTGGCGGGCGAGGACATTGGTTTCGTATTGCACGTCGTCGAGCACCTGGCCGATGGAGAAGCCGGGGATGACTTCCTCAATATAAAAACCGGATGGCTCGTCCTCGTCGAGGAACACGTGCGCCTCGGTGACGGGGCCGAAGAGGTTGTGCAAATCGCCCATCACGTCCTGATACGCGCCCATCAGGAAAAAGCCGAGGATGTAGGGCTGGCCGTTGAGATTGTGCAGCGGCAGCGTGTGGCGCACATCGTCATCGTTGATGAAGGTGTCAATCTTGCCGTCGGAATCGCAGGTGATGTCCACCAGCGTTGCCTCCTCGGTCGGCGCCTCGTTCAGGCGGTGAATGGGTGCGATGGGGAACAGTTGCCCGACCGCCCAATGGTCGATCAGCGACTGGAACACGGAGAAATTGCACAGGTATTGTTCCGCCAGCAGCGATTGATATTCGTGCACCTCGTCGGGCATTTTACCGCCGAAGCCGTTGCGGTACATTTGTACAATGGACTCGACGATTTTCCAAAAGCCGGTTTCCACCCGCGCCTTGGATGGCAAATCGAGCATCCCGACCTCGAACCGCGTGGCGGCTTCTTCCTTGATGAGCTTGGCGTGGTGCAGGCACTCGCGGCGGTTGCGCTTGTTCAATTTTTTCAACACGCCGGCGATGTCCTTCACGAGCTTGTGGTCAGCGTCAGCGGGCGGCGGGAACGAGGTCTTGTCCTTGGCAATCGAGCCGAACACCTCCACCAGCAGCACGGAGTGATGCGCGACGATGGCCCGGCCGCTCTCGCTGACGATGTCCGGCTGCGGCACCTGCTCCTCGGCGCAAATGTCGGCGATGTTGTACACGATGTCGCGCGTGTACTCGTCCGGCGTGTAGTTGGTGGAACTTTCCGACGACGTGCGGCTGCCGTTGTAATCCACGCCCAAGCCGCCGCCGACGTCGAGGTACTTGACGCCGAAGCCCATCTTGGTCAACTTCGCGTAATACCGCGCCGCCTCGCGCACCGCGCGCTTGACGGTCAGGATGTCGGGAATTTGCGAGCCGACGTGGAAATGCACGAGCTGGAAAATATGTTCCTTGCCGCGCTGCCGCAGCAACTCCACCGCCGCCAGCAACTCCGCCGTGCTCAGCCCGAACTTCGCGTTCTCGCCGCCGGACGACGCCCACTTGCCCGCGCCCTTCGCCTGCAAGCGCACGCGGATGCCGATGATAGGTTCGACATTCATCTGCTCGGCGACGCTTAGGACGCGGTACAACTCCTCCAACTTCTCAATCACCATCACGACCTGCTTGTTGAGCTTGCGCCCCAGCAACGCCATGCGGATAAACTCCGCGTCCTTATACCCGTTGCAAATCAACAGGCTGGCCGGGTTCTGGTGAATGGCCAGCGCGGCGAACAACTCCGGCTTGCTCCCCACCTCCAGCCCCACATCATACGGCGCACCCGCGTCAAGAATCTCCTCGACCACCTCGCGCAACTGGTTCACCTTGACCGGAAACACGCCGCGATATTGCCCTTGGTAATGGTGCTCGCGAATCGCGTTGCGAAAACTCTCGTTCAGCGCCGCCACCTGGTTCCGCAGCAAGTCCTGGAACCTGATGAGCAGCGGCAGCGACAAATCCCGCTCCCGCGCCTCGGCGACGACCTCGGTCAAATCCAACTCCGGCCCGGCCGCGCGTTTGGGCCGCACGCTGATATTGCCCGCCTGGTTGATACTGAAATACTCGCCGCCCCAGCGGTCAATGTTATAGACTTGAAACGCTTGCTCGCGCGACCACGGCTCAGGATTTTTTTGCATCACTGCGGGAAGATATATAGGAAAAGCGGTGCAAAACGCAAAACTAAAAATTCGTCTGCCCGCCAAAGACGCCAAACCCCGCCCCGGCCGTCTGCGCCAGCGAATTCCCCTTCCGTGAAGGGGAATTTGACGCACCACCCATCCCCCGCCGCGCTTGCACCACCGTTGGAATTTGCTAAACTGCGCTCTGCTTATGAACAATACAAATATTCTGGTACAACCGCCGGCGGTGGCGCGCGCCGCGAAACAGGTCAAATTAAACGCCGATTTGGTCATCGTCGGCGCGGGCATGGCGGGCGTCTGCTGCGCCATCGAGGCCGCGCGCGCGGGGCTGAAGGTCGTGCTCATCCAGGACCGTCCGGTGCCGGGCGGCAATGCCTCCAGCGAGGTGCGGCTGTGGCTGCTCGGCGCGACCAATCATATGACCAGCAATCACCGCTACTCGCGCGAGGGCGGGGTGATTAATGAAATTTTCCTGGAAAATTTGTGGCGCAACCCGGACGGCAATCCGGTGTTGTTCGACACGGTGCTGCTGGAGAAACTCGTCGCGGAAAAAAATCTCATGCTGCTGTTGAACACGGCGTGCTTCGCGGTGGACCAGGCCGCCGGCGGTGGCCGCATCGCCGGCGTCCGCGCGTTCAACAGCCAGAACAGCACCATGTACGAGGCCACCGCGCCGTTGTTTTGCGACGCCTCCGGCGACGGCATCGTCGGCTTCCTCGCCGGCGCGGCCTTCCGCATGGGCGCGGAAACGCGGGAGGAGTTCGGCGAGAAATTCGCGCCCGACGGCGACTTCGGTTTTCTGCTCGGCAGCTCGCTGTATTTTTACACCAAGGATGCCGGGCATCCGGTCGAGTTCGTGCCGCCGGCGTTCGCGTTGCGCGACCTTGAGCAAAAAATCCCGCGTTACACGCATTTCAACGCCGGCACGGACGGCTGCAAGTTGTGGTGGATTGAGTGGGGCGGGCGGCTCGACACGGTGCATGACGCGGAGGACATCAAGTGGGAATTGTGGCGCGTCGTCTATGGCGTGTGGCATTACATCAAGAATTCCGGCAAGTTCCCGGAGGCGCGCAACCTCACGCTGGAGTGGGTCGGCACGGTGCCGGGCAAGCGCGAGAGCCGGCGTTTCGAGGGCGATTATATTTTGCGGCAGAGCGACGTGGTGGAGCGCAAGCCGCACCGCGACGCCGTGGCTTACGGCGGCTGGTCCATTGACTTGCATCCCGCCGACGGGGTGTACGCGAAAATCGCTGGCTCGCATCACCTGCACCAGAAAGGCGTCTATCAAATTCCCTACCGCTGCTATTACAGCCGCAACGTGGAAAATTTATTCCTCGCCGGCCGCCTTATCAGCGCCACGCACGTCGCGCACGGCACCACGCGCGTGATGGCGACCTGCGCGCTCGGCGGGCAGGCCGTCGGCGCGGCGGCGGCGCTGTGCGCGCGCGAGGGCAAGCTGCCGCGCGCCATCGGCGCTGACGACGCGCTGTTGCGCGAGTTGCAAACCCGCCTCGCGCGCTCCGGGCACCACCTCCCCGGCGTCACCATCAGCGACCCAGCCAATTTGGCGAACGCCGCCACGGTCAGCGTGTCGAGCGAGTTCGTGTTGAAAAAACTGCCCGCCGACGGACCGACGCTGCCGCTGGATAAAACCTACGCGCAATTGCTGCCGCTGCCGGCGAGCGCGGTGCCGGCGTTCGAGTTCACCGCCGCCGAGGTGGCGCGTGACACGACGCTGACGGTGGAGTTACGGACGACCAGCGGGCCGTGGCACTTCACGCCGGACGTGGTTTTGGAAAAACAAACGCTGGCGGTGCGGGCCGGCCACGGCGTGCCGCTGCCGGTGAACTTCGCCGCGTCCATGCCGGCGGACGGCTACGCCTTCGTCATCCTCGGCGCCAACCCGGACGTCACGCTCGCCACCAGCGAGCAGCGCGTGACCGGCCTCGCGCGGCTGCGTTACTCGCACAGCGAGGACTATGCTAAAATCGGCGGCGAAAGTTACGACACGTTCATCCCCGACCGTCGCCCCGGCGGGCACAATCTCGCCTTCACCGTCAGCGGCGGGCTGGCGTGCCACGGCGCGGGCCATTTGCAAAATTGCTGGCAGCGCCCGACCTGCCGCTCGAACGCCTGGGTGGCCGCCGCTGGCGATGCCGCGCCGACGCTGACGCTGACCTGGCTAGCGCCGCAAAAAATCTCGCGCGTGAGTTTGTTTTTCGACGGCGACTACGACTTTGCGTGCGAGACCGTGCTCTGGTGGCAACCGGAGCGGGTGCCGGTGTTTTGCGTGAAGCGTTACGAGATTCGTGACGCGCGCGGCGAGGTCATCGTCAGCGTAGATGATAATCATCAGGCGGCGGTGCATCATGATTTGTCGGTGCCGTTGGTCACGGACTCGCTGACGGTGAACATTCTGGAAACCTGGGGCGCGCCTGCCGCGGTGTTCGCGGTGAATTGTTATTAATTCTTTGCCGGTTATACTCTTGCGGGCTTCGGGGTTAACCAATTAGGTTGTTTGGTTAACCCTGCGAGCTTCGGGGTTAACCTTTCCACAGTCCAATCGCTTCGCCATTATCCCAGCCGGTCCAGTTGCTCCAAATTCTCGGCCCATTGCAAGGGCCGGCCCGCGCAGTAGCGTTCCAGCTCGCTGACGATGAGGCCGCCGAGCATGGGCAGTTCCCCGTTCATGACGCCGGCGATGTGGGAACTGAGTTGGACGTTGGGCCGGCGGTAGAGCGGGCTGTCGGCGGGCGGCGGTTCGGGGTCGGTGACATCCAGCAGGAACGTGAGGTCGGGACGCTCGCCGGCGGCTTGCAGCAAGTGCGCCTCGTTGACTTGCGCGCCGCGTCCGGTGTTGATGAAGGTGGCGCCCGGCGGCATGGCGGCAAACAGGTCGTGGTTAAGCACGGCGCGGAGCGCGGGCAGGTTGGGCAGATGATTGCTGACCACGACGGCCTCGCGGAAGGCGGTTGCCAGCGAGACTTTGCGGAGGTTAAGCCGCCGGGCCTCGTCCTCGCCGAGGTACGGGTCCACGGCCAGCACCTGCCAGTCGGTCGCTTGCAAGAGCCGGCACAGTTCCCGCGCCACCATGCCCAGGCCCAGCAGCGCGACCTTCGACTGGTAGGCGCCCCGGCCCTTGAAGCACTGGCCGGTGACGGTCAGCGTGTGGTCGCGGCAGTCCCGCGTGTTGCGGAAATAGCCCTTGCCGCCGAGCAAAATCTGGGCGAGGCAAAAGCGCGCCACCATGACGGAGTTGGCGTGGCGGGCGCTGACGACGACGATGCCGCGCTCCCGGAGCGACAACGCGGAGGCGAAGCCCTTGACCGAGCCGGCGCAGTAGAACACCGCCTTGAGCTTGGGAAATTGCCCCGCCGTAAGCAACTCGACCGGCGAACTCCAACTGGTCAGCACCACCTCACAGTCAGCGGCGGCGGCGCGATGGGCGGGAAAATTGTCACGGGTGATAATCGCGGGATGAAGGCGGGTGAGTTCGGCCAAGCGCGCCAGTTGCGGCGGGGTGAAAAAGCTCCGGTAACCGGTTTCGTCGGGCATCAAAAACATGGCGCTGGGTGATGATGACATGGGTCAATCATAATGGAGCGGCTGGCGAAAGCACGTGAAAATTCGGTTCTATCCCGTGAACAATGGAATTGCGGCGGTGTGCCGTGGCCGCAGCATAATTCCCCTTCCGTGAAGGGGTGGCGCGGAGCGACGGGGTAGTTTAGCGTTTGGTTTTGGCAGTTTCCCTTAAACGCTGAACTACCCCGTCCGCTCCGCGGCCACCCCTTCACGGAAGGGGAATTAGCTCACGCAGGGGCATGGGCGGTG
>JAISCS010000057.1 GCA_031265365.1 Verrucomicrobiales bacterium
GGTAAGCGCAGCATAATTCCCCTTCCGTGAAGGGGTGGCGCGGAGCGCCGGGGTAGTTCAGCGTTTGGGGCGAGGTTCCTGTTAACGCTGAACTACCCCGTCCGCTCCGCGGCCACCCCTTCACGGAAGGGGAATTTGCTGGCGCAGAAGGCCGGGGCGGTGGGGAGAGGCGGCGTCAGCGCTGCCACTGCTAACTGCGAGGAACCTTGTTTTAATGCCCGCCTAGCTGTTCACTGTTTCTTTATGTGCTGTTTGCTGATGGCCCCGCGCGCATGGTTGCGCCACGCAACCGTGCGGTTGTGCCATACAACCGTGCGGTTGCATTCCAACAACCCCTAAGCCGCGACCCGCGACCGCACGGTTATGACCCGTGACCGCACGGTTACGACCCGCAACCGCACGGTTACGACCCGCGACCGCGCGGTTACGACCCGCAACCACGCGGTTATGCCACGCAACCGCGCGGTTATGCCACGCAACCGCGCGGTTACGCCGCGCAACCGCGCGGTTGCGCCGCGCAACCACGGAGGCTTGCGCGCCGAGCGATATTTAATAAACAGCACAGGAACGCTAAAACACCCCGTCGGCTCCGCCGCCACCCCTCTTCGAGAGGGGAATTTGCTCGCGCCGAGGCCTGGTCTGTGAGGGTGGTTCCAGCGTGAGTTAATTCCCCTCTCGTAGAGGGGTGGCCGCGTCAGCGGACGGGGTGTTTCAGCGTTCATCGGGAAAAAGCACCAAACGCTGAAACACCCTGTCCGCATTCGCGTCCACCTCCTTCGAGAGGGAAATTAGCTTGCGCGTAAACAAATCCAACCGACCACGCCACCACGCGCGCCGCGTCCTCGCGGTGAACGGTTATATCGAAAAATCCGGCGGATAGACTTGCAGCCGTTGCGGGGTGAGATACAACGTGTCGCCGACTTCGGGGTCAACGCCGCGGTATTCCTCGCGGCTTAACTCGACGTCGAGAATTTCAGCGTTGTCCTGGCGCGTGACTTCGAGGCGGATGATTGCGCCGACGGGCTGGATGTGTTTGAGCGTCACCGTCAGCGTCGGTTTGGCACCGGCGGTTTTGCTGACGCTGAACTCGTGCGGGCGGATGAAGGCGATGCCCTCCGGCTCGTTCAAGTTGGTCAGGCCGGTGGGAAAGGTGACGCTGCCGATGCGGGCGTCGCCGGCGGTGACGCTGGTGGTGAGCGTGTTCACCGAGCCGAGGAATTTGTAGATGAAGGAGTTGGCGGGGCTGTCGTACACTTCCTCCGGCGTGCCGATTTGCTCGATGCGCCCGGCGTTCATGATGACGACACGGTCGGCGAGTTCCAGCGCCTCCTCCTGGTCGTGCGTGACGAAGATGCTGGTGACGTGGATTTCGCTGTGCAATTCGCGGAGCCAGCGGCGGAGTTCCTTGCGGACCTTGGCGTCGAGCGCGCCAAAAGGTTCGTCGAGCAGCAAAACCTTCGGCTCGACGGCGAGCGCGCGGGCGAGGGCGACCCGCTGACGCTGGCCGCCGGAGAGTTGCGACGGGTAGCGATGTTCCAGCCCGCCGAGTTGGACGAGCCGCAGCAATTTGAACACGCGGTCCTTGATTTCGCCGTTGCCGGGGCGGGTGTGGGTGGGGCGCACGCGCAGGCCGAAGGCGATGTTTTCAAACACGGTCATGTGGCGGAACAGGGCGTAGTGTTGGAAGACGAAGCCGACGCCGCGGTCCTTGGCACCGCGATAGGTGACGTTTTCGTCGCCGAACAAAATCGCGCCGTGCTCGTTCGGGGTTTCCAGTCCGGCGATGATGCGGAGCAAGGTGGTCTTGCCGCTGCCGCTGGGGCCGAGCAAGGCGAGGAGTTCGCCGGATTTCACCTCAAGGTCAACGGAACTGAGGGCTTGGAAATTGCCGAAGTTTTTGGAGATTTTTCGGATGTTGATGTTCATAAATATTTATCTCAAAATTCAAACCTCAAATCTCAAAACCACAACCGCCTAACTCAAAGCTCGCTGACACTGACGGCATAATCCAAGCGCAAGGATAGTCTGCGTCAGTGAGTTTTGAATATTTAAGCTGTGGTTTTGAGTTTTGCGATTTGAGTTTTGAGTTCATGCTTTGTGCTTCCTTTCCACCACAATCTTCACAATCAGCGTGAGCAACGCCAGCAGCGTCAGCAGCGACGCCATCGCGAAGGACGCGGAGTAGAGATTGCTTTCGTACAAAACCTCGATGTGCAGCGGGATGGTGTTGGTCTTGCCCTGGACGTGCCCGCTGACGACGGAGACCGCGCCGAACTCGCCCATCGCGCGGGCGTTGCACAGGACGACGCCGTGCAGCAAACCCCATTTGATGTTCGGCAGCGTGACGTGCCAGAATGTTTTCCAACCGCTCGCGCCGAGGGAGATGGCGGCTTGCTCCTCGTCGGAGCCTTGCGACTGCATGAGCGGAATTAGCTCGCGCGCGACGAAGGGGAAGGTGACGAACAGCGTCGCCAAAATCAGGCCGGGTGTGTTGAACATAATTTGCCAGCCGTGGCCTTTCAGCCAATCACCAAACGCGGTGTGGCTGAAGATGAGGACGAACACCAGACCGCTAATGACGGGCGAGACGGCGAAGGGCAAATCTATCAGCGTCAGCAAGAAGTTTTTGCCCTTGAAGTTGAACTTGGTAATCGCCCACGCGGCGGCGAGGCCGAAGACCACGTTCAGCGGCACGGCGACGGCGCACACCTTCAGCGTCAGGAAAATGGCGGATTGCGAATTGCGGTCGCCGAGGGCGCCGGCGTAGGAGTGCCAGCCTTTTTTGAACGCCTCGGCGAACACGCACAGCAGCGGCACGAACAGGAACAAAAACAAAAAGCCGAGCGCCACCGTCAGCAGCGCCAGCCGCACCCACGCGGGTTCGCGCAGGACTTGGCGGCCGCTGTGCTGCAGCCGCCGCGAGGTCGAGACTAATGAGGTGATTCCTGCCGGCATAATTTTAACTCAGGTCACGAGGACGCAAAGACACGAGGCTTTTTTACTGGAAAATTTCTTCGCGCCTTCGTGACCTGATTTTTGGTTTTTCATATTCGAGTGTAAAATCTGGAGCTCCACCACTGGATGAGGTTAATCGTCAGCAGTGTCAGAAACGAAAAAATCAACATCACCACGGCCACGGCGGCGGCGCCGGAATAGTCGTATTCTTCCAATTTATTGACAATAATGCGCGGGGTGATTTCGGTTTTGCCCGGAATGTTGCCGGCGATGAAAATGACCGAGCCGTATTCACCGAGCGCGCGGGCGAAGGCGAGGGAAAAGCCCGTCAGCAGCGCGGGCAGCAACTCCGGCAGAATCACGCGGAAGAAAATTTGCACGTAGTTGGCGCCGAGGCTGGCGGCGGCTTCCTCGAAGTCGAGGCTCAGGTCGGTGAGAATCGGCTGCACGGTGCGGACGACGAACGGCAGGCCGATGAACGTCAGCGCGATGGTGACGCCGGTTGCGGTGTATGCAATGGGGATTCCGTTGTTAGGCAAAATGTCGCCGAGCCAGGTGCCGGGCGGGAAATGCTCGCCGAACCAACCCGTCGGCGTGAAGGCGCTGCCGATGAAACCGTCCTTGGCGAAGACGCGGCCAATCCAGCCGTTTTGCGAATAGATGGTTGTCAACGCGATGCCCGCGACGGCGGTGGGCAGGGCAAACGGCAGGTCGACCAACGAGTCAATCAGCCGCTTGCACGGAAAATCGTACCGCACCAGCACCCACGCCACCATCAGCCCGAAAACGCCGTTGATGGCGGCGCCAGCGAGCGACGCGCCGAAGCTGAGTTTGTACGACGCGATGGCGAACTCGCCGCTGACGGCGTGCCAGAAATGCGGCCAGCCCAGCTCGGCGGATTTGACGATGACACCCGCCAGCGGTATCAGGATGAGCAGCGAGAGATACGTCAGGGTAAACCCCATCGTCAGCCCGAAGCCGGGCAGGACGCGATGCTGACGATGACGATTAAACCACATGCATTTCGGTCTTGGGAATTGCGCCAGAATTTACGGCCCAAGTCCAGTTATAAATAACCCAGAGGAAGCGCGGAGAGTTCATCCCCGCGCCCCTCGCGGTATTGGTTAACCAATCGTGACGGCTTTTCTCGCCTCGTCAGCGAGGGCGGTGCTGAGGTAACGCTCGCCTGTGCTCGCGCCGATGGTCACGATCAGCCTGCCCTTGTTCTCCGGCTTCTTCGCCTCTTGAATCGCCGCCCAAACGTTCGCGCCGGTGGAGATGCCGACCAGCAAGCCTTCCTCCCTGGCGAGGCGTTGCGCGGTGACGATGGCGTCCTCGTTGCTGACGGTGGTGACGCCGTCGAGCAATGCCAAATTCAAATTCTTCGGAATAAATCCGGGGCCGGCGCCTTGGATTTTGTGCGGGCCGGGCTTGACCGGCTCGCCGGCGCGGGTTTGCGAAATCACCGGCGAGTCCTTCGGCTCAACGGCGATGGCCTGGAACGACGGCTTGCGGTTTTTCAACACCTCGGCGACGCCGCTGATGGTGCCGCCGGTGCCGGTGGCGCTGACGATGATGTCGGCGCGGCCCTCACTGTCAGCCCAGATTTCCTCGGCGGTGGTGGCGCGGTGGATGGCCGGGTTCGCGGGATTCTCGAATTGCTGCGGAATCCACGCGTCGGCGATTTCCTCGCTGAGCTGCAGCGCGCGGTTGATGGCGCCCTTCATGCCCTCCGCCGCCGGCGTCAGCACGAGGTTCGCGCCGAGCAGCGCGAGCAGCGTGCGGCGTTCCAGGCTCATGCTCTCCGGCATGGTCAGCGTCAGCTTGTAGCCGCGCGCCGCCGCGACGAACGCGAGCGCGATGCCCGTGTTGCCGGAGGTGGGTTCGATGATGGTGGTTTGCGGCGTGATGCGCCCCTCTTTTTCCGCCGCCAGAATCATCGCCAATCCGATGCGGTCCTTCACGCTGCCCAGCGGGTTGAAGAATTCTGCCTTCAGCGCGATGGTCGCGTCAAGTCCGGCGGAAAGCCGGTTCAAGCGGATTAACGGGGTTTTGCCGACTGTCTGTAATACATCGTTGGCGATACTCATATGTTTTGTTTCCTATTTTTTACCATTTATTTTTATTGATGATTTTACCGGGAGACCATGAAGTTCTTGGAGAAGTTAATGAAAAAATCTCATGTTCTCCATGTTCTCTCTGTAAAAAATTTTGTTTATTTTTTCTCCTGATAAATTTGGTCGAACACGCCGCCGTCGCCGAAGAAATGCTTTTGCGCGTGTTTCCAGCCGCCGAAATCCTGGTCAATCGTGACCAGCTCCAGCTTCGGATAAATGCCCGCGTGCTTGGCGAGAATGTCCGGATTGTTCGGGCGATAAAAATGCCTGGCGACCAACTCCTGCCCCGCGTCGCTGTACAAATACTCGATGTACGCCCTGGCGATTTCCGTCGTGCCGTGTTTCTCGGCGTTTTTCTCAACGATGGCGACCGGC
Organism: Verrucomicrobiales bacterium; assembly: GCA_031265365.1. Lineage (GTDB taxonomy): Bacteria > Verrucomicrobiota > Verrucomicrobiia > Methylacidiphilales > JAAUTS01 > JAIRPN01. The sequence continues at coordinate 5,448 of JAISCS010000057.1, forward strand.
GGCTCCGCGAGAATGCTCAACGACGGCACGACAATCTCGAACTTGTCCGGCCCTTCCTCCTTCAGCGTCAGCAACGCCTCGTTCTCCCACGCCAGCAGCACGTCGCCGATGCCGCGCTGCACGAACGTATTGGTCGAGCCGCGCGCGCCGGTGTCGAGCACGGGCACATTCTTGAACAGCGCCGTCACGAACGCCTTCGCGCCCTCATCGTCAGCGCCCTGTTTCTTTTGCGCGAACGCCCACGCCGCGAGGAAATTCCACCGCGCGCCGCCGGAGGTTTTCGGATTCGGCGTGATGATGCCGACGCCGGGCTTCACGAGGTCGTCCCAATCCCTGATGTTTTTCGGGTTGCCCTTGCGAACGAGGAAAACAATCGTCGAGATGTACGGCGAGCTGTTGTCAGGGAATTTCCGCTGCCAATCCTCCGGCAGCAACTGCGTTTTCTCGGCAATCGCGTTGATGTCCGAGGCCAGCGCCAGCGTCACCACGTCGGCTTCGAGGCCGTCAATGACCGCGCGCGCTTGCTTGCCGGAGCCGCCGTTGGAGACCTTGACTTGCAGGATGTCGCCGGTTTTCTTCTGCCAGTACTCCTCGAAGATTTTATTGTACTCGGCGTACAACTCGCGCGTCGGGTCGTAGGACACGTTGAGCAAGGTGTGGTTGTGGACTTCTTTTTTCGTGCAGCCGGTGAACGCGCCGCTGACGGTCACGAGGACGAGCAGCAGGGCGAATGTTTTGATTGCGGATTTAATCATATTACCTCCATGTTTTAATCGCGGTGGCGCGACTTCGGGCCGCGTGCCGCGATGATTGTTAATTTAGACGCTAACGTAGGATTGGCCATCAATTAGTCTGCCTTGGATGATTGTTTTTGAAAGCGGATTTTCTCCCGCTTGCTGACTTCGACGACAAACTGGTCGTGGACCGTGACCTCGACCGTGCCGTATTTCAATTCGCGGACGGAACGGAGAATTTCCCGTTCTTGCGCGGAAACAGGCTTGGTCAAGATCGTGTCATCGACCTCCACAGCAGTGTTTTCAATAGCCATTCAATTACCTCCTATTAGCGAGTTCGGAGCAAAACATATCAAGTCTATAGAAATTGTCAATTAATTTTTAGTATTTTTTCACTTTATTTATAAGATGCTCATGTTCAGCGTAATAAATCACTAAATATTTTTGATTCCCTCTCTACTGGAGAGAATTTTATCAACCATAATTGTTATAGCAGTTCCTCATAACATGGACAGACTAGTTCGTCATCCTGAGCGTAGCGCCGCAGGTACGTAGTCGAAGAAGCGGTTGGGTGAACGTCAGCGGATTAGTCGTAATCAGCCTATTGGTCAGTGCTGGGCCGCTCCTTCGACTGCGCCCCTTCAGGGCTGCGCTGAGGATGACGAACTAGTCTGCCCATGTTATGAGGAACTGCTATATAATGAAATGCTACATTACCCACGGCGCACGAGATTTGGCGTTAGCCATTCCCCTCTCGCGGAGAGGGGGCGCGTAGTGATGAGATGTTTCAGCGTTCGGCGCTGTATTTCCTTAACGGCCTTGGGCCGCTGATGGTGACGGCGGCGGCGGCACCTTCACTTCCGCCCGCGCCGTGCCGAGATATTCCGGCAAATCCAAGCCCGCTTGCTTCGCCAGCGCGTGCAATGGCGGCAGCGCGCCAATCAGGCTTTGCACAAAATTCGCCGTCGCCCCAGCGCCGTCCTTCCCGCCGTTCTCCCAAACCGTCACCTGGTCAATCTTGAGATTCTTAATCGCCTCCGTCTGCCGCTCCACGATGACCGGCATTTGCTCCACCAACAGCAAGTTGATGGCCAGCGACGGATTCGCGCCCGACGCCTCGGTCAGCCGCTTAAAGCCTTCCGCGCGTCCTTCCAGCGTCGCCCGAATACCTTCCGCCTCCGCCAGCTTCACTGCGCGGATGGCGTCCGCCTCGCCGGCGGCGGTGCGGCGTTTGCTCTCGGCAAAGGCGTCCGCGTCCACCAGCGCCTTCTGCTGCTCGATTTGCGCCGGCACCACAATGTCAGCGAAGCGCGTCGCGTTCTCCACCTCGGCGCGCGCGTTCTCGGCCTCGCGCTTGGCGTCGTAGGAATTTTTCTCCGTCTCCGCCTGCGCCACCAACTCGGAGGTCTCCGCCCGTTGCGCGGCCAGCGCCTCGCGGGTGCGCCGCTCGGCGTCGGAATCGGCGATGATGATTTGCGCCGTGTTCTCGCCCTTGCGCGCCTCGGCGTTCGCGGCGGCGACCTGGATGGTCTGCGCCCGCCGCGCCTCGGCGGAACCGATGGCCCCGTCACGCTCGGCCTGCGCCACTTTGATTTTCGCCTCGTTCACCGCCTTCGACGCCGCCTCCTGGCCCAGCGCCTCGATGTAGCCGCCCTGGTCGGTCACGTCGCGAATGTTTACGTTAATCAACCGCAAGCCGATTTTGTCCAACTCCGTCGCGATGGATTCCGTCACGCCCATAATCAACTTTTCACGGTCAGCGTTGATTTCCTCGATGGTCATGGATGCGATGACCTGCCGCATCTGCCCCATGATAATATCCTCCGCCATGCGCCGCACCTGCTCCATGTTCAACCCCAGCAACCGCTCCGCCGCGTTCTGCATAATCTCCGGTCGCGTCGAGATGCCAATGGTGAACGAACTCGGCGCGTTGATGCGGATGTTCTGCTTCGACAGCGCGCCCTTCAAATCCGCCTCCACGCTAATCGGTTTCAAATCCATGAACTGATACCCTTGGATGACCGGCCACACCAACGCCGCGCCGCCGTGAATACAACGCGCGCTCTGCCCCGTGCCGACCTTGCCGTACACCACCAAAATCTGGTCCGAACGGCAGCGTTTGAAACACGACAGAATGGAAAACAACATCACCAAGAAAAACACCAGCGCCCCGCCGATGGCCACAACATATAACATAATTAACTCCGATTAAGCGGCGTCACCAGCACACCCGTGCCCTGCAACGCCTTGATATTCACTTCATCCCCGCTTTTGATGACCGTCGGCGCGTCATTGTACGCCTTGCAATGCACCGCCCGGCCCGCCGCCTTGACCACCACCTCGCCCGTCCCCTCACCTTGCGGCGGCACCGTGAGATACACCGTCCCCACGCCGCCGACCGCCGACTCCAGCTTAAAAGTGCCGTCGCTTTGCAACCGCGCCAACTGCCGCATCATCCACAGAAACAAAAAGCCCAGCGCCAGCCCCGCCACAATGCCCGCCGCCGCCGCCCACAACGGCGTCAGCCCCAGCTTCAACCCAATCGCCCCGCCCCAGCCGAAACCCAGCGCCTGCGCCGTCAGCCCGCGAAATGACAGGAAACTCCCCGTGCTGTGTCCCGCCGCGTCACCGTCAGCGTCCCAGCCGCCGCCAGCCTCATCCCCGTCACCCACGCCGAACAACGTCAGCGCCACTTGAATAAACACCGCGAACAACGCCAGCAGTCCAACGCCGTAAAAAATCTGCGCCGACCAATCCAAACCATCCCACCAAACAGTGATTGTATCCATGACTTTGCTTGATATTTCTAACCAAATAATTTCACCGCACAAGCAAAATAGCGAAAACATTTTTGACGCAAAGACACAAAGGACATGGCGACACGCGATATTTGTGAACCAACAAAACCCAAAAGCCTCTCTTCGTGTATCTTGGTACCTTCGCGCCTTTGCGTCAATGTGGCTAAAATTCGACCGTCATTAACCCGCCGGCGCCTGCAACACCAGCGTCCCGCACCCCTGTGGCGAGCGGTGCGCCCGGCCCTCCACCACCCGCGCCCAATTCGTAATCACCGGCTTCCCCTCGCCCGCCGGATAAGCGAACCGCACCAAATTGACGCGCAACTCCATCCCCGCCGCGAACTCCCGCGCCCCGCGCCGCTTGAGCAAACTCCTCGCCGGAATCGCCACCACCACCGTCCACTCCGCCCCCTGCGCCGCCGCCGAGACTCGCAGCCCGTCCAAATCCCACTCCTTGAAAAACCAACCATCGCGGCCCGTAATCTCCCCGCGCACCAACCCCTGCCCGTCACTCTCCACCGGCGCAGTGAACAAATACACCCCGTCAAACACTCCGCCATCGGGACTGAACTGCATTTCAATATATTGCCGCGCGTCCCCCACCGGGTCCAAAAATATCTCCACGCAATCCGCCTTAAAATACGGCAAATCGCGCGGCAGAGCATCAGCGGGCAAATCCGGCAACCGCGTCCCCACCGCCCCCGCGCAACGAAAGCGCAGGAACAAATCCGACCTCGACCACAATACCTCCACCCGCGTCCTGGCCGGCGCCCGCTCGAACGTCACCCCCAGCGGCGGCGACAAATCCTCAATCACCGCCGCCTGTCGCCACACCGCGTCATCCCGCGTCGCATCCACCGCCGGCACATCGGCGACAAACGGCACCGTCAGCGTCGGCCGCTCACCGTCAACAGCCATCGCCCCCAGCGCCGTCAAACACCACACCCCGCACCAAATTACCATCCTCATACCCGCCACTCTAAGGCCTCGGCGCAAAGTTGAAAGCGGAAAACAACTTAAAAAAATTGCCTACTGACTCCGGCGAGCTTTCCCACATTTGGGATGACATGAAAAAGACTCACGGCGGGAAGTCCGACGCTTGGAAACGCAATTCCCCTCTCGTAGAGGGGTGGCGGCGGAGCCGACGAGGTGTTTCAGCGTTCGGAGGGAAACAATACAAAACGCTAAAACACCCCGTCCGCTGACGCGACCACCCCTCTACGAGCAGGGAATTGAATTATGGTTCTATCCCATAAACAGTGGAATTGCCGTGGCGCGTGGTCGGCGCAGAATAATTCCCCTTCCGTGAAGGGGTGGCGCGGAGCGACGGGGTAGTTTAGCGTTTGGGGCGAGGTCCTATTACCGCTGAACTACCCCGTCCGCTCCGCGGCCACCCCTTCACGGAAGGGGAATTGGCGTACGCGGGAAACGAGGGTGGCGGGAGGTATTCCGACGTCAGCGCTTCCACTGCTCACAATGAGGAACCTGAATTATTTACGCTGGCGCCGAGGCAACCCTCACCGGCCATGCCCCTGCGCGAGCAAATTCCCCTCTCGAAGAGGGGAATTTGGCGGGAGCGTTATCTTAACTAGCGCCGGCGGCGCAGGATGGCGAGCAAACCCACGCCGGTGAGCAACAGCACCCACGCCGAGGGTTCGGGTATCGCGTAGCTCAGCAATAGCGAGTTGCTGTCGAAGAGCAATGACCAGCCGGTGAGTGAGCTGTCGGCTTGGTCGAGGATGTTGACTTGGTCAAGGTTGCCAATCAGGTTGTTAAAATTGGTCGCCAGTATCCAAGAGTCACCGTCAGCGGCGGCGAGGCCGTCGAGGAAATTCAGGCGCAGGTTCGCGCCGTCCAAGAACGTCAGCGAGGTGGCGCTGCCGAGGGCGGCGAGGCTGTCGCCGAGGCCACCGGCGGCAAGGTCCATGTCGAGGAACGAGCCGGCGAGGAAGGCGATATCGGCGACGTTGGCGCCGAAGGTCAGCGTGCCGAGCGGCATGGCGTTGGCGTCGCCGGGAGCGATGGCGAAGCCGTCGTCAACGCTGACGGTGCGGGAGTCATAATCAAATTTCCCAGCGTCAGCGGAGGCCGTGCCGATGATGAGATTGCCGGTGGCGGCGGCGTCGAAGTTGAGTGTGCCGCTGCCGGTGAGTTTTTGGACGCGTAATTGCGCGGGGCCGATGGCGTAGTTGATTTGCACGGAACCGAAGTCGCCGATGTGCAGCGCGGTGGTCGAGGGCAGCGCCGCGCCGTGTTTGAGGGTGACCCCGCCCTCGACGATGGTCTTGCCGCCGTAGTTGTTGTAGCTGTTGAAAATCAGCGAGGCACCGTCCTGGACGCCAATAATAAGGCCGGCGACGCTGTTGTCGGCGGGGTCAAGTTCGTTGATAATGGGCACCCAAAAGCTCATGCCGTTTATGCCGGTGATAATCATCTCACGGTCGCCGCTGCTGATGGCACCGCTGGCGTTGGTGCTGTCGCTGTATCCGATGTTCATCCCCCCGGCCCTGCCGCTGATAATGAGACCGCTGGTGACGGTCAGCGTGGAGTTGTTCTGGAAGTACAGGCGATTGTTCCATTGGGTGACGCGCATGGAGTTGATGGTCTTGTCCGCGGACAACACCGTGTTCACCCCCTGGGAATTGCCGCCAAGCCAGACGTTATCATCGTCGGCGGCGTTAGCGAGCGTGTTGTCGGTGACGCTGGTGTCGTAAAACTCGTTGTCACGCAACTGGCGGATGCCGGTGACGGCACTGTAGGTGACCATCGTGTCGGCGTTGTAGGCGTCACCGCCCATAACCCAGCCTTGGTTGTAACTGCTGTCAACGCCGGCGCGGTGCGTGGCCCACGGCAGGATTTTCAAGTTGGTGATGCCGGTGCCGACTTTACCTGGGGTCAACGCGTCGCTGGTGGTGCCGCCGACGAGAGCGGTGATGATGTTGCTGTCGTTGGTGATTTTGATGAAGCTGCCGGCGCCGTTATCGTTGCCGATGAAATTGACCAAGGCGTAATTGTGGCGTTCGAGCGAGGCGAGTGTCAGCGTGACTGGCGTGGCCTCGTTTATGACGCCGCCTTGGTTGGCGATGACGCTGAGGCCACTGCGAAGATGCACCGCGCCGACGGTCTGGTCGTGCGGGCCGTTGTTATTGGAAGCGATACGGGCGGCCAGCGAAGCGCCGTACAAGTTGATGGGGGCGTTGTTAATGAGGTTGGTGGTGCCGGCGAGACTGGCGATGTTGCCCGCCGCGTCAAGGTAAATGGCGGCGCGCTGGTGAACATTGTAACTGGTCGCGCCGGAGATGCGCGGCGCCATGTCGGGGTTGTTGAGATTGTTGATGGCCAGATACAACAGACCTTCCTCGACGGAAACCGACCCGCTGACGATGAAGCGGAATTGCTCAACGCCGTCTAACATCAAGATGCCCTGGCCGCGCTTGACCAGCGAGCCGATATTGGTGCCGGTGTTGTAGAAATTCACCTTGTCGGTGACGCTATTGCTCAAGATGGTGCCGGACAGGCTGGGCGAGATGTCGAACACGACGTTTTTGTTGTTGAAATCCAGCGTGCCGCCCCACGAACCGTGGCCGCCGATGGTGAAGGCTTGGCTCGTCGGCGCGGTGGCCGAACCCATGTCCACGGTGAAGGTGAACGTATCGCCCGGCCCTTGCAACGTGAGCTTGCCGAGTTGTTGCAGGTTAAAATTCACCGCGTCGGTGTTGCGGTAGGTGAAGTGGTTGGAATCAAACACGGCGGTTTGGGATTGGAAGCCGTAAACGTTGGAAGCCCCCGTCCAGCCGTAACCACCGTCAGCGTTGGTACCGGTGAATTCGTAATTGATATCGTAATTGAGCCAGTTGGCGGTGTTGAAGAAGTCACCACCCGTGCCCGGTCCAATCCATTGCGCCGAGGCAGTAATGACGCTGACCATCAACGCTAAAGCTGACACAAACGCGAGCGTCAGCGAGCGGTTAAGCGAATTGCCGAATTGCCGAATTGCCGAATTGCCGAATTGCCGAATTGCCGAATTGCCGAATTGCCGAATTGTATATATTTTTCGTGTCCATGCGATGATGTTAATGCTGATAAGCATGGCTGTCAAATAATTTTTTTGATTTTTTTATATTTTTTTTTGCCGGGGAAACGCGGACAAATTTTGAGGGTCACGGAATTTTTGGTTAAATTTCTTGCCAGATTTGCTTGGAAGCATACATTGACCAAATGGGTCCGCGTTTTAATAAGTTTTTCAATCGTAGTTTTTCCAAAGCCATGCCCCTGTGCGCCGCGCTGCTGCTGACGGTCAGCGCCGTGGCGGCGCCGCGCGATGTGCTCATCTGCACCGGCAGCGGCTTGTCGCCGGAGTTGAAAAAAGCCGCCGCCGAGTTCACCGCCAGCGTCGCGCAGGCGCCGTTGTTCAAGGCGTTGAAGGCGGCGGGGGAATATAACACCGTCCGGGCGCAGGACAGCGACGAGTTGTTGGACCCGAAAAAGTACGACCTCGCCGCGCACAATCATTTGGTCGTCATCGGCCTGCCTTCCAAGGACGCGCTGCTGAAAAAAGTCTGGGGGTACACCGTCAGCGTGGATGAGGCAAAGCAGTCGCTTTATTCCCAAGGCTGGGGTTATCTGCAGGGCGACATCGGCTGGATTGAATGCGACCGCAATCCGTTCCTCCATTCGCAAAGAATCAAGTCCGCGCCCGAGGGTACTATTTTGGTGAAAATCAGCGGCACCAGCGAGGCCGGCATTCTCGCCGCGCTCGCCGCGTTCAAGGAGGGCTTGCTTGGCGGCTTCGTGCCCGCCGGCAAAATCTCCCGCCCGCAGACCACCATCTTTGACCGCGACCCCGACCCCGCGCCGCTGCCAGTCAAGATGCCGGAGACCGTGACCCTCGGCGGCGGCAAAGTCGCCACGCTCGCCGGTTGGTACGACGTGCCGGAGGAAGAATATCGCTCCATCGAGGAAGCCGCCGGCGACCTCGTCCCGCAAAGCATTCGCCGTTTCAAATATCTCGCGCCGGGCATCATGGAGGAAAAATCCATCGTGCGCTGGCTCGGCGGTGTGCATCGCATGGCGTTCGGCAACGCGGTGAACCTCATCCGGTTCGCCTCCGCGAAGGACGCGCGGCGGGCTGCCGAGAACATGGCGGAGCGCGACAAGTTCCAGCCCGCCGCCGGCAAGGCCGCCGCGTGGACGCTGCCCATCGGCAACTGGAAGGACACACGCGACTCGCTCATTGCCGAGCCGTACTGGGAGGTGACGCTGACGGTGAAAGGCCCGTGGGTCATCCTCTCCACGCTGCCCGCCGACCAAACGCTGGCGCTCGCCAAGACGCTGCCGTGACTTTAACCGCAACCGGATATTATTATGCAATACTTAGCCACATTGACGCAAAGGCGCGAAGACCGCAAAGACACGCAAAGATTTTTTGAAATAACAATATTAAAGGCATCTCTTTGCGTGGCTTTGTCCCTTTGCGTCTTTGCGTCAAAAATAACCGCCGCCACCGCCAGCGGCCAGACCGCGAAAATCAAAGTCGCCGCTTACGGTGACTTGCGGCAATACAGCGCGGGCTGGCAGACGCTCGCGCAACTCGACAATGTCAGCGTCGTCCCCGCCGCCGAGTTGCTGGCCAAGGGCGACGGCATCCTCGTCGTCGGCTCCAATCGCGCGCCGCATCCCAGCAAGAACGAGCAGATGTGCGCGGAGTTTGCCGGGTTCCTCAAGCGCGGCGGCACCGTCATCTTCGCCCTCGCGGACGGCTCGGTCACGTGGGACCGCCAGTCCGAGACCAGCTACGACGCCGGCCTGTTGCGCCAGCGCGGCGCGGAGTTTTGGGAGGCACAACTCGGCACGTTGATGCCCGTCAGCCCGTGGACGGCGCACAGCAACACCTTCAAACGGCTCAGTTGCGGCGCCACCGCGCCCGCCGGCTCGCCGCTCGCCGACGTGCTCAAAACGCCGGGCTTCCGCATGGATTGGCGTTTTGATTTGCACTTGCCGTACTCCACGCTGGAGGCCGGGCAGCATCGTTACGAGCCGGAGCATTTCGGGAAATTATTATGGAACAACGATTGGCAGGTGTGGCTGGAGACCGATTACGCCGGGACGTTGCCGCTGGTGGTGGCGGGGCGTTACGCGGCGGGCAAGAGCATTGTGTTCGGCGGGGATTTGTTCGGCGAGACACTGTCAGCGTGGGAAGGTTATCCCGCGTTCCTGCGCGCGCTGCTCGCCGCCGCCGCACCGGAGGTGAGCGGCGGCGACGAGCCGGACGCGGCGGACGGTTTGCGGCTCGCGCTCGCGCCCGTGCAGACCGGCGGGCCGCTGACGTTGACCGTGAGCAATCCGGGCGCGTTCCCCGTCCGCGCGGTGTTGGCGGTGAAGGTTCGCAACTTGACCGGCAGCGTGCGTAACGCGTTCACCCAGCCGCTGACGGTCGCCGGCAAGTCATCGCAACAAGTCACGCTGCCGGACGTCACGCCGTACTTGCACTCCGGCATCGCGCCACGCGCCGCCGACCGGGCGGGCGCGGATTGGTTGCGCGTCGAGGCGGGCGTCGCGTCCACCGACCGGCGGCAATTCGGCGTCACCGTCAGCGGCATCGTTGACCGCACGCCGCCGCTGACGCTGACCATCGAGGGTGAGCACGTCGGCGATTTTGAAAAAGTCGCGCACTGGCCCGCCGGCGGCTTCGGCTTCAGCGGCGCGGGCAGTATCCCGGTCGCGCGCTACACCTACTTCAGCGGCGAGACGCCGAAATTGAAAGTGCGCCTCGCCAACGCGCGGCACAACATCGCCCCGCTCGCCAAGCCCGCCGACCTCACCGCGCCGGGCAACCCCAGCGTCGAGGGTCTGAACGACACGGCGTTTTCCTACGACGGCATCCGCGCCATGACGCCCGCCGTGTATGGTTACTGGAGCAGCGTCCGCAACGAACGGCACGAGCAGCGGCTCAGTCTGACGTGGCCGCTGCCGGTGACCGCCGCCGCGCAGCGCCTCGCGGTGCAAAGCGAGTGGCGCAACTGGCACAAGAACAACCCGCGCAATTTCACCCTGCACGTCTCCGGCGAGCCGGCCCCGGCGGTCACGGTCAGTGACGCCGCGTTCACGCACTGGCTGCGCGACGATGAGTTTGCCAAACCCGCCGTGCTGACCAGTTGCACGCTGAGCATCACCGGCCTCGACCCGCAGGCGCCGAACGAGCCGCGCAACCAGGGCACCGAGACGGATTGCGCGATTAACGAATGGGAAGTGTACGGCTGGCCCGCGCGCGAGTTGCCGCCAGCGGTGAGCGGCGTGCTGCGCGTGACCGTCAGCGACCCCGCCACCGGCGCGACCGAGACGCTCGCCGAGCAGCCGCTGACGGTGGAGCCGTTGCGCGAGCAAGTCGTCGAGGTCACCGTCCCCACCCGCCAAGGCACCGCCGCGCTGCGCGTGGACGCGGAGTTTTTAATTGGAAAATTGAATATTGATAATTTGAGGAAAGATGCCGCCGTCACCGGCCGGCAACCCGCCGCGGAAAAATCAACCTGGCTGGGACGCCTCGTCAAAAAGAAACCCGCCGACACTGCCGCCGCCGCATCCCAAAATCAAATCATCAATCTCACCGCCGCGCCATTTCCCGTCCAGTTCATCCCCAAAGACCGCGCCCACCTCATCTCCCGCGATGAACTGGGCGAACTCCAGCTTCAGTACCTCTGCTCCCCCGGCTTCGTCGCCATTGACGACTTCGGCAAGGGCACCCGCGAGGACACGCAGGGCTGGGGCGGCCCCGACGACAAGGTCTGGGCGTGGACGCACGGCTTGATGGAAATCCACTGGCGCGGCAAGGTGCGCGCGAATTATTTTTACCTCTCCCCCGTCGCCTTCACGCACTACACGAACCCGTGGCGCGATTTCCCCAACGGCCAGTACGTCTGGGATTGGGCGACGGACAAATACCTGGAGCGGTTCGCCACCGACCCGCGCTGGCAGGGTAAAAAATCCGTGCACATCACCGGCAGCGACCGCTGGCACGGCATTCCCATCGCCATGTCGTTCACGGTGGCGAATTACATTAGCTTCGACCAACACCTGCGCGCGCAAGGCCGGCCCGGCTTGCAAGCCCGCACCCGTACCGCGTTGAACAAGGAAATCATGGAGCAGCACGCGGACGAGTTTCAGCGTTACGAGTTGAACCGCTTCGCCGAGCAAATGCTCGCCTGCCAGCGGCGGCTCGCTGACATTGGCGTGCGGATGTCGTACGAGCCGCACGGGCAGTTCCCGATTGCCGGCGGCGAGATTGGCGCCAAGCTCGGCAAGACGCACAGGGCCACCGGCACCGATTTGTTTTGGGAATTGTTCTACGAGGATTTGTACAAGTCTGTCGGCTACCGCTACGGCGTCATCGCCGCGAATCCCGACTTGGAATCCGGCGCGTACAATCAATGGGGCTGGAACAGCCGCACGCTGTGCAACAACACCTGGTTCTCCCCCAGCGGCGATGTCGAGCCGTCGCGCCGCCAGTGGCTTGCCACGTATTACGCCGGGCGCGTCACCAGCGGCGGCGAGTTCAAGCCCTATACGATGTACGGTTTCACCCGCGAAGGCGACACCGGCGTGAAGATGACCCTGGACGATTGGCGGGAATACAACCAGGCGCAAAGCCGCATGATTTGGCAGCGGCCGGAGCGGGCCGCCGGCTTCGGGCTGGTCGCCTCATGGCAGTTGCAAGAAAACCATATGACGTCGGCGGGCGACCGGTTCGACTACGGCCTCTACGCCGGCCGGGGCTACGAGCAAGTCTATGAACAAATCGGCGAGCTATATTACCGCCTCGTCCGCAACGGCCTCCCCGTCAGCTTCTTCGCCAGCACGCACACGCTCAAACAATGGCACGGCACGCAACCGCTCATCATCGCCGACGGTTTTGAAACCGACCCGTGGGAAATTGCCGAGCTGGAGCGGTTGAACAAGGGCGGCGCCCCCGTCATCGCCATCGGCAGCGAACATCGCGCCGGTCGCGCCGCCGCCGAGCAATTCTTCGGCGTCACCGTCAGCGGCGACGGCTGGGCACCCGCCGCCGGCACCCAACTCATCACCGACCGCGTCGGCAAACCGCTCGCCTACCGCAACGGCATGCGCCTGTTCTGCCCCGTCCCCATCCGCGAGTTGGACGGCCAGCAATCCCAACAACTCACCCGCGCCATCCTCGACCTGTGCGGCGACCCGCTGACCGTGACCCCCGCCGCCGGCACGGTCGTTTACGCCAACGACGGCAGCTTATACATCATCCTCGGCAGCCAAAGCGACCAAGCGGAGAACTTCACCATCAGCGTCAACCCGCGCCTGCTCGACCCGGCATTTCCCGCCGGCCCCTGCCGCGTAATCGACCTGGACCGCGTGCAAGACCTCCCCATCAAGGAAACCGCCGGCACGCTGACCTTCACCCTCCCCTGCGCCCCGAACGACGGGCGGTTAATCCAAATCCTGCCGGTGAAGAAATAAGGTTCTATCCCGTTATCCGTGGAATCGCTGGCCCGCAATAAACCCCGCCGCATGCCCTTGCGTCAGCGAATTCCCCTCTTCGAGAGGGGAATTATTTACGCTGACGCCGAAATAACCTCACCGCCCCAGCGCCAGCTAATTCCCCTCTCGCAGAGGGGAATTAGTCCATGCAGATTGTTCCGGCGTTAGCGCTTCCATTGCTATAGCATTTCATTACGATATTGACGGGGTACTCTGCCAATGTTATGATGAATTACCATAATAGCGGGGAACCATTAAAGCAAAGCGCCCCCTCTATTTCCTCCATGCACTCCTTGTAAACAAGTCATTCATGTTGTGATAGATGCGCCTCCGAAGACAGAGGTTTTCCGCCGAAGATATTTGTAAAGCTAATCCTAGCCTCGGCCAACGGAATTGTCTCGATGCCGGCGATGCCACCACTTATTACCACTGTTTTTAGAATAGTCTCCCATTTTATAAATGCCGCTGATAATGACAAAAACCCAAAAAAATAGCCCGATGGAAAAATAAATGTTGCGTCAATTTAATCCGGTGCCTTATTAAACTTACATTATGAAAACAAACTACCATCAACCCAAACCGGTCTCCACCGGCCACAACCTCAAAATCAAACTCAGCGCCGGCCTGCTCGCCTGCTGCCTCACCCTGAGCGCCTTCGCGCAAAACAAAACCGTCACCAGCGGCACCGAAACGGAGTCGAACCAG
>JAISCS010000096.1 GCA_031265365.1 Verrucomicrobiales bacterium
CGCATTGTCGAGGATTACATGAACGATGTCAGCAGCGAGGTCACGGCGCGGCGGCTGGGCATCAGCCGCCAGGCGGTGAGCGCGGCGCGCAAGCTGGCGTTGGACAATATCCGCCGCAAACTGCGCGCGCGCGGGTTCACGATGAATGACGGGGGTATTTTGGCCGCCGGCAGAAGGGCCACCGGAAACGCCTTGCCAAGCGCTGACGGTGAGGGCAGCATAGATGGAATGTCCGACCTCCAGCGGGCCGCCACTCAGCACAACCGGAATTCACCCGCTGGCGGATTAAGTGAAGCCGCGCCGCGTCTTGCCGCCAACGGCCAGCCGTCCAACCTGACTGCGGCGGAGTATGCCCGCGCCACGTCACCGGAGTTTAAGGCGCGGTATGGGGACTGGGAGGCGGTGGCTAATGCCAAGTTACCGAGAAACGCCAACAGCTATGCAAAGGCGCGTGAGACATTAGGTGCTTTACGGGGCCGTGAATTTGAAAACAGCCGTTCCGGTTTGCGCGCAACATTGACTAGGAGTGGCATCGAAAAAATATTATCCGGCAAGGCCGCGCATAAGTCAGACAGTGTGGGCGCGCATATGTTTGCCGCAGTCAATATTGATAAATTGTTTGAACGTGGCGTGGTGCTCGCGGCGGAAAAAGGCAATAAAGGCGGCGTGCTGGTTTCACATAAAATATACGCGCCTTTTTTCTTCAAGGGTAAAACGCTGGTTGCCAAGGTCACCGTGCAGGAACTTTCTCCCAAAGATGGCAATAGATTGTATTCAGTTGAAGCGTTGGACATAGAAAAGCCGGAGGGTAACTTGGCACCGGCGAACCTTGCGGAAACGTCAGTTGCCCCTACTCCGGCTTATCTACAAGATAAACTACGTCAAATTTCGGATTCTGTCAACCCTGCCAACATCAAAATTCTGCTGGACGAAAACGGCGAGCCGGTGATGAGCGCGGCGACCGCTGGCGGATTAAGTGAGGCCGAGTTTTGGCAGCAAGCGGCAATGCCGCTGGATATTACCACTCTTGCCGAGGCCAGACAACAAGCGCGCCACTTGGTGGGACGCCCGTTAACCAACACGGCAACCGGCATGGCGGCCACCGTTTCCAATAATAGCGTCAGCAAAATGACCAGTGGCAGCGCGGTTAAAAAATCCGGTTCCCTGACCGCTCATGCGCTGGCAGTGGCTAATTTGGATACGTTGTTCAAAAACGCCGAGATGGTTGAGACTGGCGCTGACCGCGACAATAATCCAGACATCACGGCTATTCACCGTTTTTACGCGCCAATGAATGTTGCCGGGGAAATTTACGCGGCAAAACTCACGGTCAAATCCCTGGCTTCACAGGAGCAGGGGAATCGGATTTACACGGTGGAAGCGTTGGATATAGCAAAGCCCGACATAAAGCGGGTTGAACCTGCGAAGAATAATCTTGCAACCTCAATCCAATATGCGGGCTTCATTGATAAGTTACGTCCCCGGCAGGATATTGTCAACGGGAAAAATGAACTCCCTGATTCTTCGCGTCCCACTGACGGGACGCTGGGCGCGGGCCGGCGCGCCCGCCCAAGCAAGGACGAAAACCCGTTCCTGACCGAGTTGAATGAGCTGACGGGCGGGTTGCTGGACGATATTCCCACGCAGCAGGAGGTCGAGGATTTGCAGCGGCGCGCCCGCGCGGAGGAAACCGGTCGGCGCACCATCGGGCGCGCTGACCGGGCCAGTTACGGCAAGGACGACGCCACGCGGCGCAATGTGGACGCCATCCGCGATTTGCACGACCAACGGTTACAGCGCGAGACGGTGCAAGAATGGCAGGAAAAGGCGCGGAAAATGCTGGCCGACGATTTGGACGGGGTGAAGCGGAAAATTTTGAACAAGGCGTTGCGTCCCGAGTCGGCGGGTAGTTACACCGATGAAGAGGTCGAGGCGGCGAAAATGCTTCTTCCGTACCTGATGCAGCGCGCCATCCGCAGCGGCGACCGCGCGGCGATACGCGAAGTCCAGTTGTTGGTGTGGGGCGACGCCAACGGTCGCACCGATACCGCCCGCGCGATGCGGGCGATGGCTGACTCGCACAGGACCAAGACTCAGCGCAACATGGAGTTTTTGACAAAGACGGCGTTCACGCCGTCAGCAGCCGAGCGGAACAGGATTAACAACATCACCAACCCTGACGAGCGGCTGAGGGAATTGGACAAGATTCAAGGCCGGCGGCTGGCGAAAATCGAGGCGGCGCTGAACGCGATGGGTGTGACGCTGGAGGATATTTTCGCGGGCGAGGCGGCGGTGGCGATGAAGTCCACGACCATTGTGCAAAACGCGCTCTCGCAGTTGAACACGCCGGTCGAGCGGAAGGTGATGCGGCTGTCCTTCGACGGTTTCCCGTCCGGGGACATTGCCCGCGAGAATAAAATTTCCGCCGACGAGGTGCGGCGCATCCAGAAAAAATTTCAGGGTCTCATGGACGGGATTTTCGACCGCTTCATTGACCAGGGGCTGACGGAGAAGGATTTTGAGGCGGTGGACGTGAGCCGGCTCATCCTCGGCGCGGCGATGCGGTCGGGGAGTGCCGCCACGCTCAGCGGGCGCGAGCGCGAGGCCATCAAGGAGCGGCTGCGGAAACAGTTCGCCAATGTCTATGATTTCTCAAGGAACGACGCCAAGAACCGCACCGCCACCAGACGTCGCAAGCCGCGGCGCCGGCAAGCGGCGTCGGGCGTCACCGGCGCGTTGTTCAACGACGCGCCGGTGCCCGCTGACGGTGAGCGGAAACAGGACGTGCTGGTCTATGGCGACGCGGCGTTGCCGCCGAAATTGCAGCGGTTGTTGAACCGCGTGGTGAAGCCGTCCGGCGACGCGGTGCCGTGGGAGGAATTGCGGCAGGAGCAACTGGAGTACGACCAGTATCAGCCGTGGGAATACGTGCCGTTCGACGCCGGCAACACGGACGACGTGATTCGAGTGGGGCGCGTGATGCAAGCCGCCGGTGGCAACATGACGGACATGCTGTTAGAGGGATGGATTAACGGCATCCTCTCCGGCCCCGCGACGCACGTCGCCAACATCACCGGCAACCTGACGAACACCGCGTGGGAATATTTGTTGCAACGCCCGTTGGAGGCGCTGATTAACAGCGTGGCGGGGGTCAAGGACGCCGCCACGTTCGGCGAATTGTTGACCGTGTTGAACGGGGTGCGCGGCGGACTGGTGGCGGGCGCGGCGGCGGCAGTGCGGGCGTTTCGCGGCGGTCACGACTTTTTCAAGGGCGATGTGCTCGACCCGCAACTGACCATTGACGGCATTGACAAGCTCGGCAATGTCCGCGCCGCCATCCCCGGCAAGACGGGGGAAATCATCCGCATCCCCGGCCGGGCGCTGCTGGCGATGGACGCCTTTTTCAAATACAGTGTCGGATTGGTCGAGGCCGGCGCGCAAGCCTACCGGCTGGGTCGGGCGCAGGGCCTGAGCGGCGCGGAGTTGGAAAAATACATCCGCGCCCAGACCAACACGCCCGGCAGCGCGGCGTGGCAGCGCGCGGTGGACAAGGCGGAGGAGTTGACATTCCAGACGCCGTTCAAGAGCGACGGCGCGGAAGGGTTGATTAAAAAATTCGGCCAGCTGCGCAACACCGGCAACTGGGCGACACGCATGTTGGTGACGATGCTGTTCCCGTTCATCCGCACCCCGTACCGCATCTTCGAGACCGGCACGCGGAAAAGTCCGCTCGGCTCGCTGGCGGTGGCGGCGCGGCTGGCGAAGGGGCTGTATGCCATGAAAAACGGCAAGCCGTTCATCGAGGGCTACAGCCAGGCGCAAATGGTGAAAGACCTCGCCGAGCAAACCATCGCGTGGGCGACGATGGCGCTGCTCTACGCCGCCACCGAGGGCGACCCCGACGACGACGACAAGCTGCTGCTGTTCACCGTGCCGCATCCCTACGGCATCGACCAGCAGGGCGAGCGCGATTTGAGCAACCGCATGTACGGCGGCAGCTACCAAGTCCGCATTGGCGGGCGCAACGGCGTGCATTTCAACTACGGCCGCATCGAGCCGATTGCCACGCTGCTCGGCACGGTGA
This sequence comes from Verrucomicrobiales bacterium, assembly GCA_031265365.1. GTDB lineage: Bacteria > Verrucomicrobiota > Verrucomicrobiia > Methylacidiphilales > JAAUTS01 > JAIRPN01. Next base: position 4,085 of record JAISCS010000096.1, read on the forward strand.
CGAGCGCCATTGCCAGCCTGAAACGTGACAAGGACAAGAACACGGTGGAGCGCATCGTCAACCTGCCGTTGCGGATGCTGCCCGCGTTTGTCGCCAACGTGCAAGACAAAACCTTTTTGCAGGGCTTCTCCAACCTGATTGACCTGATGGATTCCGCCAAGCAAATCAAGGACAAGGAACTGGCGGTGACGGACGCCGCTGGAAAACTCGTGCGGCGGCAGGTGTCAAGCATGGTGCCGAATATCCTGCGCCAGCCGATTCGCAACTTTGATGATTATCTCCGCGACAGCAAGTACGCGGGCAACGGTTATCAACTGCTGCCGCTGCCGTCGCTGGCGGAGCAACGCTACGACCTCTACGGTCGCCCGCTGACCAAGGGCAATCACAGCCTGACGCGCCTGTTCTTTCCGGCGGGCACCGAGCCGCACGCGACGCTGACGCTGGGCGACCGGCTGCTGACCAGTTGGAACCGCAATCCCGACCACAAAAGTTATTTCCCCGAACGCCCGACGCGGACGACCTACAAATTCAAGCTGCGCGACGGCACCTATCAGGACATGACCCCCGGCCAGATTGCCACCTTCGACAAGCTCGCCGGCCAGTATTTCACCCGCGACCTGCAACGCTGGCTGACGCCGGAGATTGCCCGGCACCCCACGGAGCGGGACGTTGAGCGGTTCAGGGACAGCCTCAGCGAGGCCAGGCGCAAGGCGAAAGAGGAAATGGCGAGGAGGAAAAATCTCAAATTCCAAACGCCAAATTCCAAGTAAATCCCAACCTCCAATTTCAAAATTCCAAACCACAACTGATTAGCGTAAAACTTGCCGATGGCGTCCGACCCTCGCGTCAGCCAATTTTAAATTTTGCACTGCAACTTGTAATTTTGCTTTTTGCACTTTAAATTTGATAAAACTTCAACATTGAAGTAAAAAATACACTCATGGACAGCGACCAAGTGCAAAATTTCATCCGGCAGACCGACGACATCCCGCCGCCGGACGGCCAAGGCGACCCGCCGCTGATTCCGTTCCCGACTTCCTACCGGCTCACTGGTGAGCAGGAGCGCGAGTTGGTGGACTACGCTGTCAGGCGACTGGACGAATTGGAAACCGAGCTTGGGCGCAAGGAGGTTTTGCAAGACGACTGGTTTGTCGGCAACTCCACCGAGGACAAGGAGCGCCCGTTCATGGCGAAGCGCCAGTTGTACACGATGCTGCACCGCAACGATGTTTCCTGGCGACCGGGGCTGCTGGGCGGGGTGTTTCAGGACAGCAACCTGACCGTGCCGCTCGCGCGGCGCATCGCGCGGCAGATGGTCGCCCGCGCCAACAATTATTTCTTCGGCACCGAGCCGTGGTTCGCGGTCTATCCGGTGGGCGTCGCCGACCGTGAACTGGCGCGGGACATCGAGCGGTACATGATTTTCAAGTTTGACGAGAACAACCAGAAACACGTGCTGGAAACCGCCGTCGAAGCCGGGTTCGTGCGCGGCGAGGGCGTCGTCAAGACCACTTACGAGACGCGGGAGCAAATCTACCAGCAACAGGCGAGCGTGCTGGTGGACGGGCAGGGGCGCGACTTGCTGGGCGCTGACGGTGACTACATTCTGGACAGCGATTTGTGGGTGGCCGAGACCGAGAGCGAGGTTGACCCCGCCACCGGTCAGCCGGGCGCGCCGGTGCCGACGGGACGCCTGGTGTTGAAGCGCGACGGCGTGACGCCGCAACCGCCGGCGCCGCGCTTTGCCAGCAAGCTCGTCACCCGCAAAATCACGCAGTTCAAGGGCGCGGAAAGCGCGCTGGTGTATTACAAGGATTTCCTCTGCCCGCTCGCCGCCGAGAGTGTGCAACAGGCGGATTGCGTCGCGCACTTGTATGACCTGCCGGTGATGCACCTCGCCGACCTGTACCGGCGCAAGGATTTGTTGAACACCTCCACCGAGGAATCGCGCCGGGCCACCGCCCGCGCCATTGAGTTAATCCGCAACATGGCGGGCGAGAACGGCGAGCCGAAGGCGGCGGCCAACCGTCAGCGGAGCGAGACCGGCGACGGCGACCCCGTGACCGTCGAGACCAACAACGAGCCGGTGGCGGAAATCGCGGAACTGCACTTGCGTTACGACGCCAACGGTGACGGCATCATGGAGGATATCATGCTGGTGCTCGACCGCCGGAACCAGCTGCCCATTTTTTACGACTACGAGGCGAACGTCACGCCGGACGGCTTGCGCCCGTTCGATGTGGTCACGCCGAACAAGGTGGAGGGGCGCTGGTACGGCATGGGCGCTTACGAGATGTTTGAGTCCGCGCAGGAAATCGTGGACTTGCTGGTCAACCGCTGGAATTTCTCGCAATCGCGCGCGGGGCGCATTGACCTGTGGCGTCCCTACAACACGCTGGAGGGCGAGGCGAACCGGAGCCTGAAGCTCAACTGGGGCGAGACCTACACGCCCAAGCCCGGCATGAAGAAGGAGGACATCATCGAGAGCGTGTATCTGAACGACACCAAGTTTGAGCAGTTGCACCAGATGTTTCAATTCTTCCTGCAAATGGCGACCAACGAGAGCGGGGTCGCCAACGCCAACGACGCGCGGGCGGCAGGGCTGGACACCGGCAAGCTGGCGACGGGCGTCCGCAACATCGAGAAGAGCGGGCAGGAGATGTTCGCGCTGTATTTGTCCACGCTGGAGCCGGGTTTGCAGGAGGTGGTGAAACGGGCCACTTACCTGACCTTCGCCAACCTTGACGCGGACGAGGTGTTCACTTTCTTCGAGGGCGACCAGGAGACGCTGGGGATGCTCCGCGCGCAGGACGTGAGGGATTTGCGGGTGAACGTGGCCATGCTGCTGACGCGCTATCGTGGCGAGCAGTTGTTGCAAAGCTCACTGCAAGCGAAGGATTTGGTCGCCGAGTTTTACGGCTACCCGGTCGAGTTACAGCCGCTGGTGGCGCCGTTTTTCGTGGACATGCTCAAATCGCTGCAAATCAATTTTGCCAATGAAATCATCGTGCCGGGCAAATACTCGACCGCGCAACCGGCGGCGCCGGCCAATCCGCAGACGGGCCTGGCGGCGCTGGGGGCGAAGCCGCCGGCGACGGCGGAGGCGAATTTGTGAGAAGCAAATTAAAAAAGCAAAATGCAAAGTTGCAATTTAAAATGCAAAATTATCCCGCTGACCGTGACCGCGCGGCGTCAGCGAATTTTTCTTTTTGCACTGCAATTTTGCATTTTTAATTTTGCACTTTGAACTTTCATCATGGATAATGCTGCCAAATTACAGGCTTCCGAAGACCTGCACGACATCAACGCCCTGAAAAAATGCGCGGCGTTCGAGCGTTATTTCATGCGGCGACTGCGGCAGAAGACCGAGGATTTAAAAAACGCGGTGCTGCACGCCGACCTGACGCCGGCGGAGCGCGAAACCAAGCGGCAAGTTTATTTGGAATACGAGGTAATTTGCGGAATGGTGGAACGCGACGAAATATCCGCCAATGCCATTTTGGCGCGGCGTTGAGCGTTGTTAATTGCCTTCCTTACCAAGATTCGCGCCGCCAGCCGGACAAACGGCAAGCCGCGCCGCCGGGCCTCTTCTTCCAGCCAGCCGACAATCGTTTCCACATTGGCCGCGCACCAGTCCGCGCCGAGACGGTCCATCTGCGTGGCGCGGTCATTGCACGGGCAGCCGCCCTCGGCGCGGATGCCGAGGCGGGCCAGCAACGCCTTTAGCTCCGTGCCGGGGCGGTCATTAATTAACCTGAAGCGGCCAGTCTTTGGGGATGTTGACGGTGACGTGCACATTGGTGTTGATGGTTCGGACTTTGGTGTTTTGCTCAAATACAGAACTGGTGGTAGTTTGTCTTTTCCTCTCGTAGTTGATGGTTTGGGTTAAATTAACCTCGGCCGTAAAGGATTCGGTACCTTTTAACTGTTCTATGGCCCATCGGCGCGTGGGTCGGCACCGCGTTTGGTTGGGTTGCAAGGCAATGTTTGCAGACAACCACGCTGGCACCGGGACGCTTTCAATGGATGATTGGCTGGTGAAAATTTTTTTGACTGCCGGGGTGGTCCACCGAATTTCATAATCATTGGGGTTGGCGGGTTCCGGCTTGTTAACCGTCTCAAGTTCAAGGTCAAAGCCAAGCTCACTGGCATCCTCAAATTCATTGTCAGCAAAAGATGCGGAGCCGCTGTCGCCCCCCGAATTGGGTTTCCCGTCGCAATCCACCGAGGAGCTTGATTCTTGATACTGGTGGGTTCCTTGTCCCAGCGCCCCAAAGCTGACGCCGGAGTTGTTGATGGAGAATTTTTTGAGCATGAACGCCCGCAAGCTCAAATCGTTTGGATCCGCCGTCAATACCAGGAGCTTTTTTATTGTGGCAAAAAATCCCAACCGCAGATAACCAACCGCCACGTTCACGCTGTCGTTGTTCGAGCCGGTGGAATGAGCACTCGACGTGTTGCCATTTCGACAGGTTCCGGTTGTATCGCGTTGCCATTGCCCGGCAACGGTCCTGACATTGGCGCCGTCGAAACTTCCGGTCATGGATGATGTGTCAGGGTGTTCATTGGCATATAAAAAATTTCCCCACGGCTCGATAACATACTGGGCAATTAGATGTTGGCCGACCAGCACCTTGAAATCTGTTTCAGCCACCGGCCGGCCTTCGTTTTTCGTGCCGACCAAAAACTCGTGGACCACTGCTTCGGCGCCATTGGGTTCGGCGAACGCCCTGGCATCACAGAAAGATATTTCCCGCGTCATCAACGCTGTCGGCAAACATTCAATTATCACCGGCCAAGTCACTTGGTTTTCAAGTGGCAACTCGCGGTAGAAGTTTCGTTGCGCCGCATTGTCCAGCCCCACCAACATTCGCTGAAGCGCCTCCGGTAAAGTTACGCGGCGGGTGAGCACAGGCTCCCTGGAAACGGCCGAGGCGTTGCCGCTAAAGGTTTGGTCGGTGGATGAATTGTCCGTGACGACCCTGGTTTCGCTAGAGTTAGAGTAATGTTCGGAATGGTTGGCTTCACCGTTGATTTGCCAATTAAATGATGCCGTGGCCTCGACCGACAGCCACGGATGCTTGGCGATAAAATATTTTTCACAGTAACAGGGCAACTCGAAGTTCATGGCGTGTTGCCCGCGTTGGTGATGGAGATGATTTTGCCGCAAGCGCTTAAAGATAAATGCTGCGCGCGCTGATTATATACATAAAATTCTTTAGTCTCACCATTATAGTTTTCCCGTGCGAGATATATGTAATAATTAAAATTATCCCAATTAAATAAGTCGTCGCCGGCGGGTACTGTGTATTCCTTGATATCGTCGGTAGTGCCGGTGACAATCTCCATTTCGTTGGCGGTGACAACCTGGCCGTTGGCGTCGCTGTAGGTGGAACTGAGGGTGAGCTTTAGGGCCAGCACCCACTTTGCCGAGGGGCTGCCGGAGTTGTCAAGTGTCACCGTGCCAACCGCCGGGCCGAGCGGCTCGCCGTTGGCCGTCGCCAGATTGCCGTTGACCATCCCCCAGCGCACCGAGACCTTGAACGGGTTCACGCTGATGACAGTGGTTTTCCATGGGTAGGAGGATGTTATTCCATCTTCCAAAAGCCCGGCACCCTTGGGCATGGACAACACTTCGTACAGTTGGCCGTCCTTGGGATTTACCATATCGGTCGGCACGTACTTTTCCAGCACGTGAATCAGCGCGAACAGCGTGTCCGCCGTCTCGGTCATGGCCTTGCTCGACTCGGCCTCGCGCCTCGCGTTGTATTGCTCGCCGGGCAGCGGCGGTTGTGGCACCGGATTTTTCAGCATGATGGCAGTCTGGCACAAGCGCCGGGAATTTACAAAAAATAAATGTTGCAAAAAAATCAACAAACGGCTAGTCATTGAATCATGAGTGACCCTGAGGCTAATGCCCAATCCTCCACGACGGCGGAAGAGTTGTCCGGCAAAGCCGGCGCTGCTCCCGTGCATGAATCGCAGAACGGCAGTCCGGCGGGCGCGGATGGCGCGGAGCCGGGGGACATTGACGCTTACAATGCCGAGCGCGAGCAGTTTCTAGGCAATCCCGACCAAGACAACAACGGTGGCGACGGTGAGCAGGCGGAAGGCGCGCAAGCCTCCGCTGGCGAGGCCGCCGCTGACGGTGAGCAAGGCGGGGAAGCGCAAGGGAAACAACCGGAGACCAAACCGGACGAAAAACAGGAGGAGGAGGAAGGCAAGGAGGCCAGTCAGGATAATTCCGACGGCGACGCCAAGCCGCCCCAATACCGGTTGCGTCCGCAGTCGGAAACCGAGGCGCTGGCGTTTGACATTTACAAGCGCGGCCAGAGGTCGGGCAAGAACATCCCGCTGGAGGACGCGGTGGCGCAAGCCAAGCAAATCCTGGGGCAGGGTGACAGCCAGACGGAGGCCGGCGGTGACGCCGACCAGCCCAAGACGGTCAGCGAGGCGCAAGCCCGGTTGACCGAGTTGCGGGCCGCGTTGCGCAAGGCGCAATACGAGGATTTGGATTTCGAGCAAGCCAAGGCGCTGGACGAGCAGATTGAAACGCTGCGCGACCGCATCGGGGATTTGAAAATCGCCGAGGGCAAGCAGCGCGAGCACGCGCGGGCCGAATGGGACGGCGCGCTCGAAGCGGCGAAGGCCAGGGCGGTCGAACTCTATCCCGAGGTCACCAACGCGGAATCCGCCTTGGTCAAGCGCATGAACGCCATTGACGCGGAATTACGCGCCAGTGACAATCCGCTGGTCAGCCAGCCGGATTATCCCGTGAAACTTTCGCAACTGGCGGCCAACGAGCTTGGCGTCGCCCCGAAAGCCGGAACGCGGAAAGGCGCGACGACGCAAGCCGCCGCTTCATCCGCGCCCGCCAAAAAGACGGTCAGTTCTGTCCAACCCGCGAGCGGTTCCGCTCGCACAACCCCAAACAACAAACCTGAGCAGTTTGATGTTGAGTTGGGACAGGTCAACGACGAGGAAGCCTACGAGAAACTCGTTGAGAAACTCGGCAAGGTTTAACCGGCGGCGGACGCTTTTTCCCGCGAGCGCGGGAGACCCGGCACAACAGTCAGGCTGCTCCTGAGAAAGGACAGCTATCATGGCTTACGATATTAAATCGCCGAACACCGGGGAATCGGTGGCGGCGCAAATCCAGCAGCGTAAAATCTGGCAGAAAGGGGTGGAAGTTTTTGAGCAATCCACCGACTTCTTCCAGCAGATGGAAGGCGCGGGCCGCCAATCCGTCATTCAGACCAAAACCGACACCGAGAAGGGGGCCGGGCAAAAAATCACCTTCGACAACATGAGCGGCCTGTACGCCGAGCCGCACATGGCGGAGGAACTCTTCGAGAACGAGGAGGATTTTGAGAAACTCCAATTCGGCGAATTTGACCTGGAAGTGGACTTCCTGCGTCACGCGGTGCGCTACACCGCGCGCACCGAGGAATTCATGGGGATGCGGGGTGAAATCACCAAGCATGTGCCCGACGAACTCGGCAAGTGGCTGGGCCGCATCAAGACCGAGATGCTGTTCATGACCTTCCTGCACAAAATCAACGCGGAAAACGTCGTGTGCGCCAACGGCAAGAGCCAGGACACGCTGACTTCCGTGGACGTGCTGGACTGGGACGAAATCATCGGCATGAACGCGCAACTCGGCCGCATGGGCGGCACGCCCGCCTATGTCGGCAAGAACGGCAATCAGCGGGTGCGGGCCGGCGTGGTGGTCGCCGCGACCGATTCGCTGTTCTCGCTGGAACTCGACCCCAGCTACCGGCAGTTGCTCCGCGAGACCAACGACCTGACCAACGCGAAGCTCATCTTCAACGGCGGGTACAGCAAGGTGCGCGGCAACGTCATCCTGCCGTACAACCCCGTTGACCATGACGGCGTGGGGGCCATCGGCTCGCCGATTAACGCCAAGGCGTATCTCGGCAAACCGATTGTCAGCGGCACCGACGCCATCCGCGTCACCGGCGGCGGCAACCCGAAGGCGGCGGATTTGGTGAAAATCAAATTCTTCAAGTACTTCCCCGGCTACGCCTATCGCTTCCTGATTGGCGACGTGCTGACGGTTGACGCGACGAAGACGCGTTACTTCCTGATTGTCAATCCGCCCAACGCGACGGACGCGCAAGGCGGGGCGAACAAAATCGGCATGTACTCCTACACGACCGGCAACGACGGCAACGGCATCACCATCACGGGACGCCTCGCCGCCACCGCCAGCGGCACGGCGAAGACCGCGCTGGGTAACGTGACGTGGAACACCGGCGTCTGGGCGGGCAAGCACACCGACCAGCATCCCGCCGGCGCGCTCATCCTGCCGTGCAACGCGAACGGCGTGGCGTTCGGCGACACGCTGTTCCTGTACTCCAAGGCGGCGTATCGCGGCTACGGCAAGTACCGCAACCGCCGCGACACGGAAAACCACAACGGCAACTTCGTCTATGACGTGTTCGTGACCACGGTGTTCGGCCAGACGCCCGTGCGCGACCGGCTCGGACGCTGCCCCGGCGTGCTGCGCCTGCGTCACGCGGTGCAATACGCGGGCGTGCCGCTGCCGACGGTGACCTGAATTACTTCACCGCAGGGGCGGGAGGAAAGTTTGCGTCGGTTTGCTGACTCAAACTTGACCAACTTTCCTTCCCGTCCCGCCGGTGAACCCAACGGAGACTAACATGCAAGTAGTTATAACCATCAAGGATAAGGACACGCCGGAAAAATCGTTGCAGTTGCAGTCGCGCGGCGGCGGCAAGGTGCGGCTGGAATCCGGCGGACAAACGCTGACGCTCGACGGCGCGGAATTGCGCGAGGCGGTGCGTCAATGTCTGAAAGGCGGCGAGCAATGAAAGCGATTATTTTTCTGCCCGGCACCAGCCGGTTCGCGCCGGCCAAGACCGGCGAATACATTTGGAACGAGCAACACCAGAAGCACATCTGGCAGGGCCGCGAACTGGACGCGGACGAGTTCAACGCGGTGATAGACCGGCTGACCATGGACGAGGCGATGTATGTGCGGCCCAGTGTCAGGCTGGTCAGGGAAACTCGGAAGAAAGAATGCAAAAATAAAAAAGCAAAAAGTAAAAATGCAGGGCAAAATTCAAAATTCGCTGACGCGGTAAAGACCCGTCCAAAGAGATAATTTTACATTTTACATTGCAACTTTGCATTTTGCTTTTTGCACTTTGAATTTCCACTCCCATGCCCCTCACCGTCAGCGAAGTCGTGAACGAAATCCTGCTCCTGTGGGGCGTCGAAGACCCCGGCATGAGCGTGGAGGTGTTGCGCACCCGCGCGGTCAGGGACTTGAACGCCGCGACGCAGTTGTTGTGGTCGCGGGCGGAGCGGCTCGATTATTTCAACCGCGTCACGCTGACGGTGAGCTTTCCCGCCGGCGTCAACGCCGTGACGCTGCCGCAAAATATTCAACAAGTGCTCGGCCCCGCGCGGCTGGCGGATAACGCGCAACCGCTGACGCTGCTGTCGCGCCGCGCCGATTACGACGGCTACGGCGTGTTGTATTTGGGACTCACCGACAATGGCGTGCCCGACGGCGTGCCGGCGGCGTGGTTCGTCGAGCGGCACAACCAACCCGAACCGGACAACGCGAAGGTGACGCTGCTGGTGACGCCCGCGCCACTGACGGTGACGGCGGTGTTGCTTGATGTCGCCGACGAATGCCCGCGCTACCGGTGGGCGGATTATTGCGCGGGGACGGCGGTGCAAATCCCGCACCAATACGTTGAAAGCATCCTGCTGCCGGTGTGCCGTCACAGCGCGATGACCTGCCAGTATTTTACCCAACTCGACCGCAAGGACGCGATTGAGGCGGATTATCAATCGGCGCTGACGGTGCTGGGCTTGGTGGACACCCAGCCGAGAGAAACCAAGGCCGCTGACGTCAGTGTCAGCGCCAACACCGGAGGCGCCCCATGACCAGCGTGGAACTCGCCATGCGGCTGTGCCGCTGGCTGACGGTGAAGGATTTGGCCATGCTGCCCGCCGACGGGCGCGTGGACGTGCTCAACGCCATGAACGCGGGCCTGCAACGGTTTTACGAACTCGCGCCCGCGCCGTACAAACTGACGGCGTTTGCCGGCGTGCTGCCGGCGCCGCGCCGCGTCACCGTCAGCGTGACCAAGGGGAGCGCGGTGTTTGGCGGCTATGTCGCCGTCGCCGGGGACAAAGGCTGCACCATCCAAATCGACGGCGACCAGCTGGAGAATGAAATCACCGCCAGTAATGGATTGTTAGACGTGTATCAGGGCGAGACCGGCGCGCGGGGCGCGACCATTTACGGCGACGTGTTGCGGGTGGATTCCGTGATTCGCCGCTTCATTGACGACCCCGCGCTGGAAAACGGGGCCATCCTGACGAAGGAGGACGGCTACCGGCGCTGGGGCGGCTTTTGCTGGCCGCCGGGCATGAAGTTCGGGCGGCGGCGGACGCACCGGCGCGTCGGCATGCCGCGTCATTATTGGCTGGAGTCGGTGGGGCAAAGCCAGGGCGGGCGACCGGCGTTTTTATTGCGCGTGGACGCGCTGCCCGACCGCGATTATCGCCTCCGCATCAACGGCGAACTCGCGCCGCGCAAGCTGCGGTTCGGCGATTTGCAAACCCCAGTGGAACTGCCGATTGAAGACAGCTTTGTCGAATCGAAACTGCTGCCACTGTGCGCGGCGGCGCTGACCGACAGCCCGCTGTGGGAGAACAACAAAATTTTATCGCGCATTGACAGCAGGGCGGGACAAGCGGCGGCGGACATCGCGCTCATCAGCCCGACCATTGATGTCCCGCGCAACCGCGTGTTCACGCCGAAAGGATGGTAGCGTATGGCCGACCAAATCATTCCGATAGAACAGCTGGACGCGCAAATCACCGCCATTTTGCTGCGCGTGAAGAAGGGCGTTTTTGACGCCGCGCGCAACGGTCAAATCGTGTGCACCCTGCCGAAGAAAGTGGATTTTCAAATCAAAGTGGTCGGCGTGGTGAACGGCATAGACCGCGTGAGCGTGACGGACAGCGCGAGCGAGCGGGAAAGCAATGGCGAGAGCAATGGGGAAAGCAACAGCGAAAGCAAGGGGACGGTCGAGCGCGATGAGAGCAGCGACAACACAGTGGACAAGATTACCACCCAGACTGAATCGGCGCAGACGGTGAAGGAAACCAATACGCCCAATGTTACGCAAGTCACGCAACAGAACACCAACGGCTCGAACGTCACCACCACAAACTATACTCACGAAGACTACAACATCTAGGAGGTTTTTATGGCAGATAAAACTTGGTTGGTGCAGTCAATACAGACAATCGTGAACAAGGGCGAGGGAGCCACCACGACAACGAGCAATTCGGGCACCAACGTCACCATTCGGGAAACGCCGGCGGTGACCCGCACCACACACGAGAGCGGCGGCGGCGGGCAAAGTGGTTTTAGCTCGCAGGAGGAAAACAAGACCGAGCATCAAACCGAGTGCAAGATTGACCATCAAACCGAAAATCAATCGGGTAATCAAACCCAGCGCAACAATGATGACGTGGGCTGCACCATCGCGTTCAGCGTGGAAATAACCGGAGGCTTGGGCACGGTGCCGGCGGGCAGTGAGCCGCCAGCGCCGCCGTGCCAGATATGAACCTATGAACACCAGAGTGCCATTGAACACCGACCAAGTGAATCTGCCCGCCATGCCCGGCACCAACGTGCCCGGCTGGGTACGGTGGGACAATGTGCTGGACAAGCCGGAAACCTACCCGCCGTCTCCGCACACGCATCCGCTGACGGACGTGCTGGGCTTGGGGAATTTTGCCGAGTTTCAAACCGAATTTGATAAAATATAATTGTTGATTTAAATTCAATTACGGGGTAAAAACACATTATGCAACTGCCGGTAAAAACCAGTTTGGATGGAGCCTTGCGTTTGTTGGAAAAGCTCATTCCACTGGACGATTCGCAACACGCCTACGTTGCCGAGATTTTGTTAAAACGCCCTGACCGCCCGCTGCTGGTGTATGACCTGGCGCTTGGCGAGTTGCGTGAACTGTCCACCGGTGACGCCGGTAGTTACGAGGAATTTACCATCGCGTTTGGAGGATAAAATTATGAGTCTGATGTCACAATTAGGAACCTTCCTGGGGCAGAAATTTTCCACTCTGCAAACCAGGCTTGAGACGCTCGGCCCGAAGATCGACCAGGCGCAAGGCACCGCCGACGACGCGATCGACGACGCGGCGACGGCGTTGCGCGGGGTGGACTTGCTTAAAGACCGGGTTGACGCGCTGTCAGCGGTCGCCACCCTGAAGGGCAGCGTGGACACGTACGCGGACTTGCCGGACGTGGCGGGGCATAACGAGGGGGACACGTATGTGGTCGAGGCGGATGAGACGCACGGGGGGCAGACGTCGTTGTACACGGCGACGGACGACAATGTCACGCTGACGTGGGCTTACGCGGGTAAATTCACGGTGGATTTGGAGGCCAACGTTGCCGGCACGCAAATCGTCTTTTTGTCCGAGACTGGCGACGACAGCACCGGTCGGGTCGGCACGCCGCTCAAACCTTACCGCTCGTGGAACAGCGCGTGGAACCCGAATGTGGATGTGCTGGTGTGCGGGCGGGGCACCTTCGCGGTCACGTCCACCAAGCGGCTGTTCATCAAGGGCACCCGCAGTACGCTCATCCAGCGGCAGAATGATTTTTCCATTGGCGGGGATTATTTGATTGTGGTTGGGCCGGA
>JAISCS010000123.1 GCA_031265365.1 Verrucomicrobiales bacterium
AGCGCCGCGCCTGACCACCAAACCACCAGCCACCAATCCACCGTCTGCGCCGGCGTGACCGTCAGCGACGCAACCGGCAGCGCCTCGCTGACCGTCACCGTCTCCACCGCGTCAACGTCCACGACCACCGCCACCGTCTCCCGCGCCGAGAGCCACGGCAACTCCACCCGCCACGAACTCACCAGCAGCGCCCAAGCCACCGCCGTCGCCACAACCCCCAGACCCCAGACCAACTGCCGCCACGCCGCCGATTGCCGCCGCAACAGCACCGTCAGCGCCCACGTCACCGCCAGCGTCCCCGTCGAAACCATCGCCAAATCCAACCACCACGTTTTCATAACATTTCCTTTTTCAACCACGAATGAACACCAATGCACACCAATAAAAGCGTCGCCCCAAATTCGTGTTAATTAGTGTCCATTCGTGGTTTATTTCTGTTTACCCTCTTTCGCCTCCCGAATCATCCGCTCCAACTCGCCAAGCTCCGCGCGCGAAAGTTTGGTGTCGTGCAGATCCAGCAACGCCGCCAGCAACGCGCCCGCCGAATTGTCAAAAAATGTCGCCGCCAGCTGCCGCAGCGCCGATTTCGCCGTTCGTTCGCGCGGCGCGACCGGCGCGAAGACATATTTCAGCCCCGCGCGCCTGTGCCGCAAATGCCCCTTCAGCTCCAGCAGCCGCAGCGCCGAGCGCACCGAGGAATACGTCGGCGGCCGCTCCATCGCGTCCATGATTTCCTGCGCCGTCGCCGCGCCGCCGGCGTAAACGATGTCCATCAACTCGCGCTCGCGGCGGCTCAGCGCGTGTAATTTCAAGGTTTTTCCCATACGTGCGGATTTTTCCGCATTTATGGACGGCTGTCAAGCAGAAATGCGTATTTTTCCGCTTTTAATCAACGTAGTACAGGCAATCCTGCCTGTGTACCGTGCGGGCGCGAAGCGCCATTGGTCAGGCACACAGGCAGGATTGCCTGTGCTACGTTGGGGGGTGGAATCAATTCTTCGTGTTCATTGGGGTTCATTCGTGGTTTAATAATCCCGGTATGAATCCAGCCACGTTCCCACTCGCTTTCCCGGAGACGCCGCTGACGGTCAGCGCCCGCGAGGTCGTCCGCGCGCTCACCGGCAGCGGGCACGCCGCCTACTTCGCCGGCGGATGCGTGCGCGACGCGCTGCTGGGACGCGCGGAACAGGACATTGACATCGCCACCGACGCCACGCCGGACCAAGTGCAAAAATTGTTCCCGCGCGTCACCGACTTGCAGGGCAAAAATTTCGGCGTCGTGCGCGTCATGCGCGGGCCGTGGGTTTTTGAAATCGCCACCTTCCGCAAGGACGGCGCTTATCAGGACGGGCGCCGGCCCGACCACGTGACGTTCACCACCGCCGAGGAGGACGCGCGGCGCCGCGACTTCACGGTCAACGGATTGTTCTACGACCCGCTGACGCTGACGGTGCTGGATTACGTCGGCGGGCGCGCTGACCTTGACAGCAAAACGCTGCGCTGCATCGGGTCGCCGTCAGCGCGGTTCGGCGAGGATTATTTGCGGATGTTCCGCGCCGCGCGGTTCGCCGCCGAGCTGGACTTCGCCATCGAGCCGGAGACGTGGCGGACGCTGACGGTGATGTCGCCGAAGACCGTCGCGCTGGCGCCGGAGCGGGTGCGTGACGAGCTGGTCCGGGCGCTGTGCGGCAGCCATCCGCTCAAGGCGTTTGACTTGTTGGACCAAGCCGGCTTGTTCCGCGCGTGGCTGCCGGAGGTGGAGGCGCTGAAGGGCGTCGCGCAGCCGCCGCAATTTCATCCCGAGGGCGACGTCTTCGTCCACACGCGGCTGATGGTCGGCGGTTTGCCGGCGCGGCCCGACCTGACGCTGACGCTCAGCGTTCTGTTGCACGACATCGCCAAGCCCGACACCCACGCCGTGGATGACACGGGGCGCATCCGGTTCAACGGCCACGAGGCCGTCGGCGCGGCGAAGGCGGAAAAAATTTTGCGTCGGTTGCGTTTTTCCAACGAGCAAATCGAGGCCGTCACGATGTGCGTCGCCGGCCACATGATGTTCAAGGACGCGCCGAAGATGCGGTTGAGCACGCTGAAGCGGTTTCTCGCGCGCCCGTGGTTTGAGCAGGAGTTGGAGTTGCACCGGCTCGATTGCGCGAGCAGCCACGGCTCGCTGGACATTCACGAGATGTTGAAAGAAAAGCGCGCGGCGTTCTCGCAAGAGGAGGTGAAGCCGAGGCCGCTGGTCAACGGGCACGACCTTATCAAGCTCGGCCTGCCCCCTGGCAGGCAACTCGGCAAGTTACTGACGCTGCTGATGGACGAGCAACTTGAAGGCCGGTTCGCTGACCGTGACGCGGCGCTGGCGCGGGCGGGAGAATTGGCGGGGCGATGTTAGGATTATTTTATTCGCGCAAAGCCGCCAAGACGCAAAAGTAATATAATTAAAAAACTTGGCGGCTTTGCGTCTTGGCGCGAGTTTTTTTGTATTTTTCAAAGAGGTCTAATCACATACCGCCACGCACTCGAAGTGGGCGGTTTGCGGGAACATATCCACCGGCAGAAACTGGCGCGGCGTCCAGCGCGAGGACAGCGCTTTCAAGTCGCGCGCCAGCGTCGCCGGATTGCAGGAAACGTACACCAGCCTTTTCGCCGGACACGCGACCAGCCAATCGCGCACCGACGCGCCCAAGCCCTCTCTCGGCGGGTCGAGGAGCATTTCCGCCGACGCGAGGTCAGTGTCAGCGGACAAGCGCGGCAGCACGGTTTCGCAATCGCCGGTGTACAGGTCAACGTCAGCGGGCAGGATTTTCCGCGCCGCGTCCACCAAGCGCGCGTCCGCCTCAATCAGACTGACCCGCCGGCCCGTCACCGTCAGCGCCACCGTGAAAAAACCCGCACCGCCGTAACATTCGACAATCCACGCCGGCGCGTCCGCCAGGCACAGCGCCGCGACCCTGGCGCGAAACTCGGTCAGCAAAAATTTGTTGGTCTGGTAAAAACCCTCCGCCGGAATGCGGTCCTCGCGCAGCGAATAATGTTCCCGCCGGCCCGGGTGCGCGCGCAGGTAACGCAGCTTCGCGTTCACCTCGTCCGAGGCCAGCGGGCATTCCTCGATGTCCAGCAGCCGCTGACCGTCACGCGCGCGAAAGCCGATGACGCCGCGCTGTTGGTGGACGCTGACACGGTTGCGATAGCCGTAGGCTTGCGGCGCGGCCAGCCACGGCAGCAGCGCGGGGTTTTCGATGCCGCCGATGCGCGCCAGCGTGTCGCGCAACTGTTTTTCCTTGACCGCGAGCTGCGTCGGATAATCCATGTGCTGATACTGACAGCCGCCGCACACGCCGAAATGCCGGCAGCGTGGCTCGGTTCGGCCCGGGCCGGCTTGCAACAAAGTCTCCACCTCGGCCCGCGCGAATTGCGCCGCCACCCGGGTCACGCGCGCGCGCAGGCGGTCGCCGCTGACGGTCAGCGGCACGAACACCACCCGCCCCTCGTGTCGCGCCACGCCGTCGCCGCCAAAGGCCACGTCGCTGACCGTCAGTTCGATAATGTCGCCGGTTTTCATGATGGTGAACATCAGCGACCGCCGCCAATAAAAAACCCGCCTCATGGGGAAGCGGGTTTTGCTTGGCCGGTGGCCGGAACATCAATACCAGTTGTCGCGGAGGTCGGCGGGCGGGTAGAGATTCACGTCGCCGGTGTCATGCGCGGCGGCCTTGAGGCCGTCCACGCCGAAGGGCGAGGTGACAATCTCGGCAACGCCGATGCCCATGTCCATAATCATGCGACCGACGCCCTGCACGAAACCCTTGGTGGTGCCGACCGTCGGCCCGTCCGCTTGAATCAGCATGTAGGTGGAGTCGAACAATTCCGCGGGCGCGAGAATCACGTTGGCTAGACCCTGGCCCAGACGGTCATAGAACGTGGGTTTTTTCGGCATGGTTAAATCCGCGTGGGCCACGGACACGGTTACAATCAAGGTTAAGACTGCCAAGAGTTGTTTCATAGGAGACCTTTTTACGCATTTCCCGTGAATATGGCAAGCAAAAGTTTGAATTTTTTTTGAGGGGGTGGCGATGTGTTAATAGACCTTGGGGGAAAATTTCCAGAAACTCGCGCCAAGCCGCCAAGTTTTTTGACTTAAAATTAGCCTGACACACAACCCGTCGCCGACCGACGACCCCAGCTCCAACGGGGTTGAACCATGAATAAAATATCATCCTGAAGCCAGATGGCCAGTTGATGCCGATAGACGTGCAAATCCACGCGGAGTCAGCGGGGCTGGGGCTGATGGTTTTTAACCACGGCTAGACGCGGTTAAACACGAATTTTGGGTGATTTGGAATTTGTGCTTTGGAATTTTAACGCGTAGTTTTCACTCATGGCTAAGAAATCATTCCCCGTGGCGCTGTCGGTGGCCGGCTCCGACAACAGCGGCGGGGCGGGGATTCAGGCGGATTTGAAAACATTCACCTCGCTCGGCGTGTTCGGGACGACGGCGATTACTTGCGTCGTCGCGGAAAATCCGGCGCGGGTGGCCGCGGTGACGCCGGTGCCGCCGCGGGAGGTGCAGCGGCAGATGGACTTGGTGTTTGAGGCGTTTCCCGTCGGCGCGATGAAGACGGGGATGTTGTATTCCAAGGAAATCATCCGCGCGGTGGCGAAAAATTTCGCGGCGCTGACGGTGGCGCGCCGCCCGCCGCTGGTGGTGGACCCGGTGAT
>JAISCS010000132.1 GCA_031265365.1 Verrucomicrobiales bacterium
CCGAAGACCGCGAAAGTGGACGCGCGCGAGACGGCGGCGCTGGCGGCGTACCGGCTGCCCATCGTCTTGAACAAGGCGATCCACCAACCGCACCTGGAAAACTTCTTCGCCGCCATCCGCGGCGAGGCGGAGCTAAACTGCCCGGCGGACGAAGCCTTCGCCAGCGAGCTGACAGTGTTCAAAGCCATCGAAGCCGTGGACCGCAAGCAACCGGTCCCCATCGAGCCGGGGGAGTTGGTGGTTTAAAATTCCCCTTCCGTGAAGGGGTGGCGGCGCGAGCCGACGGGGTAGTTCAGCGTTCGGTTTTGGTAAAGGGGAATCGCTGCCGCCGAGATGACCCTCACCGACCATGCTTCCTGCCAACGGAATAGCATCATTTTTTTATTCGTGTCCATTCATGTTCATTCGTGGTTAAATTTGCCGATGCGTTTGCTTTTTCTAGGAACGGGAACCTCCCAAGGCGTGCCGATGATTGGCTGCGAGTGCGCCGTGTGCCGCTCCGCCGACCCCAGGGACCAGCGCCGCCGCTCGGCGTTGCTCATCCAGAGCGGCGCGACGCGAATCCTCATCGATAGCGGCCCGGACTTGCGCGCGCAGGCGCTGACGTTCGGCGTCAGCCGCCTCGACGCGGTGGTGTACACGCACGGGCATAACGACCACGCCATCGGCTTCGACGACTTGCGGCGGTATTGCGAGATGACGGGCCGCCCGCTGCCGGTGCACGCTTCGCGCGCGACGCTGGAGATGTTGCGCCGCGTGTTCCCCTATGCCTTTGACCCGACGCTGAAGGTCAGCACCTACGTCAGCGCCGAGCCGCATGAGGAGGTCGCTGGCCGTGAGTTCATCATCGGCGATGTCGGCCTGACGCCCATCAACGTCCCGCACGGGCGCACGCCGACCTTCGGCTACCTCCTCGCCGAGCACGGCGCGCGCAAGGCGGCGTACTTGCCCGATTGCGCGGCGCTGACGGAGCCGATGGCCGCGGCCTTGCGCGACATCCCCGTGCTCATCATTGACGGCTTGCGCGAGGAGCCGCACCCGACGCATCTCAACATCAGCGGCGCGATTGAGGCCGCGCGGCGCGTGGGCGCGGGGCTGACTTACCTGACGCATTTGACGCATAACGTCGCGCACGCCGAGCGGCAGCGGAGCTTGCCGGCGGGCGTCGTGCTGGCGCATGACGGATTGGAGTTGGCGCTATGAACCGGCTGCCGCTGCTGGTCGCGGGCTGGTTGTTAGCGTGCGTCGTCATGGCGCGGGCCGACGGCGGCCAGGAGTTGGCCAAACACACGCTGGTGGTGTACAACAGCAACGACCGCGACAGTCTCGCGCTGGCGGAGCGTTACGCGGCGCTGCGGCAGATTCCGCTGGAGCGCGTGCTCGGCATCAGCTGCCCGACCGACGAGACCGTGTCACGCAAAATTTACACCGCGCAAATCGAGGCGCCCATCAACGATTACTGCACGCGCCAAGGCTGGTTCCAGCGCGGCGTGCGCCAGTTGACGTGGTTCGGGCGCGAGTACACGGTGAACCAGACGTTGAACAATCCGATTTGGTGCGTCGTGCTGATGCGCGGCGTGCCGCTGCGCGTCGCCGGGGACGCCGAGCTGCCGCCCGTCGACCATGTGCCGGAGGCGATGCGGGTGAACGCGGCGGCGGTGGATTCGGAACTGGCGCGGCTGCCATGCCAGGGCTTGCCGGCGTGGGGCTTCGTGCCGAACCCGTATTTTTCCGCGACGCTGACGCGGCCGTTCTCCGCGCTGTACGCGGATTGGCTGATGCTGGTGGCGCGGCTGGACGCGCCGACGGTGGCGGACGCGCGGCGGATGCTGGAGGACAGCGTCAGCGCCGAGCGGCTGGAACTGACGGGGCGCGCGTATTTCGATTCGCGCGGCATCACCGACCGTGGCAGCGGCTACTTCGCCGCCGACGAGGCCATGCGCCGCGCCGCCGACCGCGTGACCAAGGCGGGCTTGGAGACGAGCCTCGACACGTTGCCGGATGTGGCGCCGGTCAACACGCCGTGGGATAATGTCGCGCTGTATTTCGGCTGGTACACGGAGCATTGCGCCGGCCCGTTTTTGCAACCCGGCTTCAAGTTTCGCCCCGGCGCGATTGCCTATCACATCCACTCGTTCAGCGCGGAG
This sequence comes from Verrucomicrobiales bacterium, assembly GCA_031265365.1. Taxonomy (GTDB): domain Bacteria; phylum Verrucomicrobiota; class Verrucomicrobiia; order Methylacidiphilales; family JAAUTS01; genus JAIRPN01. The sequence continues at coordinate 2,148 of JAISCS010000132.1, forward strand.
ACCTTGCGGAGCACCACGACGCACTGGGCCGGCCCGCTGCTGGGCAAGGGCGCGGCGGCGACGATGGGGTGCGTGTACGAGCCTTACGTCAGCTTCACGCCGAACGTGGAGGTGTTCGTCAGCGGCTTGCTGGGCGGGCTGACGTTCGGCGAGGCCGCGTACCAAGCGCAGCCGGTGTTGTCGTGGATGGTGACGATGGTCGGCGATCCGCTGTACCGCCCGTTCCCGCGCCAATTGCTGCGCGACGTCACCGCCGCCAATGACGCGGGCGACCGGGATTTGCCGTGGCTGTTGCTGCGACTGGCGCGCTTAATTGCCGCGCAGAATGACAAGCCGGTGGAGGAAAGATTGCGGCAACTTGCCGCGCTGACGGAGCGCGGCGGCGCGAACGGCTGGTTTTGGGAAGGCTACGCCGGGATTTTGCAAACCTTGCAACAACCGCCCGACACCGTCAGCGGCGCGTATCAAAAAGCGCTGGCCAATCCCGAATCACCCGCCGCCGTCATCCGTGTCACGCTGAAGTTGGCGGATTACTACCTGTCGCAAAACCGCGTGGCGGACGCCTTCGCCCTGTACGAGACGCTGACCGTCACCCACCCGCGCGAAGCCGAGTTTTACCACGTCCCCCAGACCGCCCAAGCCAAGGCGCGCGAACACAACTGGTGGGACAAACTCCCACCCGCGCTGCAACCGCCCCCACTACCCAGCCCAAACCGGGAGCAATGATGGGAAACGCGGGCACTCCGCGAAGCAGCAAATCAATTCCCCTTCCGTGAAGGGGTGGCGCGGAGCGCCGGGGTAGTTCAGCGTTCTGTGCTCTTTGCGCTGCGTCCCCCCAAACGCTAAACTACCCCGTCCGCTACGCGGCCACCCCTTCACGGAAGGGGAATTTTGCGTGGTAGAAGAATATTTTACGCTGTCGGTGAGATTCCCCTCGCTGCCGCCGAAACTTCCCCCGCTGCCGCCGCCCCCCACAAGCGCTAATCCCCCCGCGCCAGCAAATTCCCCCCCCACCACCAATTTTCCTGCGCCAGCAAATTCCCCTTCCGTGCAGGGGTGGACGCGTTAGCGGACGGGGTAGTTCAGCGTTTTGTGCTCGGCCCCGCCCGAACGTTGAACTACCCCGTCGCCCCGCGCCCACCCCTTCACGGAAGGGGAATTCCGGTCATTCCCTCGCCCAATCGTCCGTGCGGAAGGGGCTGGCGGGGAGACCGTCGGCGTTGTACAAATCCGCCGCCGGATTGTCCGCCCAAGCGTAACGCACCGCCACCGGGGACGGCACTTCGTCAGCGCTGACGGTCACGGTGTCACCGTTGATGACGGCCTTCGCCCAGTAAAATTTCCGGTCCGCGCCGGCGATGGCGAAGCCGCGTAATTCGCCGTCCGCGCCGTGACTGGCCAGCCCGCCGCCCGTGTGCGTGAAACTCAGCGTCGCCCGGTTCCCCGCAATCTTCATGTCGCTGAAGGCCGGGCCGCGGTACTCAATGTCCCGCCCGTAATCCCGCGCCAGCGCGATGAGCGCCAGCCTCCGGCCCACCTCCTGTTTGTTGCGCGGGTGGATGTCATTCGCCACGCCGAGGTCAATCAGCACCGCCAGCCCCGTGTCCTTCACCGTCAGCGCCGTCTGCCACTGCGCCTCGCGTAACCGCGCCCAGTCACTATCGGCGGGTTGCTCGCGGCGCGCCAGGTAGTTGGCCAGTTGCGCGATATAAAACGAAAAGTCGTCGCCCCAGGCCGCGCGCCAATCGCCGATGAGCAGCCCCAGCACCTCGCGGTAATCGCCCGCGCTGCGGGTGTTGCCCTCGCCCTGATACCACAGCGCGCCGCGCATGGCGTAGGGCGCCAGCGGCGCAATCATGCCGTCACGAATCATCCCCGCGTGGGCCTGCCGGTTGACGGAAAAATCCGGCGGGCAAAAGCCGATGTTATGCTCCAGCCGGCACTCCCAGCCCGCGCCGGCGAGCGGGATTTCCTCGCCGTCAGCGGCGGCGAGGCCGATGTTGCGCGCCTGCTCCTGCTGGCCGAGGCCGCAAAAGCCGCTGTAACTGAATACGCGAATGAGCAGTTCGTTGTCGCCCGCGCGCAACACCCCGGCGGGGACGACATAGCGGCGCGGGACGTTGCGGGGCGTCTCGCGCGGGTCCGGCTCGCTGATGGTGACGGTGGCGCCGACGCGCGTGCCGTTGAGCCACGTGATGTCAAAGTCGCGCACCGCGCCGAGGCGCAACGTGACCTCACCGGCGGGCGCGCGGTCGAGGCGGAATATTTTTCGCACCAAATACGAGCCGTCAGCGCGCTGGCCGAAAGTGTCCTCGATGTTCCCAGCCGGCACCGTCAGCGGCTTCCAATCATCGGCGGGCGGCGGCAACCCGGCGTTCGCGGCGAGAAAGACGGCGAACTTTTCACCCCACGCGGCCTGCTGGCGCGCGCACTCGGCCAACAACTCGCGGTCGGCCTCGACCGTGTCGCGCACGGCCTGCGCGCGCCACTGGTGGAGGCGCGCGAGTTTCGGGTTCGGGTGGTCGCGGAACAACGCCTGGCTAATCCACGGCTCGGCGGCAGTGCCGCCCCACGAGGCGTTCATCATGCCGACAGGCACGCCCAGCGCGCGGCGCAACTCGCGGGCGAAGTAATAACCGACGCCGGAAAACTCGGCGACCGTCAGCGGCGTGCACAGTTCCCACTTGGCGCCGGGGTCTTCACTCGGAACATTGCTGGTGACGCGCGGGACATTGAGCAAACGGAGCAACGGGTCGGCGGCGGCGGCGACTTCGGCGGCGGCATTGTCGGTGTTCTTGACGGGCCACTGCATATTAGACTGGCCGGAGCACAGCCAGACCTCGCCGACCAGCAAATCGCCGACGCTCACCGTGTCGCGCCCGTCGCTGACAGTCAACGTCCTCGGCTGACTGTCAGCGGCGAGGGCGGGGAGTTTGACCACCCAGCGCCCATCCCGGCCCGCCGTGCCGCTGACGCTCACCGCGCCGAAGGTGACGCTGACGCTGGCACCGGGTTCAGCGCGACCCCAAACGGGGAGAGGCTTGTCGCGTTGCAAAACCGCGTGGTCGGAAAACACCGGCGCGATGGTAATTTCACCACTGCCGCTGACAATGAGCGACGCGGCCAGACAAAGGGAAGCCAGCAAGAATTTCATACGCAACGCAGCATACCCGCCGCTGTCGGCGAGGCAAGGGAAAGTGAGTAATGTCCTCGTTAAAATATTGCACACGCCAATTCCCCTTCCGTGAAGGGGTGGCCGCGGAGCGGACGGGGTAGTTCAGCGTTAACAGGAAAACCGCGCCAACGCTGAAACACCTCGTCGGCTCCGCCGCCACCCCTCTATGAGCGGGGAATTGAAATATTTATTACGTTCACGCCGAGGCATGGTGGGCGGGGCTTGGCGACGTCAGCGTTTCCATTGCTAATGACGAGGGAACATTTCTAGAGGGGAATATTTCTAGAGGTATGAAATTAGCTCTCACGAGGTGGAAGTTAAGTTCCAGAGGTTTAGGCGTGTTCCGTGGACAAAAATATCAACCCACCTCACCATTAACGCTAATTGCCGCATGACTTCCCGGCCCTTTCATGGTTAAATCACCGCCATGCTGCAATCGCTCCGCATCAAAAATCTGGCTCTGATTGACGACTTGACTTGGGAACCCGGCGCGGGCTTGAACATCCTTTCCGGCGAGACCGGCGCGGGCAAGTCCATCTTGATTGACGCCTTCAATTTGCTCCTCGGCGAGCGCGCGGAAAAAAGCCTTGTGCGCGATGGTGCCGAGGAGTGCGCGGTCGAGGGCCGCCTCGCCGGCGCCGGCTTCCTCAACCCGCTGCTGGAGGAGAACGGCCTGGAGTTGTGCCAGGACGGGGAGTTGTTTTTGAAACGCAGCTTCGGCGTGGCCAGGGGCGGGCGGCAGTTCGTCAACGGCAGCCCGGCGCCGCTGGCGGTGTTGAAAAAAATCGGCGACGCGCTGGCGGATTTGCACGGGCCGCATGACCACCAATCGCTGTTGTCCAACGCCAGTCAGTTGCGCGCGCTTGACGCTTATGCGGCGCTGGCGGCCAGGCGGCGGGAGGTCGCCGCGCTGTTCCGTGACTGGCAGCGGTTGCGCGCGGAGGCGGAGGAGTTGAACAACACGCCGGCGGGTGACTTGCGGCGGCAGGTGGAGTTTCTCGACCAGCAAATCGGCGAAATCCGCGACGCGAAGCTGACCGTCAGCGAGGAGGAGCAACTGGAGCGCGACTATCGCGTGGGCAGCCACTCGCGGCGGATTTTGGAATTGGCCGGCGGCATTGAAAAGTTACTGGGCGACGGCGAGGGCGACGCGCTGTCGCTGCTGGCGGCGGCGCAAAAACAATTCGCCGAGTGGCAGCGCCTCGACCCCGACTGCGCCGCGCTGGCGGAGCAAAACGCGGCGGCGGCGGCGCAGGTGCGGGACCTGGCGCGCGAGGCGCGGGCGCGCGCGGAGGCGACGGAGCTGGACGCGGAGCGGCTGCACCAAATCGAGGAGCGCCTGAACCTTGTGCAAAGTTTGCAACGCAAACACGGCGCCACCGTCAGTGCCGTGCTGGCGCGGCTGGCGGAGTTGGAGCAACAGCGCGCCGGCCTCGCCAACCGCGCGGAGCGGATGCGCGAGCTGACGCGCTTGATTGCCGGGGCCGAGCGCGCGCTGACGGTCGCCGCCGGCGCGTTGAGCCAGGAACGCCGGAACGCCGCGCCCGTGCTGGCGAAAGAAATTTCCCAACAACTGCGCGAGCTGGGCTTCCAGCAGGCCGGCCTGACCATTCAACTCACCCAGACCGCCACCGTCAGCGCCGACGGTTTTGACTTGGTGGAATTTTGTTTCGCGCCGAACTTGGGCGAGACCGCCAAGCCGCTCAAAGCCATCGCCTCCAGCGGCGAGATGGCGCGGGTGATGCTGGCCGTCAAGAGCGTGCTGGCCGGGGCCGACACGATTCCCGTGCTGATTTTCGACGAGGTGGACGCCAACATCGGCGGCGAGACCGCGCTGGCCGTGGGCCGCCGCCTGCGCGCCCTGGCGCGGAAACACCAAGTGCTGTGCATCACGCATTTGCCGCAAGTGGCCGCCGCCGGTCACCACCATTTCGCCGTGCAAAAAACCGCCGCCAAGGGCCGCACCATCACGCGCTTGGCGGCGCTGGCCGGCGCGGCGCGGCTGGAGGAACTGGCGCGCATGTTCGGCGACCGCGGCGCCACGGCGCAAGCGCTGGCCGGCGCGTTGTTGAAACAATTTGCCTAGCCCGCGCAAATGTGGTAGCAATAACCGCGCGGACCCCATAGCTCAAACGGATAGAGCAGCGGTTTCCTAAACCGTAGATTCCAGTTCGATTCTGGATGGGGTCGGCGGATTGGCGTCAACGTCAGCGGCGGATTCGTCTGACTGGAGAACATTATGCAAACGAAAAACTATCTCGCCTTCGGCTCGCTGGGCCTCTCGCTCGCCCTCCACCTCGCCATCTTCTTCGCCATCAGCGGCATCATTCTCATCCAAGCCGTCGCCCCCAAAATACCGTTCCTCGCCGACCAGCCCGCCGCCGCCGCTGACGCCGCCGAGTTCCCGCCGCCACCCGAATTGCCCGACGACCTCGCCCCGCCCGCCGCCGCCGCGCCCGACCAAGCCGCCGCTGACGAGGTCACCGCCGCCCCCAACCTCACCCTGAACAACCAAATCGTCGCCGCCGCCGCCGCGGACACCGTCGCCCACTTCACCCCGCCCAGCCTCTTCTCCGCCGCCGGCGGCCACCGCGACGATGCCGTCACCCCCGCCGCCACTGCCGCTGTTGAAAAAACCGACGGCCCGCGCAAACCCGTCGTATTCAGCCCATTCGGCCAGACCACGCCGTTCAAGGACGGCCTCACCGGCACGTTGTACGACTTGAAAAAAATGCCCGACGGCAAACTTTACCCCGCCAACAAAGGCACGCCGGCCATCAACAAACTCGGCGGCAGCGCCAAGGCGGTGCAATTGATGAACGAGACCTTCCTCGCCCTGCATCGCGGCAAGGGCGACCGCGCCATCCTCGACCAAAAGTTTTACCGCGCCCCGACCACCCTGTACAACGCCAGCATTTACATCCCCCAAATGGGGGCCGCCGCCGCCACCAGCGCGTTCAAGAGCGAGCACCTCGTCACCGCCCCCGGCTGGCTCGCCCACTACGAAGGCTGGTTCACCCCGCCGGCAAGCGGGCGCTACCGCTTTGTCGGATTCGCCGACGACACCATGCTGGTAATGGTGAACGGCAAGACCGTGCTGCACGCCTTCTTCCCCGGCTGGCAACTGAACTGCCTGCCGTCCACCGTCAGCGGCAGTTGGCCGCCCGACGCCGAGGCGACCGACGGCCGCTCCGTGTTCCAATCCCTGCCAAACCCCGCGACCGCGAACAAACCCGGCAGCGCGACAGTATTTCACTGCCGTTATAACAGCCCGTGGCTGGCGTTGGAAAAAGGCACGGCCTACAAAATCGTCATCGTCCTCGCCGAATCGTGGGGCGGCGCCTTCAGCGCCACCCTGGGCCTCGAGCAACAAGGCGTTAAATATCCCAAAGGCGACAGCGTGGCGCAACAAACCAAACTCCCCATCTTCAAACTCTCCAACGCCGGCCGCCCCGACGCCGCCACCATGCACCGCTGGCCCGCCGACTACGACCCCGACGGCCCCAACTTCGGCCTCTCCGCCAACGGCGTCACCCCGCCGTAATATTAACTCGCGCCAAGCCGCCAAGTTTTTGGTAGTGCTTCAGTTTGATATATTTAACGCAAAGACGCAAAGAACGCGAATATTTGTTCTTACCCATGATCAGTGGCATAGGCCCCGTCATGTTGAGCGAAGTTGCGTGGCAACGCAGTCGAAGCAGCAGGTTAATCGGGCGAACGGCACTGACCGTAGCGCTGGTTTGCAGTGGGACCAACCGATTCTTCGACTGTAACAACTGCGTTGTTGCGCTCGGAATGACGGAGCGTGCTTACTGACAGCATGATTATTCCGCCGATAACGGCGCGGAACCAATCTTTCACGCTGACATTGAAATCACCCCCACTGCCGCCAAACCTCCCCCCGCCATCGCCACCTCCCGCAAGCGCAAATCCCCCCGCGCGAGCAAATCCTCTACCCATCACAAATTCTCCTGCGTGAGCCAATTCCCCGCTCGTAGAGGGGTGGCGGCGCCAGCCGACGGAGTGTTTCAGCGTTCCGTGCTCTTCGTGCCGCGCCCCTCCGAACGCTAAACTACCCCGTCCGCTCCGCGGCCACCCCTTCACGGAAGGGGAATTTGGCGATGGAATCTGGCCAATGTCTGAAAATGTCAAAATGAAGGTCGGTTAACGTATGGTTGGCGGGCGAATTGACGGCTAGGGTGGATAATATGCGATTGGTTGACTGGCTGTTGATTTTGATACCGGTGTCGGTGGCTTTGGGCGCGGCGTTGCACGCCCGGCGGTATGTGAAAACCGTGGCGGACTTCATGTCGGGGCGACGGCTGGCGGGGCGGTATTTGCTGACCATCGCCAGCGCGGAGTTGCAGGCGGGGGCGGTGGTGTTCGTGGCGTCGTTTGAGAAAATCGCCAGGTCGGGTTTCGTGATGACGTGGTGGGAGTTCATCCTCGCGCCGGCGGCGATTATCATGGGCATCACCGGGTTTGTGTCGTACCGGCTGCGGGAGACGCGGGTGCTGACGCTGGCGCAATTTTTCGAGCTGCGCTACAGCAAACGGTTCCGGTTTTTCGCGGGAGTGGTCGGGTTCTTCGCGGGCGCGGTGAACTTCGGCATCATCCCCGCCATCGGCGCGCGGTGCGTGGGTTATTTTCTCGGTCTGCCGGAGTTTGTTAGTGTGCTGGCGGTGCCGGTGCCGACGTTCATGCTGCTGATGGCGGGGTTTCTCGGTGTGTCGGTGTTTATCGCGCTGTCGGGCGGGATGATTACGCTGATTATCGTCAACTGCGTGGAAGGCATCATGGGGCAATTATTTTACCTCGTGATAATCGGCGCGTTGTTGTGCCTGTTCGACTGGTCGCAAATCAGCGAGGTGTTGCAAATGCGCGGGGCAGGGGAGTCCATGCTCAACCCGTTCGACTCGTTCAAGACCAAGGACTTTAACATCTGGCTGGCGTTGATGGGCTTGTTCGCGCAAGTGTACGGCTGGCGCGCGTGGCAGAACGCCAGCGGCTACACCGCCGCGCCGCTGACGCCGCACGAGGGACGCATGGGCATGGTGCTGGGCAGTTGGGCGACGCTGGGCAAGGGCGCGGTGGTGGCGTTGCTGGGGGTGTGCGCGCTGACGTTCTTGCAGCACCCGGATTTCGCCGCGCCAGCGGCGGCGGCGCGCGAGGCGGTGGAACAAATCAGCGACAGCCGCATCCGCGAGCAGATGGCGCCGCCCATCGCGCTGGCGCATTTGCTGCCGGTGGGCGTGAAAGGCTTGTTGTGCGCGGTGCTGTTGATGGGCGTGTTCGGCGGGGACGCGACGCATTTGCATTCGTGGAGCAGTATCTTTGTGCAGGATGTGCTGGTGCCGCTACGGAAGAAACCGTTCGGCACGAGGGAACATCTGCGCGTGTTGCGTGGCGCGATTGTCGGCGTGGCGGTGTTCGCGTTTTTATTCGGCTGTTTGTTCCGGCAAATTGATTACGTGTTCCTGTGGTGGACGGTGACGACGGCCATCTACGTGGGCGGCGCGGGCGCGGCGATTATCGGCGGGTTGTATTGGAAGAAGGGCACGACGGCGGCGGCGTGGGCGGCGATGATTACGGGGTCAGTACTGTCGGTGGGCGGCATCGTCGCGAAAAAACTTCACGAGGGCTTCCCGCTGAACGGCGCGCAAATTTCGTTCTTCGCCATTCTGATTGCCATCACGGTGTACGCGGTGGTGTCGCTGTTGACGTGCCGGCAAAACTTCAACATGGACCGGATGCTGCATCGCGGCGCGTACGCGGGCGTCAAGCGTTTGGTCGGCGACCAAGCACCGGGGCCGCGCCGCAAGGTGCATTGGGGCAAGCTCATCGGCTTAGATGAACACTTCACGCTGGGGGACAAATGCATCGCCGCCGGATTATTCGGCTGGACGCTCTTCTGGTGCCTCGTCGCCGCGGGCGGCTCGATTTGGAACGGCATCAGCCCGTGGTCGGTGGAGGTCTGGTCAGCGTTCTGGCACATCGTCGCCATCATGGTGCCGCTGATTATCGCGTCGGTGACCGGCGTGTGGTTCGCCATCGGCGGGGCGCGGGACATGAAACGCTTTTTCGCGCGCCTGAAAGAAACCGCCTCCAACCCCTTGGACGACGGCACCGTGGTCAACAACCAAAACCTGGACGAATACCTCGCCAGCCAAGAGCGCCAGGAACCAGGCCACAACGGCTAATACGCCCCATCCCGCGACAATAGCGGAAAGTCATCCGTGCGAAACGTCCCCGCCGGCAAACCCGCGCCGTTGTACAAATTACCCACCGGAAAATCCGACCACGCGTAACGCACCGCCACCGGCCGCGCCACGCCGGGGGCGCTGACGATGACCGTGTCGCCGTCAATCTCCGCGTCCGCCCACACCCAGTGCCGGTCCGCGCCGCAAATGGCGAAGCCCTCCAGTTGGCCGCGCGGACTGCGCCGCGTCAACGGCGCGCTCGTCCCCTTCAACGTGCTCAAAGCATAACTCACCGGCAGCGGCCGCGCCACCAGCCCGCCGTCGCAATGGTCAAACGCCAGCCGGACCTTATCCCCCTCCACCCTCAGCGCGCGCCACACCGGCCCGCGATACACCACCGCGCGCCCGTAATCCCGCGCCAGCGCGATGCGCGCCAGCCGCTCCCCCACCTCCGCCTTGCGGCGCGGGTGAATATCCTCCGCCTCCCCCAAGTCCAGCGTCACCGCCAGCGCCGTATTCGGCACCCGCGTCGCCAGCGCCTGCGCCTCGCGCAACTCCGCCCAGTCACTCTCCCCCGGCCGCGCCGCCGGCGCGCCGAACGCGGCCAGTTGGCAAAAATAAAACGGCCAGTCCCCGCGCCCCCACCGCTCCCGCCAGTCCCTGATGAGCAATGGCAACGCCGCGCGATACTGCCACGCCCGCGCCCGGTTACCCTCACCCTGATACCAAATCACCCCGCGCGCCGCATACGGCGCCACCGGCGCAATCATCCCGTTGAACAAATGCGCCGGCTTCTTCTGCGGCGGCAACGCCTGCGCCGTCAACGGCAGCGCGTCGTCCAACTTCCCCGCCGCGCGCCGCCCCGGCCGCGCCGCCTCCTCCAACCGCCAAAACCGCGCCCGCGCCACACGCAAAAAATCCACACTATCCAGCCCCTCCGCGCTCACCCACGCCTCCAGCGCCGACGCCCCCCACGAGCTGTGCACCAACCCCACCGGCACGCCCAACTCCTCCTGCAATTTCTTGGCAAAATAATACCCCACCGCGCTAAACCCGCCCACCGTCCCCGGCGCCGCCGACTCCCAGCGCCCGCGCGTCTCCGTCACCGGCTCCGCGTTCGACGAACGCTCCACCAAAAACTGCCGCAACCGCCCGTTCCCCGCCCGCCCCGCCTCCACCTCGTAACCCAGCGCCTCCTTGAGCGTCAACTCCATGTTCGATTGCCCCGACGCCAGCCACACCTCCCCCACCAACACCCCCCGCACCATCACCCCGTCCCCGCAATCCGTCCCCACCGTCAACGTCCACGGCCCCTCCGCGCACGCGCGCAAATCAAACCACACCGCCCACCGCCCGTCCCCGTCCGCCGTCGTCGCCCGCGTCAGCGACCCCAACCCCACGCACACCCCCGCGCGCGGCTCCGCCAGACCCCACACCGGCGTCCGCTCGCCCCGCTGCAACACCATCCCGTCACTGATAATCGCCGGCAGCGTCAACTCCCCCGCCCGCGCCGCCGCACCCAGCCCCAGCATCAGCCAACACCTCATCCATCGCCCCGTCATCCGCCCAGCATACCGCCCCGCCGCCCGCCCGCCATGCGGAAAGCAACCGACTTGTTGACAATTTCAACCCCGGCCTTGACACCCCGCCGCCCGCCGCCTTACATATAACAACATGAACCTGAAACGCCTCACCTCCACCTACACCCTGGCCTGCTCCATCTTCCTGCACCTCGCCATCTTCCTGCTCATCGGCGGCGTCGTCATCATTGAAAGCGTCGTCCCCAAGCAACCCTTCGCCGCCGCCGAACCCGCCGCCTCCGCCGCCGATTTCCCGCCCCCGCCAGAACTGCCGCCCGACCACGAACCCCCCGCGCCCGCCGACCCCGCCGCCGACCCTGCTCCCACCGCTGCCATTGACCACCCCTACAACCTCGCCCCCATCGCCGCCAACATCACCGCCACCGTCACCGCCCCGGCCTTCAACCTCGCCCCGCAACTCGGTGCCGCCGCCGGCTCCGGTGGCTCCGGCGCCGCCACCACCAACCCCGCCCCCGCCGGCGGCGCCGTCACCGCCGGCCTGCGCCGCGTCACCATGTTCTCCAGCACCTTTGAAGTGCGTAAAATCGGCGTCATCATGGACGTCTCCGGCTCCGCCGCCATCTACATCCTCCCCATGCTCCTCGAAATCCAGAAAAACTTCGCCAACGACGCCCACATCATCCTCTACCAAGGCTGCGGCCTCGACCGCGCCACCGCCAAGGGCGCCACCCTCGGCAAACTCCGCGCCGAAAAAACCACCGGCCAATACCAAGCCATGCTGGGCCGCGTCCTCGCCCGCACCGCCCCCGGCAACGCCGGCCTGAAAACCTTCCTCCACAACTTCTGCCGCCGCGACAACGTCTGGTGCCTCTACACCAAGGGCACCACCGCCACGCAACTGGCCTTCGCCCAGCTCATCAAGGATAACGTGGACACGATTTACTGGTTCGCCGACTTCGCCGACCCGCTCGACCCCGCCGCCGTGCAAGCCCTCACCGCCACCTTGAAAGAGAAGAACATCAAAATCATCTGCCACAACTTCAGCGGCCTGCGCTTCGCCGACGACAAAATCAACCGGCGCGCCCAGTTACAAGCCATGGCGGAAGCCACCGGCGGCCAAACCGTCCGCGTCAAACCAACACCCCTGCCGTGAAGGGGAATTGAATTATTAAAACCCTCCGCGGTTCAGCGGCTCCGCGCGAACCGCAACATTCTATTCTGCAACTGCTCGCGGAACACTACTCCAGCAAGTCCAACGCCCAATGTTAGCGGCCATCGGCGGTGGTCGGGACGTAGGCGGCGAAGTTATAATGGCTGTTCATAATATTTGGCTAACGTCGGAAAAAATAAGGGCACTCGGCGATTATGTTAAGTGACCTGTTAGCTTAAACTGGGAAAATATTGGCCGCCAGTGGTGGCCCGAAAATGATTTTCGGGAAACCATCGACGGTTTTCGGGAAACCTCTAACCGTTTTCGGGAAACCGACAATGGTTTTCGGGAAGCCTCCAACCGCTTTCGGGAACCCGGCAACGGTTTTCGGGAAGTCTCCAACCGCTTTCGGGAAACCAGCAATGATTTTCGGGAAACCTCTAACCGCTTTCGGGAACTCGGCGACGGTTTTCGGGAAACCCCTAACCGCTTTCGGGAACTCAGTAACGGTTTTCGGGAAACCTCTAATCGTTTTCGGGAACTTGGCAATGATTTTCGGGAAGCCGATAAGAGTCTGTTGCGGCAGACCATGAACGCTGAACTACCCCGTCCGCATTCGCGGCCACCCCTTCACGGAAGGGGAATCGCTGACGCGGAGAAGAACCCCACTGACCATGACCTTTGCGTGAGCAAATTCCCCTTCCGTGAAGGGGTGGCCGCGTAGCGGACGGGGTTTTTCAGCGTTCGACAGGAAAAACGCCCCAACACTGAAACACCTTGTCCGCTCTGCAGCCACCCCTCCGCGAGCGGGGAATTGAATTATTTATTTACGCTGGCGCCGAGACCAATCTCACCGGCCATGCCTCGGCGTGAGCAGTCAGGCCACGGTGAAGGCGCACTTGTACAGGCCGGAGACCCGCTCCTCGTGACGTTGGATTTTCACGCCGAGGATGTTTTCAAACAGTTGCTTTTCCAAATCGCGCAGGATGGGGAAACGGTCAAGACACAGCAAAATCGGGGAGTTATATTCGATGACTTCCTGCCGCCCGCGATTGCGGTTGAAATAAAACTCGCTCATGTAGCCGCGTTCCTCGCGCAGCGCGGCCAACTGGCGCATTTTTTCCTCCAAGCCGGGGCCTTTGATTCTGGTCTTTAGCTTGTCCGCCTCGTTCCGGTAAATGTTGAACAGAATTTTGCCGACGGCGCTGGGGCCGTAAACTTCTTGCACGGAATCCAGAATCTCGGTGGTGAAATTGCGGTACTCGCTGGGGAAAAATTCCTGCGCGGTCTGGGTCAGGCGGTAGGCTTTTTCCGGTCGGCCCATGCCCTTCGGCCGGCGCCAAGTGTCGAGATAGCCCTCGCGTTCCAGCGCGATGCAATGCTGTTTTATCCCCATGTAGGAGAGGCCGATGCGGTGGCAAAGCTCCAAAACAGACAACCCCTGACTGCGTTTGATTTCCGTCAGAATTTGAATTTTCGGATTGTTGACTGCGTTCTTCAAGTTCGCTCCTTAATATTGTTGGTGTTGGGAAAAACATTATTGGCCGGTCTTACGAAAGCAAGACTTTTTACGTTTTCCTCTGAAATATTTTGCGGCTGGGGATAGCTTTGCGTTCTTATTAACTGACGCACGACCAAAAATCCTGTTGTCTGGATGAATTTGACGGCTATGGTAACGCGATGGCTGCGACCATCGGTGTGGATTACGGGACCAACTCTGTGCGCGCGCTCGTTGTGGATTGCGCCAGGGGCAGGGAACTCGGCGCTTGCGTCGTCAATTATCCAAGCGGACACCAAGGCGTCTTGCTCGACCCGCGCAATCATTACCTCGCCCGCCAGCGGCCCGGCGATTACGTTCACGGCCTCGAACACGCGGTGCGCGGCGCGCTCCGGCAAGCCGCTGACGTTCACGGCGTCACCGGCGGCGACATCGTCGGTATCGGCGTGGACGCCACCGGCTCCAGCCCCATCCCGGTCAACGCTGACAATCAGCCGCTCGGCGGCCTCCCGCCGTGGCGTGACAATCTCAACGCGCAATGCTGGCTCTGGAAAGACCACACCGCCCATGCCGAGGCCGCGCGCATCACCGCGACGGCGGCGCGGCTGCGCCCGCAATTCATCGCCAAGTGCGGCAACACGTACTCGTCCGAGTGGTTCTGGTCGAAGATTTGGCATTGTCTCAACGTTGACCCGGCGGTGTTTGACGCCACGTATTCGTGGGTCGAATTCGCCGACTGGATTCCCGCGCTGCTCGCCGGCGTCAGCGACCCGCGCCAAATCGTGCGCGGCGTCTGCGCCGCCGGTCACAAGGGTTTGTATTGCGACGAGTGGGGCGGCTTGCCGGACAAGGAGTTTCTCGCCGCGCTCGACCCGAAGCTCGCCGCCCTGCGCGACCGGCTGTATGAGCGCGCGCACGATGCCACCGTCAGCGCCGGCAAGTTGTGTCTCGCGTGGGCGGAGAAACTCGGCTTGCCCGCCGGCCTGCCCGTCGCCATCGGCGAATTGGACGTGCATTACGGCGCCATCGGCAGCGGCATCACCGACGGTGTGCTGGTCAAGGCCATCGGCACCTCCACGTGCGACTGCGCGGTCATCAAGGCTGACCAAAAACTGGCGGACATCCCTGGCATTTGCGGCATCGTCAACGGCTCCATCCTGCCCGGTTACTACGGCCTGGAGGCCGGCCAATCTGCGGTCGGCGATATTTTCAAATGGTTTGTCGAGGTGGTCTGCCGGGGCGACGCTGACACTCACCGCGCGCTGACGGTGGCCGCCGCCGCGTTGCGCGCCGGCCAGAGCGGCCTGCTGGCGCTCGACTGGAACAACGGCAACCGCACGGTGCTGGTTGACCAGTTGCTCACGGGGCTGCTAGTGGGCCAGACGCTCTACTCCACGCCCGCCGAGATTTACCGCGCGCTGATTGAGGCGACCGCGTTTGGCGCGCGCGCCATCATCGAGCGCCTCGCCGAATACGGCGTGCCGATTAAGCGCGTCGTGTGTTGCGGCGGCATCATGGAAAAGAACCCGCTGCTGGCGCAGATTTACGCCGACGTGCTGGGTTGCGACATCCATCTCGCCGGCTCCTCGCAGGCGTGCGCGCTGGGCGCGGCGGTCGGCGCGGCGGTGGTCGCGGGGCTGGGCGATTTCCCCGCCATGCAACGCCGCATGACCTCGCTAAAGGACACTGTCTATCGCCCCGCCGCCGCTGACCGTGAGGTTTACGACCAACTTTACGCGCTCTACCGGCAACTGCACGACGCTTTCGGTGGCGTGAACAAGGCGGCGGATTTGTCCCGCGTGATGAAGGATTTGATTAAACTGAAAACTCAACGCGGCGACGCGGGGGGCGCGGACTTTTTTTGAACAAATAAAAACCCATGAATAAAAACATACTGAGCAGTTGGAATGGCAAGTTACCCAAAATCGGCATCCGCCCCATCATTGACGGGCGGCGGCGCGGCATCCGCGAATCGCTGGAAGCCACCACGCTGGCGCTGGCGAACGGCGCGGCGGCGCTGATTTCGTCGCGGCTGAAATACCCGAACGGCGCGCCCGTCGAGTGCGTCGTGCCGGACTTCTGCATCGGCGGCTTCGCCGAGGCCGCGCGCGTGGCGGAATGGTTCCGCGACCGTAATGTCGGCGTCTCGCTGACGGTCACGCCCTGCTGGTGCTACGGCTCGGAGACGATGGACCAAGACCCGTTGCTGCCCAAGGCCATCTGGGGCTTCAACGGCACCGAACGTCCCGGCGCGGTGTACCTCGCGGCCACCCTATCGGCGCACACGCAAAAGGGCTGGCCGGCGTTCGGCATTTACGGGCGCGATGTGCAGGACATCGGCGACCAAAACATCCCCGCCGATGTTGCGGAAAAAATCCTGCGTTTCGCCAAGGCCGGCCTCGCCGTCGCGCTGATGAAGGGCCGCGCGTACTTGTCGATGGGCGGCACCTCGATGGGCATCGCCGGCTCCATCGTTGACCACGGCTTGTTCGAGCGTTATTTCGGAATGCGCGTCGAGTCGAAGGACATGACCGAATTCTTGCGCCGCATGGACGAGAAAATCTACGACGAGGAAGAGTACGCGCAGGCCCTCGCGTGGGTGAAAAAGAATTGCCCGGAAGGCCCCGACCGCAACCCGCCGGCGAAGCGGCGCGACCGCCGGCACAAGGACGGCCAGTGGGAGAAATGCGTGAAGATGGCGCTCATCATGCGCGACATGATGACGGGCAATCCGAGGCTGATTGAGCGAGGTTTCGCCGAGGAAGGCGTCGGCAACAACGCCATCGTCAGCGGCTTCCAAGGGCAGCGGCAGTGGACCGATTACCAGCCCAACGGCGACTTCATGGAGGCCATCCTGAACTCGTCCTTCGACTGGAACGGACGCCGCGCGCCGCACCTCGTCGCCACTGAGAACGACGCCATGAACGGCGCGTCCATGCTGCTCGGCCACTTGCTGACCAACAGCGCCCAAGTCTTCGCCGACGTCCGCACCTACTGGTCCCCCGCGGCGGTCAAGCGCGTCACCGGCCACACGCTGACCGGCCCCGCCAAGGGCGGCTTCATCCACCTCATCAACAGCGGCGCCGCCGCCCTCGACGGCACCGGCCGGCAGACCATCGGCGGCAAGCCCGCAATGAAACCCCACTGGGACATCACCGACAGCGAGGTAAAAAAATGCCTCGCCGCGACGCAATGGTGCCCCTCGGTCAGCGACTATTTTCGCGGCGGCGGCTGGTCGTCGCAATTCGCCACCAAGGGCGGGATGCCAGTGACCGCGGCGCGGCTCAACCTCGCCTACGGCCAAGGCCCCGTCCTGCAAATCGCCGAGGGCTGGACCATTGACCTGCCCGCGAAAGTGCACGCCGCGCTGGACCTCCGCACCGACCCAAGCTGGCCGACGACCTGGTTCGTCCCGCGCGTCACCGGCAGCGGCGTCTTCCGCGACGTCTATTCCGTGATGAACGCCTGGGGCGCGAACCACTGCGCCTTCAGCTATGGTCACCACGGCGCCGACTTCATCACCCTGGCGTCCATCCTGCGTATTCCGGTATACATGCACAACGTCCCGGCGGAACAAATCTTCCGTCCGAGCTACTGGAACGCCTTCGGCACCGCTGACCCTGAGGGCGCGGATTTCCGCGCCTGCCAGACGCTCGGCCCCATCTACGGCGCGCGGAAATAACCGCCGGGAGGTTTTTAATTCCCCTCTCGAAGAGGGGTGGCGGCGTAGCCGACGGGGTGTTTCAGCGTTCATCGGGAAATTACCCAAAACGCTGAAACACCCCGTCCGCATTCGCGTCCACCCCTCTTCGAGAGGGGAATTAGCGGGGAACCAAAAAAAATACGTCGGATTAGGGATTGGTGCCCGGCGCTTTTCCTGTATCATTCCCCCGCATGAAGTTCATCGCCATCGCCAACCAAAAAGGCGGCGTGGGTAAAACCACCACCGCCGTCAACCTCGCCGCCGCCCTCGCCGAGGCCGGCCACCGCGCGCTGTTGCTCGACCTCGACCCGCAGGCCAACGCCACCAGCGGCCTCGGCGTCGCCCCCGCAACCGGCGCCAGCATCTACCCCGTCATGATTGGCGAGCGCGCCGTCGCCCAACAAATCCGCTCCACCGCGCAGGAACGGCTCTCCATCATCCCGTCCGAAATTGACCTCGCCGGCTGCGAAATCGAAATCGCCCGCCTCGACCACCCGCTGCACAAACTGCGCGAGGTATTGCAACCGCTGCACGACAACCAGAGCTTCGACTACCTCATCATGGATTGCCCGCCCTCGCTCGGCATCCTGATGACCAACTCCCTCGCCGCCGCCGACGGTCTGCTCATTCCCGTGCAAAGCGAATTTTACGCGCTGGAGGGCATCAGCAAAATCCTCGACCTCACCAAGCGGATGCAAGAACAGGGCCTCAACCCCGGTCTGCAACTTATCGGCGTCCTGCTGACCATGTTCGACGCCCGCACCCGCCTCAGCCAGCAAGTGCTGACCGAACTGCAAAGCCACCTGCCGGACAAAATCTTCAACACCATCATCCCCCGCAGCATCCGCCTCGGCGAAGCCCCCAGCTTCGGCCAAAGCATTTTGCAATACGACCCGCACGGCGTCGGCGCGCACAGCTACCGACAACTGGCGATGGAATTTGTCGCGCGGCTGCGGTAGTTTTTCAAAGACTCCGGAGCTCTCGAAATCACCGTGATTCTCTGTAGTCAAAAAAAATAAAAAATATTGGTTGACACGCTTGCTTATCAGCAATAAATTCTTGGCATGACCACAAATATAATTAGCAATTCGGCAATTCGGCAATTCGGCAATTCGGCAATTCGGCAATTCGGCAAT
>JAISCS010000023.1 GCA_031265365.1 Verrucomicrobiales bacterium
AACTTCTGCAACAAACTGTGGAACGCCTGTCGCTTCCGCGCGCTGCAAGGCGCCATCACCGCCGACGCCGACCCGTTCGCGCTGCCGCTGACCCCGTTCGCCGCGCACCTCCTCGCGCGGCTCGACGAAGTCATCGTCAGCGTCAACACCGCGTTCGACCAATTTGAATTCAGCGCGGCGGCGGGCGCGTTGTACGAATTCGTCTGGGACGACCTCTGCTCGCGCTTCCTCGAAACCGCCAAGGCCGAATTCGCCGACGCGCACTCGCCCACCCGCGCCGGCACGCTGGCGACGATTGACTACACCCTCTCGCGCGTGCTGCGCCTGCTGCACCCCTACACGCCGTTCATCACCGAGGAAAGCTGGACCGAGTTCGGCTTCGGCGCCGACACCATACAATTCGCGCCGTGGCCCACCGTCAGCGGCCGGCCCCAGCCGGCGGCGGCCGTACAACAAGCGCGCGACACCTACGCCCTGATAGACGCCGCCCGCCGTCTGCGCGGCGAATTTCAAATCGCGTCGCACCAGAAACTGCACCTCAAACTCAAGCGCGACACCCCGCTGCCGGCGGGCGACGCCGCGTTATTACCCGCGCTCCTCAACGCCGCGACGCTGACCGTCATCGCGACCCCACTGGACAAAACCCCCGTCACCATCACCCCGCTGGGCGATTTATATATGCCGCTGGCCGGAGTGCTGGACCTGGCGAAAGAGCGCGAGCGCCTGGCCAAAGAACTGGCCAAAGCCCAAGCCGCGCTGGAGCGCGAGGACAAAAAACTGGCCAACCCCGCGATGCTGGAAAAAGCCCCGGCGGAAAAAGTAGCCGCCTGGCAAGCGTTAAAATCCGCCGCCACAGCGCAAATCAAGAAGCTCAGCAGCCAGCTGGCGGCGTTGGAATGTTGAACCACGAAGACCGTGAAGAAATGGCAGCGCGAGTCGGCGGGGAGAATACCGAACGCTGAACTACCCCGTCCGCTGGCGCGGCCACCCCTTCACGGAAGGGGAATTTGCTCACGCAAGGGTCAGGGGTAGTGGGGTTGGTTTCCGCGTCAGCGATTCCCCTTCCGTGAAGGGGTGGCGGCGCGAGCCGACGGGGTAGTTCAGCGTTCGCCGCCGGTTGCGGCTGGGGATTCGCGTAAAGATAGTTATGACATAAGCCTCCCGGTCGCAAGGCCGGGAGGTTTTGCATGGGCGAATATAATGCTGGCGTTTTGCGCGCGGGCGGTTAACTTGTCAATTCCTATGATGAACAAACTGATAGCGATGGGCGCCGTGGCCGTGCTGGCCATTGGATGCGCAAACTGGAACGGAACCGGGGACAACGACTTGCCGACGCCGGCGGGCGACGCGACGGTGTATGATGGCGGCGCGGGGACTACCGAGGCATTGCCGACCGGCGGCAATTACACCGTGGTCAGCGGCGATTCGCTATGGAAGATAGCGCGCCAGCACAACACCACCGTGGAGAAGCTCAGGCAAGCCAACAACCTGGAGGGTGATTTGATTCAACCCGGCCAGGTACTGGTGATTCCTTGAACCGCGAATGCCCCGGCGCGAGCGCCCTTCCCGTTCGCGGAAGGGGAATCGCTGACGCGGGAGAATAACGGGAAAGATTGGGTTGGGCGTGAGCTAATTCCCCCGCCGTGAAGGGGCAAGCATGGGAGCGTCGGGCGCGCGCCCGCCAAAATCCCACCAGCCGCGCACTTGCGGCAGACCGGCGTTCACGATAATTAGTCGGCAATGACTGATTAGTGGCAATCAACGGCTGGCGACCAGGTCGGCGGCGACTGATTTTCGGCAAAAAACCTTTATATTTGTTAATGGGTCTGGCACAATTCGCCCATTCGTGATTCCAACCTTAGAACATGTTAACTGTGCCGTTTGCGGCGACGATGACACGCGCGTCGTCTATCGTAAACAAGCCTCGTCGGGCCACACCTACTCCATCGTCCAATGCCGGCATTGCGGGCTGGCTTATGTCAATCCGCGCCTCAGCCAGGAAACCATCCTGGGGACTTACCGCGACCCGTCCTATTTTCAGCGCGGCGCGGCGCAATTCACCGGCTACAGCGATTACACCGCCGACCGCGAGTTGCACGAGTTGTTTTTCCGCGGGCAACTCGCCAGGCTCGAGCGGCGCGGCGGCACGGGGAAAATCCTGGACGTCGGCTGCGCGTTCGGTTATTTGCTGAACGAGGCGCGGCGCCGGGGCTGGGAGGTGCAGGGCATTGAACTGTCCGGCAACGCCATCGCTTACGCGCGCGATGAATTGCAGCTGCCCGTCCGCGAGGTCCCCTTGCGCGAGGCCGGTTTCCCCGCCGAAAGTTTCACCGCCGTGGTGATGAATGACGTCATCGAGCACTACGGCGACCCCGCCGCGGAGTTGCGCGAGGTGCACCGGGTGCTGGCGCGCGGCGGGGCGCTCATGCTGCACACGCCGAATTTCGACAGTTGGTGGCGGTTGTGGATGCGAAGCCAGTGGGTGCATCTCAAGCCGGAGGAACACCTGTATTATTTCGCCCCGGCCACCATCACCCGCTTGCTCGCCAACAGCGGCTTCGCGGTGGCGCACGCGCGCGCCTGCGGCAAAACCACCAACCTCAATTACATCCTCGGGGTGTTGAAAAAATACTCGCCCGCCGCCGCCGCCGGCGCGCGCCACACCCTTGGCCGACTGCCTTGGGCGCGCACGCCGTTTCACTTTCGCGGCGGCGGCATGGAAATCCTGGCGCTCAAGCGCTGACCGCGCGCGCGCCAAAATCCAGCCGGCCGCGCACTTGCGGCAGGCTGGCGCCCACGATGAGTGCCAGCCAGGCGATTCCGCTGACCAGCAGGCCGGCGCGCAATCCGCTCGGCACGTATTCGATGCGGATGACGTGCCGGCCCGGCGCCAGCGGGATGGCGCGCAGGGCGTAGTTCGCGGGCAAGACGTGATAATTGGTCTGCACGCTGCCGGGCAACTCCTTCACGCGCCAATCCTTGGAATACGCGTCCGTCATCACCAACAGCGACGAGCGCGTCGTCACCACCTCCAGCGTCCATTGGTCGGTCGGCAGCTCGGCCGAGACGTTTAGTAAACGGATTTGATACTGCGCGTCGCCGTCGTTCTCCGGAGGCAACAACGGCTCCTCTTCCAAAATCACCTCTTGCTGTGGATTAAACGCCGGGTCGGCGAGCGTTTGCAAAATGGCGTCGCGCCCCTGCATCACGCGCCACTTGGTCACGAGGAAAAAGCGCGGCAGCGTTTGCTCGTGCAACGGCTGGACGGCCGTGCCTTGCTCATTCGGCACAAACGCCACCTTCGCGCGCAGCAACGCCAGCAACGGCGTGTTTTTGTCAATCCGCAAGTTCTGGCTGGCCTCGTCCGGGTTCAACCCCTGCGAGTAGAACATGAACTCGGCGTAGCGTTTCAACACAAACGGGTCGTAGCCCCACAAACCCTCGGAACGCAACGCGATATTCGCCCCCGGATTGAGCAAGTTCAACGTCCGGTAATCGCCCCGGTTTTTCCGCAACAAATCCGCCAGCGCCGGATACTTGATTTTCGCCACGTCAAAACCCGTGATGGACGGCAGGACAAACACCACGCTGTCCGCCACCATCAGCGCCGCGAACGCCCACACCGCGCGCCGCCAGTGCCGCAGCGCCAGCCACAACGCGCCAAACCCCGCCAGCCACAGCGCCGCCCATAACAACGCGCCGCCACTCGCCGCTTGCGCCGCCAACTGCGCCGCGTCGCTGGCAAACGCCGCCCGCGGCACATACGCTTCCGATGACGTGCTCAGGTTTTTCAACAACTCGGCAAACCAGCCGCTGAAACCGTTTTGCAACGAAATCCCCACCGCCGCCAGCACCCCCGCCAAGCCTAGGCACACCGCGCCCGGCAGCGGTCGCGGATACTTGCCGTCCAGCAAACCATTCAACCCGTGCCCCGCCAGCAGCGTCACGAACAGCACGGGGAAAAACACAAATTTCGACGTGCCCCGGAACAAATCAAACCCCGGCAGCGCCGCGTACAACAAATCATACAACGGCGTCCGCGCCCCCAATGCCAGCAACAACACCACCGCGATGAGCGCCGCCCAGCGGATTTTGTCGCGTCGCTCCACCCGCGCCAGCGCCAGCCCCGCCAGCAACAGCGTCCCGATGCCGCAATACAATTGCATCTCCCACAAATAACACCGGCCCCAATACGCCTCCAGTTTCCCGAAAAACCACGGTGCCACCAGCGTCCCGAAATTCTCCCACGGCAGCGCGAACATCGAGGCGAACTCATAATTGGAACCGCCCGTGCGCACCGACTCCCCCGTGGCGCTCAACCCCGGCAACAATTGCGCCGCCGCCAGCAACGCTGCCAGTGGATAAATCGCCAGCAAGCCGGCGGCGGCGGAAACTTTGCGTTGCGCGCCGAACAAAAACACCAGCGCATACAAGCCGCTGACGATGGCGGTGTAATAAAAATATTGCGGATGCCCCGCGTAAAGCTGCAACGCCGCCGCCGCTGCCGACAAAAAAATCCACCCCGCGTGCCGCCGCCGCAGCCAGCCGTCAATCCCCCAAAACACCAGCGGCGCCCACGCCATGCTGCACAAGTTCGGAATGTGCCCGGCGAAAATATGCGCAAAATACGGCCCGCTCAACATCATCGCCACGCCCGCCGCGAACGCCGCCAGCGGGCGCATCCCGCGCCACACGCCCCACCCGTACACTCCCGCGCCAATCAACCAAACGTGCAGAAACACAATCCAATTCAACGCCGTCACCACCGGCAGCAAACACACCAGCCAAGTCACCGGATAAAGCAGCGCCGATTGAAACGGCCCCAAAAACGGCTGCCCGCCGTACACGAAGGGATTCCACTTCACCAAATGCCCCTGCGACAACCCCTCCAACGCCAGCGAGTAGGAATAATAAAAATAACTGCTCACATCCGTCCCCTCGCGCGAGAGTACCGTCTCGGTCGAGAACAAATACTTGCCCAGCAACAGCGCCGCCAGCGCGCCAAGGCCGAGGCACCAATACACATGCCGCCGGTGCGTGTAAATCAATTGGTTTAATTCTTTCCAGGTTTGTTTAATCATAAAATGTGAGGTTAAGGGATTCGCAAAACCTGGCCGATGTGGATGGTGTCGCCGGTCAATCCATTGGCCAGTTTCAAGTTGCTGACGGTCACGTTGTGCTGGTGGGCGACGCGCCACAGCGTGTCACCAGCCTGCACCGTGTAACTCCGCGCGCGGCCCGCCGCCGGCGAGCCTGGCCCGGACACGGGAGGCGCCGGCGCGGGCGTGAGGCCCAGCGGCGCCGGGCTGATGGGCCGCGTGCCGCCCGGATAATCATAAATCACCGGCTTGCTGTTCGACGAAGCCACCCCTGGCGGCGGCGGCTCAACATCAGCAGACGACGGCGCGGGCTGAGCGATTCCCGTCCGCGCCGGAATCTCGGAGTGCGAGTATTTGTCACCGCCGCACGCGACGATTAACCCCAAGCAAGCGGTCAAGCCTAGCGACTGTTTAATCATGGAGAAAGAGGTTAGACACCCCGCTGAAAATCACCAATCTTTTTTTCGAGTTTCGGGAATATTGCGGCATAACAAATTCCCCTTCACAAAAGAGGAATCGCTAACGCGGGAGAAAGACGGGAAAAGTTGGCTTAGGGCGCGAGCAAATTCCCCTACCGTGAAGGGGAATTTGCTTCACGCCGAGGCATGGCCAGTGAGATTTATCTCGGCGCCGGCGTAAATAAATAATTCAATTCCCCTCTCGTAGAGGGGTGGCGGCGGAGCCGACGGGGTGTTTCAGCGTTGGCGCGGTTTTCCCGTTGAACGCTGAACTACCCCGTCGGCTCGCGCCGCCACCCCTTCACGGAAGGGGAATTTTTCCGCTTGGCATTTCGCGGCGTCTGGGCATTGTCAGCGGCATGGATACACCCTCTGCCTTCAAGTCGGCCCGCTGGATTAGTTCACCCGTTCACACCGATGTCAAGACCGCTCCGCCGGCGGCTTGGCTTCGCAGGGAGTTCGTGGTGCCGGATGACTTCGCGTCGGCCACGCTGCATATCACGGCGCTCGGCCTGTATGAGTGCGAGATTAATGGGCGGCGCGTCGGCGCGGATGTGCTGGCGCCGGGGTGGACGGAGTATCATAAGCGCGCCTGTTACCAAACGCATGAGGTCGGCCATTTGTTGCGCGCGGGGGTCAACGCCATCGGCGCGGTGCTCGGTGACGGTTGGTATTGCGGCCGCCTCGCGTGGCGCGACCGGCAGTGTTATGGCGGCGACCGCCCGGCGTTGCTGGCCAGCCTTGAGGTTAAGCTGGCGGATGGCCGGACGCTGACGGTGGCCAGCGGCGCGGATTGGTTGACCGGCGGCGGGCCGATTATCAGCCACGGTTTGCTGGAGGGGGAGATTTATGACGCGCGGCTGGAGCTGGACGGCTGGTCGTCGCCCGGCTACGACGCGGATGACTGGCAGCGGGTCGTCGTGCGCGAGACGCCGGACCTCATCGTGCAACCCTCGCCCGGCGTGCCGGTGCGCGAGCATGAGCGGCTGCGGCCCGTCTCCGCGCGGACGCTGACCGTCGGCGGGGAGACCTCGCGCGTGTTCGACCTTGGACAGAACTTTTCCGGCTACGCGCGCATCAGCGTCCGCGCCGCGCGGGGGCGCGCGGTGACGCTGCGGTTCGCGGAAATACTGGTTGACGACCGCCCGTATTACGCCAACCTCCGCGGCGCGCGGGCGACGGACGTTTATATTTGCAAAGGCGGGGCGCTGGAGACGTGGCAGCCGCGCTTCACGTTCCACGGCTTCCGCTACGTCGAGGCGAGCGGCCTGCGCGCTGACGATGAGCTGGAGGTCACCGGCATCGTCGTCCACTCCGCCACCGCGCCGACCGGCGATTTCGCGTGCTCGAACCGCTTGCTCAATCAGTTGCAACACAACATCGTCTGGGGGCAGAAAAGCAATTTCATTGATGTGCCGACCGATTGCCCGCAGCGCGACGAACGCCTCGGCTGGACCGGCGACGCGCAGGTGTTCATCCGCACCGCCGCGTTTAACATGGATGTGCGGGGTTTCTTCCGCAAGTGGTTCCTCGCGTTGCGCGACGCGCAGGGGGCGCGCGGCAACATCCCGGCGGTGGTGCCCAACGCGCTGCTGCCGTTGGTCGAGGAGGAGGACGGGCTGGCCGGCTGGTCGGACGCGATGATTATTTGCCCGTGGACGTGGTATCTCTGTTACGGCGACAAGGCGGCGCTGGCCGAGCATTACCCGGCGATGCAGAAATTCATGGCCTACCAGTGGCAGTATACGCGCAAAGACGGCATCCGCTCGCACCCCGACTTGGGGAAGTGGGACGGCTACGGCGACTGGCTCGCGCAGGACGGCAACAACGGCGGCTCGACGCGCAAGGACTTGATTGGCACGGCGTACTTCGCCTACATCGCGGACATCATGGCGAAGGTCGCCGGGCTGCTCGGCCACGCGGCGGACGCGCGGCGGTACCGCAGGTTTCAGGCGGTCACCATCGGCGCCTTCCGCCGGCGCTTCGTCACGGCGGACGGCCTCATCGTCAGCGACACGCAGACCGCCTGCGTGCTGGCGCTGCGCTTCGGCTTGCTGCCGAAACGGTCGCGCGCGGCGGCGGCGCGCGAACTGGCGCGGAACATCGAGGCGCATGGCTGGCACCTGACCACCGGCTTCCTCGGCACCCCGTATATCCTCGACGTGCTGACCGACAGCGGCTACCTCGACGTGGCGTACAAATTGCTGGAACAAGAGACCTTCCCCTCGTGGCTGTTCCCCGTGAAGCACGGCGCGACGACCATCTGGGAACGCTGGGACGGCTGGCATCCCGAACGCGGCGTGCAGGACGCCGGCATGAACTCGTTCAACCACTACGCCTACGGCGCTGTCGGCGCGTGGATGGTCGCCACCGTCGCCGGCCTCGACCTCGACGAAGCGCGCCCCGCCTACCACCACATCAACTTCCGCCCGCGCCCCGGCGGCACGCTCCGCTGGGCGCGCGCGACCTTGCGCACCGTCAGCGGCGGCGAGGCCGGCATCCACTGGCAACTCCGCGACGCCGCCCTGCACGTGACGCTGACTGTGCCGGAAGGCAGCACCGCGACCTTTTACCCGCCCAAAGGTTACGGCAAAGCCAAGCCCGTCTCACTATCAGCGGGCCGTCATGAGTTGACGTGCAAGGCCTGAGTGCCCGCGGCGGTCAGGTGAGGGAAATATTGTTCTGCTGCAAAATCACTGGCTGGGCGTCGAACAGCGGTTTCAGACTGCCGCTGATATTGCACAGGCCGGTTTTC
This sequence comes from Verrucomicrobiales bacterium, assembly GCA_031265365.1. GTDB lineage: Bacteria > Verrucomicrobiota > Verrucomicrobiia > Methylacidiphilales > JAAUTS01 > JAIRPN01. The sequence continues at coordinate 8,313 of JAISCS010000023.1, forward strand.
ATTTGCCCGTTGTTCGCGGTGGTCGAGCCGTTGCCGCCGCCGATTTTCCACAGGTTGCTGCCGGTGTAAATGCCGGTTTTCAACGCCGCGACCCCCCACATCATGCCCACGCGACTCAGATTGTATTGCCCGCCGAAGGTTTCGGTTCTGAGTTCAATATCGCTCAGCTCGGCGTGGATGCTGATGGGATGATAAACCACCACGCGGCTCTTCAAGCTCGAATAACCGAACTGGGGAATGGTCATGATTTCATCATTTTTCAGGACAATCTCGAAACAGTCGAAGAAATAAACCGAGCCGCCGCTGCCGGTGATGGAACCGTCAAAAGCGCAGTCAACCAGGTAATTGGCCCCGGTCAGCGTCAGCGTCCCCCTGACTGAAAAACGGCTGAGGTTGAGGTTGGAAATGTCGGATAATTGCAAGGTCAGCGACTGGTTGCCTTGCAACACCACCGCGCTCCAGCCGGACAGGGCGACCGTCGTTTGTTGACCGGTCACGCCGCTGATGCTGACCCTGGCGGGGAAGGGAACCTCACCGTCAGCGTCATTTTCCAGCGCGAACGAACCAACCCCGAAATGCAAATGCACGGCGCGCGCCGCATAATATTCACCGTTGACCGACCAGCCCCAGCGCTGCAGGTCGGGCGCGGCGGTGATGGCAATGCCGAGGTCGTCGAAAATGTACGGCGAAATACCGTTGGCGGTAATCCCCACCTCCGGCGCGGCGGGGAAGATATGGTCATCCCTCATGCGGCGTGTGTTGATATACACCTCGCCGAGCACGCTGACCATCACGCGGAATTGCTCGCCACCGGGACTTGGGAACTCGGTGATGGATAAATCCGGGTTGACCCGCGCCATCGCGCCGGCCGGATAAAGGCCGTTGTCCGGGCTGAAATAAATTCCGTCCTGCGCCACCACGAATAAATTGACCGCGAAATTCGCGTTTTGGATGCCCTCGTCCAGTGTCTCGGTGGACTGAATGCCAGTCTCGTCGAAAGAGTACAATTTGATGCGACCGAGCAACGGCTTGAAACTGACGGCCACGCCGGTTCGCGTCCCACTGGCAAACGAGCCGAGGACGGTAACAGTTTCCGGGAAGGTGACGGTGTTCACCACCGACCAGTCAGCGAGAGAGTGAATGCGCGCCTCGGTGCTGTCCGGGTGGACGTATTGCCCCTCGGTCAAGTAAACATAATCGTCGCCGATTCTGCCGCCCGACGCGCCGGTGACCGTCAGCGGCTGGAAGTTTACGCCATCATACCAGAACCATTCGTCCTGCGCGCGGCGGCACAAAATGCCGTCGTCCAATTTAATGATAATCTCAGTATGTTCTTGTAATTGTTCCCATTGTCTGGCGTCGGCGCTTTTATACAAGCCGCTGGGAAAACAAGCGTAATACCAATCATTCCATTTGATAATATTCTGGCCGTAAATTTGGGCTAATTGGGAATCCAACCGGTAAGCCGCGCCTTCGAGCAACGCGGCCTGCAACGCCGCGTGGCCGGTGCGATAAGGCTTGGCGGCGTTGCCGATTGCGCCGGTGGCGTCGTCACCGTCAGCGTCCACAAACGCCGTGTCCGCCACCGGCACGCTGCCACTGTCAGGCCGGTCACGTAAATCATCCAGCTGCGATTGAACATCCGCGACCGCGGCGCTGACCGTGGCCTTGCGGGTCTCGCCGTCTTGCACCACCACGATTAACTCGTCACCGGCCAAGGCCTCGGCCTCTGGTAACTCGCTGATTTTGATGTCATCCCCGTCGGTTTCCGACAATCGCGTCGCCGTGGTTTTCCGTGTTTCCCCGTCTTGCACTAGCGGAATTAACTCCGCGCCGGACAACGCCCCCGCGTCCGGCAATTCACTAATTTTTATATCACTCATATTGGTTCTTTCTATTATTTAGAAGCCATTTCATAAATAACGTCTGAGAAGGATTAGAGCCAGCGCTAGGTGGACGAGAGCGGTAAAACGCACGGCACAACGTTCGCGTCTGGTGATGATGCGCTGGAATTTGTTGAGCCAGGCAAAGAGGCGTTCAATTTTCCAGCGCCGTTTGTAACGACGTAGCGGGCGACCATCTTGCGTAGGCGGTTTTTTGCGATTGTGTTTGTGCGGAGCGATGAGTTCGATGCTTTGCGCGCGGAGCCTTTGATCAAGCGGATCGCTGTCATAGGCACGATCCCCGATAAGTCGTCTGGGTCGTCCCACGGTGACAACCTCAGCGAGGGTAGCCTCGACAAGGGTGACTTCATGAGGTGTAGCAGCAGCCGTGTGCACGGCGAGTGGTAGACCTGCAGCGTCCGCAATAACCATGAGCTTTGTCCCTTGCCCCGCTTGGTCGGTCCCACTTTGGCGCCCCCTTTTTGGCAACCACAAAGGTGCCGTCGATAAAACATTCCGCCAGGTTGAGTTTGCCGACCCGCGCCAAATGTTCCAGCATTTTGCGCAACGCGCCGCTCCTGACCCAGCGGCTAAACCGCCGGTAACACGTCGACCCGGAGGGAAACCGTTCGGGCATGTCCGCCCAACCCGCGCCGGTGCGTAACACCCACAACACGCCGTTTAACACCGCGCGGTCACTGTGGTGTTCAGGACGTCCGCGCCCATCTTTGCGTTTAACCGCCTTGGGAATTAACGGTCGTAATATTTCCCACGCGCCTTCGGGTAACTCTTCTGCTTTTGCCATCCAACTAGCTTGTGATTTTCGCAATCTTTTGTACAGCGCTATTTATGAAATGACTTCTAATAATAACTAATTTGCCGCGAAATACAATTAAATATTCTTCCGTCCTGTCAATTTTTTACGCCACCACCTTTTACTTATAATTTCAGGTTCCTCGCCATTAGCGGTGGAATCATCAAGCCGTCAGTCAGCACACCCCGTCATTCCGAGCGCAACAACGAAATTGTTGCAGTCGAGGAATCGATTAGTCCCACCGCAACCCAGCGCTACGGTCAGCGCCGTTCGCCCGACCAACCCGATGCTTCGGCTACGTTGCTCCGCAACTTTGCTCAACATGACGGGGACTATTGCCACTGATAATGGGCAAGAATAATTATTCTACTTCTGAACATACGCGTCGAACATAGTTAAATTTGAGGGCGTTGAAACGACTCAAGGCCCATCCGTTGGCTGAGTTTTTCCAAAAACAATAGTGGTCTGAACCCTGTGGGTTAAGGATGAAACCTGGGGCGGGACCTGCGGTATCAACAAAACCATTGGACACCCGGCTCGCTCCATTGTAAAGTTTCATGGCAACGGCGTGGTTCATGGTGCGGTTTGTGTTTTCCGCAAAGGTGACGCCCTCATCCATTTTTTCGGTGGCGGTTATTTCCGCACTTTCTCCACGCGTACCCACATAGTATGGAAGAAGCCGTCTTTGCTTACGCATACTTGCAGATACCCTCCCGCTTGCGTTACAAGGACATCAAAAACGGCAGGGAGGCCGACCGTGGAAGTATCTATTTCTATCAAGACGCCGTCGCTCAACGTGTAGGTGTACATCAGCGTCCGCACGCGCCAATCCGCTTCCCGCTCTGCCGCGGTGAGTCCTTGCAATTCGGATTCTGGCGGGTCAATATCGCTAATGGTGACCAAGGTGTTGTCGTCTACCCATTCCCATTTTCCAAGCCCCCATGAATTAGGAACATCAAGGTAACAAGATAGTTTTTGCGCCGCTCGAAATGGCTCTAAATCGTAAATTTGATTATAGCAGTCGCCGCCGCTGATGATTGCCCGCCGGCCTGAAGGACTGATTTTGATTGAGTGTATAGATCTCTTCAATTCTGCGGCTGATAACAACACCTTGCCGTTAGCATCTTGAATAGCCGATTTGTCAAGATAACCGCTTAATTGCACCTTCGACTTCGATGGGATGGTCTCTTCCTGTGGCGGTTCGCTGATTTTAACCAGCCGTGCAATCGGTTTCTGGGCCGAAGGCTTTATTGATTTTTCTTGCGTGGAGGATTCCGCCGCGTGGAGGTTGTCCCCAAATGTCCACGCCGCCACTGTGGCAGCCAAGGCGAGTATGTAGGATGTTTTTTCCATAGTCATTTTCATTGCGGGCTGTTCAGTCGAAGGTCTTGAAGGATGGCGTCGCCTAGGGCGTTGATGATGCTTTGCCTCACCTGCTTGGCGTTGGCACCTGTGTTTAACAATTGGTCAACGGCCAGAACATCAATAAACTCCGTCTCAAGGAGCACGGCCCTTGTCAAGTAAGGTGCCACGGTGTTCCCAAGGTATTGGTCCGAGAGCACCCCGAGGCCTTGTGATTTGACACCCCGGTTGCTTGCCTTGGCATCAGCGGCGGATATAGCCCCATAGACCGCTGCGTTCACGCGATTCGCCAAAGCGGTGTCTTGCGTAGGATTTACGTTATCGCTGCTGCGGATGATAGTTTCCGTCCCTCGAACGATCTTGTTATATCCGTTGAAGTGCAGGCTGATGAACACATCCGCGCCGACATCTCTCGCTTTGTTTGCGCGTTTTTCTAACGATAAATTTTCATCTACGCTTCGCGTCATGTAAATGAGCATTTTGAGCTTTTGTTCTGTCCGCATTTGCCGTAAACGGGCGCGCAACCCTAGCCCCTGTTCAAGGGTAAATCGTCGTGTAGCTGTAAGCATTCGCCGTACCATCCGCAGCCGCAAAGCGGTTCACGTTGTCGCCGGTTGCCGGCCATTGGCCCCGGATATTCGCCCCGCCTTCTCCCGGTAGTGGTGTCATTGTCCATCTTACGGTGGAAGCGGCCAGCAGTTCCTTGGGCACTCGAACATGGAGCGAACGATACGCGATGTTCAGGGCGTTATTTGTCCGTCGCTCTTTAATCATCCCATTAACACCGGGGCTGTAGAGCGGTTTCTCAGAGTCGTTAATTTCGTTGTTTCCCTCGTCTCTTAGTTTTGGAAACACTTCAACAAACTCCACTGGTAGGAGCAATACGCTACGCTCCGCCGGTGTGGCGAGGATGTTACCGTCAGTGTCCTTGGTTTTCATGGCAGTGCCGACCAATAAATTATTGTCAGGACTAACCAGCGTCACATTGATATTTTCCCAGTTCTGAGGGTTGCCGCAAATCTCGTGCGTGGTCCAAGTCTTGCCGGTCAGAACGCCTTTTTCCCAGCGCTCCATGTTGCCCTGCCAGATTTTATTGCCCAGCGGCACCAGCATTTGGTTGCTGATTTTACGCCCCACCACTCCGGATTCATTGACACTGACCGTGCCGCCCAATGTTATCGAAGCCATATAACTGCCGTCATAGGCCCAGAGTTTGGTTTGGGTGCCGACTTGACCTAAAATGAAACATTTGCTTCCCGCTACGCTGTTGATATCACAAAGTTCGGTGGCATCGGGAATTATACCTCCATTTACGTAAATTCTATAGGTGCTGTTCTCACCGGCCACTGCGTAAGGATAATTCGGCAGCTGCTGCCAATTCACATAAATAAATCGTTTATAGGCAACGCCTCCCGAGGTACCATGAAATAGTCTGACCAAGCGTTCACCAGATTCACTGGCGGCAAATTTCGACAAATTATTCCCTTTTGCCTGTGCGATAAAGCATCGGTTGCCGACGCAAAGAAATTGAAAGGCCAGTTGAGGTTCGTTAACCAAGGTCAAATCTCCCGCGATTATTCCACCACCACTTTGATATACTCCTGCGTCATTTACCATATTCAATGAGACGCTATCCTGTAAAAAAGACATATTGCTTATATTAGGAAGGGCCTTCATGATGGCTTTTCTATTAGCTGGTGTTATGAAATATGTGGATAAAACAGTTTCAAACAACTCAGATTCAGGATAAGCATAATCAATCTTGCGTTCGCCAATGCCCAGCAAAGTTGACACGCCTGCCTGCCATGTATGCAGAAAATGTTGGCTCACGATTGTGCCCGGAATTCCTCCCAACCACGAGTCTTCCGTCCAATATGGATCATTAACAAGATAATACAAACATCCATTTTGCAAAGGTCCTGTTACTTTTTGATATTTTTCGCCGATTGACATGAGAGTATTTTGCGACCAAAGTTTATTATTACCCAGTAACACCACCCCACTATCGTTTACCCCGCGCGGCTCACCGTCAGCGGATTTGGATGCCAAGTCAAGAATGATGTAACTCGGACTTGGCGTTTTATTTTTTTCATCATCAGTGGCAGGTGGAGAAGAATTTATCGTCATACCGCCCATGCCTAAGGCGATAACTTGAGTCACACCGAGAGCGTCAGCGGGAAAATTGAAACTCCGCGTGCTGCCGCTGACGGTGCCGACGGTTTGCCACGTTGCGCCATCGTCGGTGCTGTGCAAGATTTCAAATTCTTCAACATTATGAAACTCACCGTCCCATGTCACCTTCAGCGTGCCGTCATCCTGTAACTCGACCGTTACCTCGTCAAACTTGGCGCTGACGGTGTGGTCACGCTCGGCGGTGAGTTTGGCGCCGGACTCGGTGAGCAAATGAAAGCCGCTCTCTGTCAACAGGCGGTCATGCAAGTCGGGATTCTCCTCCACCAGCAGCCGTTGGCCCGATTCCGCACGCAGATGTTTTCTATTTTCCATCAGCAAAAGACTCTTCATCGGCTACCTCCACGATTGTTATCATCGTCAACAACGACTTATACATAGTGCGCTTATTTGTTGGCAAAGCAAATTATATTTAACCACGAATTGACACTAATGAACGCAAAGATTGGCGCAAAGGTGCGTGGACAGAATTTTATTGGTGTTAATTCGTGTTAATTTATGGTTAATATTAAATTCACGCTGATGAAATTCTTAAAAAACTGCGCGCGCGCGCTGACCCTGACGGCGGCGGTATTATCCATCGCTCGCGCGACGACTGGCCCGCTGCCGACGGACAGCCCGGCGGCGCAAAAAATCGCGGCGGAAATGCGGGTGTTCACCGACCGTGGCGACACTGCCGGATTGGTGTTGCTGGTCGCTGACGGTGAGCGCGTGCTGGCCGTCGCGCCGGTCGGCTGGGCCAGCCTTGAGGAAAAGATTCCGCTGCGCGCGGACGCGATGTTTTGGATTGCCTCGATGACCAAACCCGTCACCACCGTCGCGCTGCTGATGTTGGTGGACGAGGGCAAAATCTCGCTCGACGACCCGGTTGCCAAATACTTGCCGGAGTTCAACGCGCCGCAAAAAATCGTCCCCGCCGAGGCCGAAAAACTGGCCGTCACCAACCGGACGGAGGCCGGCGTTAGCGGCGCTTCTGTCGCGCCGGCGCCCGCCAGCGTCAGCGTCCGCCAGCAACCCATCACCATCCGGCACCTGCTCAGCAACACGTCGGGCCTGCGCTTCGGCGCGAGCGAGCCGACGATTGACGCCTGGTCACTGGCCGAGTTCGCCGCGCGCGCCGCGCAGTCCGATTTGCTGTTCGAGCCGGGCGCGGATTATTCCTACTCGACGCTCAACTTCACCGTCGCCGGCCGCGTCATCGAGGTCGTCGCCGGCGAGCCGTATGAAATATTCCTCCAGCGCCGCGTGCTCGACCCGCTGGGGATGAGCGACACGACGTTCTGGCCCAACCAAGCGCAAATCGCCCGGCTGGCCGGCGCCTACGCGGGCGACCCGCAGACGCGCACGCTCACCGCGAAGACCCCGTCGCGTACGCGCCGCCCGCTCGACGACCGTCAGCGGCACCCCGCGCCGGGCGGCGGCCTGTTTGCCACCGCCGCTGACGTGGCGAAGTTCGGGCAATTTTTGCTCAACGGCGGCGTCGCGCGCGGTCAGCGGTTGCTGAGTGAAAAATCCTTCGTCGAAATGACCAAGCGCCAGACGCCGCCGACGGTGCGGACCAGTTACGGCCTCGGCCTTAGCGTCAGCGGCGACAGTTTCGGGCACGGCGGCGCGCTGGGGACCAACTTCTCCGTCTGGCCGAAAGAACAACTCGTGCTGGTGTTCATGGTGCAAAAGCTGGCCGGCTGGGGCGGCCCCGACGGCGACCAAATCCAGCCGAGGTTCAACGCCCTCGCGCGCGAGTTGTTCGCGCCGAAAAAAATTCCCCTGCCGTGAAGGGGAGTTGAAATATCTTGCCGCGCGCCAATGGTGACTTAACATGACGTGCTTTTTATGAACTACTACCAAATCGCCAGGGAACGCTACGCCGCGCTGGGCGTGGACACTGAAACCGCCATTAACACGCTGACCGTCACACCCGTTTCCCTGCATTGCTGGCAGGGAGACGATGTCGGCGGCTTCGAGGCCGCCGGCCGCGAGCTGGGCGGCGGCCTCGCCGTCACCGGCAGCTACCCAGGCAAGGCCCGCACCATCGGCGAACTGCGGCAGGATTTCGCCAAGGCGCTGACGCTCATCCCCGGCGCGCGCCGCGTCAACTTGCACGCTTGTTACGCCGACCTCGGCAGGCGCAAGGTCGGGCGCGACGAGTACACCGTCAGCGAGTTCCAAAGCTGGATTGACTGGGCCAGGTCGCTCAACCTCGGCGTGGACTTCAACCCGACCTGCTTCAGCCATCCCCACGCGGACGACGGCTTCACCCTGAGCCACGCCGACCGTCACATCCGCCAGTTCTGGATTAACCACTGCATCGCCTGCCGCCGCATCGGCGACGCCATTGGCCGGCAACTCGGCTCCCCGTGCGTCACCAACATTTGGATTCCCGACGGCAGCAAGGACTCGCCCGCCGACCGCCTCGCGCCGCGTCTGCGCTTGTCAGCGGCGCTGGACGAAATCTTCACCGAGTCGCTGGCGATGAACCGCGACGCCGTGGAGAGCAAGCTATTCGGCATCGGCAGCGAGAGCTACGTCGTCGGCTCGCACGAGTTTTACCTCGGCTACGCGACCACACGCCAAAAGCTCCTGTGCCTCGACGCCGGCCACTTCCACCCGACCGAATCCATCGCCGACAAAATCAGCGCCGTGCTGCAATTCGTGCCGGAATTGCTATTGCACGTCAGCCGCGGCGTCCGCTGGGACAGCGACCACGTGGTCATCCTCGACGACCCGACCAAGGCCATCATGGAAGAACTCGTGCGCGGCGATTTCCTGCCCCGCACGCACCTTGGCCTCGACTTTTTCGACGCCAGCATCAACCGCCTCGCCGCGTGGGTCATCGGCGCCCGCGCCACGCAACAGGCGCTGTTGCTCGCCCTGCTCGAACCCAACGGCCAACTCCGCGCCGCCGAGCGCGCGGGCGATTACACCACACGCCTCGCGCTGCTGGAGGAAAGCAAGACCCTGCCCTTCGGCGCGGTATGGGAGGAATTTTGCCGCCGCCACGACATCCCCGCCGACCATCACTGGCTCGACGAAGTCAAGGCCTACGAAACCACCGTCCTCGCCACCCGGCAATATGGTAATTCATCATAACATGGGCAGAGTATCCCGTCATCCTGAGCGTAGCCCTGAAGGGGCGCGTCACCCTGAGCGTAGCCGAAGGGCGAAGGAGCGGCCCAGCACGGACCAACAGGCTGATGACGACTAATCCGCTGACGTTCACCAACCCGCTCCTTCGCCCTTCGGCTACGCTCAGGATGACGGGATACTCTGCCCATGTCGTAATGAAATGCTATAGCCAGCCCGCGCGCCCTCTTAATCGTCAAAAGCAGCGGGCCAAGCTCAACCGCGCGTCGGGAGCCGCCCCATGCCCATCCGCGCCCGGCCACGCGCTGCCAAAATACACCGCGCTCTTCCCAAACCGCTCTGTCAACGCATCCAGCGCCTTGTTCAACGACTCCTGCCGCCGCGCCGGCGCTTGGAACAACTGCGGCGTATAATTCCCCTGCCGCACCAACCGCGCCAACACCACCCCCACATAAAACGGCCGCCCCGCCCCTCTCGCCCGCCGCGCCCACAACTGCTCCAACGCCCGTAACAACTCCAACGTATCATCCGTCTCCTGCAACGTCAGCGCCTCCCCCCACTCCCGCCCGCCCGCATACCGCACCCGCACCGCCAACTCCCCGCACACCCACTCCTCCCCCCGCAACCGCCCCGCCGCCTTCTGCAACAACCGACTCAACACCGCGTAAGCATCCGCCTCATTACGCAACGCCGGCGGCAACACATGCGACTGGCTCACACTGTGGTGCCGCGTCTCCCGCTCCGGCGTCACCGCCCCGCGCAACGCCTCAAACAACCGCTCCCCCTCCACCCCGCCCCACGCCACCCGCAACCCCCGCCGGTCCAGCGCGCACAACTCCCGCACCGAATTAATCCCCCGCCCCCGCAACCGCTCCTCCATCCGCGGCCCGATGCCCGACAAATCCCGCAACTCCAACCGGTACAAACATTCAGGCAAATCCCGCTCCTCAATCACCACCAACCCATTCGGCTTCTGCATATCCGACGCCGTCTTCGCCAAAAACACATTCGGCGCGATGCCAATCGAACACCGCAAACACCCGCCCACCTTTTCCGCGACAGCGCGCTTAATCGCCCGCGCCAACCCGCGCGCCGCCTCCGGCGCGCGAAACCTCGGCAACAACGCGCACGCCATCTCATCAATGGACAACACCTGCGCCACCGGCGCCAACTCATCCACCACCGTCACCAACCGCTCATGAAACTCCGCATACCGCCCATGCCGCGCATCTACAATCCGCAACCCAGGGCACAACCGCTTGGCCTCGCCGACATTAGTCCCCGTCCTCACCCCGAACGCCTTCGCCTCATAACTCGCCGCGATGCAACAAGTCGAATCCGTCCGCACCGGCACCACCGCCACCGGCTGCCCGCGCAACTCCGGTCGGAGCTGTTGCTCCACCGAAGCGAAATACGAATTAAAATCCACCAACAACACCCGCAACATGACCTAACCATAACCCCTCCCCGCCAAACGCCAACCATTTGTTTTGGAAGACAGTCAGCGTAGGCTTAAATTGTCCAACCGGCCGTACACCGCGTGTTTTTTCTGGCTTGACCGAGCAACACGTTGACGCAAAGACGCAAAGAGACAGAGATTCGCGAAGATATTTTTTATTTTTTCAAATATTCTTTGCGTCAAAAGATATTTCCGAGGATGTAAAACCCGCAGCCACTCAATCCTCCACACCGGCCATGACATTGCGTAGCTTTTTCAGGCCGGCCAACAGTTTCGGGTCGAGCTTCAGCGGTGGATTGGGTGGCGGGCCATAGGTATAAGTCACCGTCAGCGTGTCGGTTTCTACCGCCACGGGCAATAGCGAATTGACATTCACATAAGCGGCACTTTTATGGTTCTGATACAGGTGGCATCTGATGCCTTTGAACACGACTTCGCCCTCGTAGGTATCAGGGGTAATCCAGCTCAATTCCTCCAAGTCGGGCGGGTCATCCACATTGCCCGCCGGTTGCACATCATAAGACAGCGGGGTGTGGGTTCCCTCCGTGAAGCGGTGCGTGAGGCGCATATTGTCATAACGCCATATTTCGGTGGATTCACCGACGGTATAGTGGCGGACATCCCGGCGCAGCGCGCCGGTCTGCGCGGTCTCGATTTTCCTCACCTTGGGAAAACGATTCCGAAATGCGTTCAACTTCCGGTCTTCCTCATCCATGTTGGGGTCTTCCTTTTGCGACTTGTATTCGTACACCGCGACAAAGGTCATATCCCGTCCAAATTGCGGGATAAACAGCGGCTGCGGCGGGGGGGCGACCAGCTTTTTTTTACGCTGCACGGCGGCGGTGCCAGTGGTGTCCGTGGCAGCGCTGGCGGCGAATGTCACCATGCACAACATGACGCTGGTAATAATCTTAAAAATATTCATACCCTGTTTCATTCAAGCACCGGCTCCAATTGCTGGTCTACCACTTCACCGGTAAACCGGTCAATGGCAACATGCAGCCAGTAGTGTTTTTCCCCCTCAACGATAAACTTGTCCAAATCCCACGAGTCGGCTGCGCCCGCCCCGTAACGCCCCGCTTGGGCAATTACATCGATGAGCAAATTCCAAGTGCGGGTCTGAATGCTGCCGGTGAGAGCGCGGAGCAGAGCTTCGCGACGGGGCTTGAGGGCGCTGTCGGTGTTGTTGAAACTCAGCGTCTCGATGATGCCGCTCAATTCGCCGGGGTTTTGCAGTGGCGTGGCGGCAATTTTATCACCGATGGTTTTGGCCAAATCGCGCGCCTCTCCAGGCTCATAAGTGTCGCTGACAGTGATAGTGCCGGACGTGGAGACAAAATCCTTTGCCCCACCGCTGATAATGGCCGCCAGCAAACGAGCATCACCGCCGCTATTAGCGATGTCTCGCGCAACACTGTTGAGGTTAACCCGTCCGGCCACGGCGTGGGCTTGGGAATTGCCATTGTCAGCGGTCGCGGGCTTGCCGCTGCCAATGTAAAACACGTCCAACAAGCCGGCATCGCCGCTTTTCGCGGTGAACAAGTCGAGGGTTTTCCACGGTTCATCGCGGAATACATAGCCCAGTTCGGCGACACTGAGGAAGCGGCGGTTAAGCATGACGGGGCGGACACTGGAAGCGCCCGGCGGCAGCGGCGAAATGTTGGCGCTGTTGACGTAATCGCCGGGCCGGACGACAAAATCGCGGTCAGAGTAATAAGAGTCATTGGCAGTGGTATTGCTAAGCCAGAAACGCATGGCGTGGGAAATCATCCGCCCACCGGTCCAATTCCAAGCGCCATCCCAGTAAAAATGCGGCCCCGGAGTGGTAATGCGGTTAAGTTTAATATCGTCATTATAAAAACTATTAGCCAAAATACCGGATAAATCAAAAGACGCTCCGCTGTCGGTGATGCCATTGTAATTATTCGTAAAATAAAAATTGTTACGCGTGGAACGCGGGTCACCGGTAAAAAAAACGGTGGTTTCCTTGTTATTCGCCCTTTTCAAAGCATCCCAATGGTCGTTTCGCAAACCGGCGCTCAACCAAGTATCCAGTTCCCCATCTGAACCCGGAATTCCCGTCTGGCCCATAATGGCACTGACAACCGCCGCGTAAGATTTATACTTTGTTTCTGCATTACCATTATTACCATCCGCCCAAGTATAATAACTTGGAAATTCCCGACGATACCACCGCATGGTTTCATCACCCGGCAAGGCATCATACCTATAACCAATGATATTATTCTTTTCGTCTCTAAGTGCAACCGGCACATATTTGTAAGTTTGCCCCCAAACACCCGGGTCATTGACTTCCACATACGGCCCCCCTTGCCCCTCAATGCCTATGATTACCGATGACAAAATCTGGTAGGTGTGCCAAGTGCCGAGATTCGCGGGGTCCTCATATTGCAAATGGATACGCATCGGTCCACCGGAGGCCTCAAACTCGCCACTGGTGGTATTGAGATTAAGCATACCGGAATACCTAGTGTAGTGTACAGAGCCTCCACCTGTATTTAACCTTGGCACGGTACCGCCGTAACCCTGATTCGTCCACATATCCTCATAGTTATAAAGCCTGGCTTCAAATGGGGTGCCAACCGCCTTTTTGGTGCCAGTCACATAACCGTATAACGGTGCCGTGGCCGGAATTTTATACGGATTTTCGTTATGATACCAGTAACCCAGATAAATACCCGCCCGACGCCAACCGTGAATTGAACGAACAATGCCAAGTCCCTCGGTGACGCGCATCCCGCTACCACCGTTAAGGTAGGCATTTAGATTGGCATTGGCCGGATTGTTCTCGTCACCCACATAGGCAAAATCATAACCGGAATTAATCAGGTCGGTCGGTTCGGAAAAATAATTATAATCCCGCGGCTTGAAACCAATCCACGCTGGGCCGGACGGATAAGTGGTGTATTGCGTATAGTTGGCGATAGGCTTGTGGGGATTGCTTTCATCAGGCGGGCTGAAATTCCGGCCTTGGTAATATCCCGTTTCAATTTTAGAACCGTCATGATTGAGGGTATAAAGTCTTCCACCAGCCACCAAAATACGGACACTTTCCGGAACATTGGGCAACAGCGCCGCATCCACCGCATTACTGTGGGGATTCCACAAGGCAAAGTTTACCCAATTATGCACAAATATTTGATAGTCATTGAGAAATTTATTCGCCGGCAGGGCCGCTTCCCAAGTGGCGCCTGACGGTGACGAACCTGCCGGCGCCGGGCGCAGCACGCTATTGCCAAAGGAAATGACATAGGGCAGGTTTTCCACCCCGTAAAACGCCGTGTTGCCAATTCTGAGTTCCGTAGGGAAACTGTCCGCGTCCCACTGGTCAATGATATTCGCGCCAATTTGAAAAATTTGGTATTTTTCCTGCGTGTTAATCAATCCCATGCTTCCATTCGGCAGTTTCTCCAAGCGAGAGACGGGAGCTTGGACAAGGGAACCTTGCACCTCATTGTTTCCGCCAAATAGGGTGGTGTCATTCAAACGTGTGAATTCACCGGTCTTGTCCGCGTAGGAGCCGGTGGACAAGCCCAGACTGCCGCGCAAAATCACCGCTTGCAGCAGTTCAAAGAAATCCGGTTCGCGGCCACGGTCAGCGACTTCTTTAAGCGTGGCGATTTTGACCGGGGCCGGGTAATCGGCATCGCCGGGATGCCCGACATATTGCCATGCCCCGCTGATGTCAATGCCGTTGTGCTTGGTGTTCTTGGCCACGCGTCGCAAGCCGAAATTATTCAAAATGGCCTCGGCCAGTTGCTCTTTGCTAGAAAAGCCAGACGGCAGAGAATCTTCGTCAAAGCGAATCCAATCCACCTTGGCCAAGTCAAAACGTTGCACCAGCGCCTCGCCCGGCTGCATGGTGCCACCGCTGACCAAGCGCGTGCCGCTGGCGGTGACGGTTAGGTTGGGTAAAAAGCGGTTGGTCGCGTTGTCATTGTTGCGCTCATCCTTGTAAGCGTAGGCATTGGCAGAGCGAATCCCGTCGGGGTCGGGCGGGCTGATGCTGGTGTCCACCGCGTTCCTGCCACCGTGGTCAACGGCGTTATAGGTAGGCCCCCAGCTCGGGGCATTTTTCTCACGGGAGAAAGTGGTGAACTTGGTGGCGTAGTCGCCTAGATTGATTCGGTCATTTCCGCTGACAGCGAGAAAATCCTGCCGACCGAGGAAGACATTGTCACCGGCAGCGACGGCGCGGAAACTGCCACCGACCTCGCGCAGGTAATCAACATAGCGGGTGCCGCTGACGGCGGTGGCACGGTTACGGTATTGCGTGATTAATTTGTTAATCGTATCCTCTGACAATCCAAGTTGGGAAAGGTCGGCATAGCCGATAGTACCCTTGCGGGCGATGGAATCAGTCTCAACGGAGGGAGCGGTGGGATAACCGGCGGCGTTAATGTCGAGCAAGCCGCCAGTGTCATACACAATAAAAGCGTAACGCCCGATGACATAATTGGCATTAGTGCCGTTAATATCATTCAACTCAGACATTGGCGTATTGCGGTCGGTCAGCGGGCCTTGGCGGGTAATGAGCACCCAGTGTGGGTCAATGGCGGAAGAAAGACTGCCGCTGACGATGAATGGTTTGTTCCATCGGATGCGGTCAATGTAACGGCCATTAATGGATGCAGCGGTGCTGCTGACATCAACAGCCGGCGCGCTGCCATCGCATTCGTAGCTGGCGGCATCAGACTGGTTGGATGAATTTTTCCAGAACGGGAAGTTCTGTTCCGCCGAACTCCACTTGATTAAATTGAACGGGATGGTGCCGCTGTTATTGGTATTATCAAGGTCGCTGACCATGTCGTAGGGCAGCATATTCCGCGCGGCGCGTGGCTCGTAGGCACCGGTGCCGCTGTCGCCGAACGTGACACTGGTGGAGCCGGCCTTGATTTCCTCGATGAGGTCGGCTTTGATGAAGTCCATCGCGCTGAGGGCGATGATGTTGGCGCGCGCCTGGCTGGCGCTGGAGAAGGAAATGCGGCGGTTCATGCGCGCTTGGTCGAAAAACGCCAGTATCACGATGCTGATGAGAAGCAGCGCGAATAACGCGACTACCAAGGCTGCCCCGCCGGAATGTTGGTTTCGCTTCAACATAGTTAAACTCCTTTTAAGGTTATTGGCATTTTACTACGAAACAGGCCATTTGGCAAAGATTTTTTTGCGAGGAAGCACTAACGGAGCGGCAGACGGTTCGCGAAAAAAATTCATTCCTTAAAATTATCGCGTGACATTTTCGCGATTTTCGTTAGCTTGCTTCGCATCAGATGAATCCCGTGAATAACAAACCCCTGCCACTGGTCATTGTCGGGTTGTCCTTCGGACGACATATTCTTACCACTCTCAACGAACCAGAAGTCGCCAAACGTTTCAAACTCGCCGGCGTTTGCGACCTCCGCAAAAACGTCGCTGACGAAGAGGCGGCCAAATATAATGTGCGCGCTTATTACTCGCTGGATGAGGTGTTGCGCGACGACTCGGTCGCGGTCGTCGGCTTGTACACGCAGCCGGTTGGCCGGGCCGGGTTGGTGCGGGAAATCATCCGCGCGGGCAAGGACGTGATGACCACCAAGCCGTTTGAACTGGATTATCCGGCGACGGCGGAGGTGTTGCGCGAGGCGCAGCGGCTCAACCGTGTGGTGCATTTGAACTCGCCCGGTCCCCAGCCCACGCCGGAAATTCAACAAATCCAAGACTGGATTAAAACCCACGACTTGGGCCGGCTGGTGGGCATCAAGGCGGAGGTGTGGTCGTCGTATTTCGACCAAGCCGACGGCTCGTGGATGGACGACCCGCGCCTGTGTCCGGGCGGGGTGATGATGCGGCTGGGCATTTATTTAATCAACGACATCATCCAACTGGCCGGCGCGGTGGACCAGGCGCAGTTAGTAACCTCGCGGGTGCGGACGGGCCGGCCCACGCCGGACAACGCGATGCTGACGCTGGCCTTCACCTCCGGCACGCTGGCGTCGGTTTACGCGTCGTTCTGCATCGACGACGGCGACTGGTACAGCAACGGGCTGGCGCTGCACTTCGAGCGCGGCAGCATTTACCGGAACATCGGCGTGGCGGACCTCTCGCCGAAGATGGGCAACTCCAGCATCGCGCTGGTGATGGCCGACACTTCCAAGCCGTTCGACGAACATATCAGCCGCGTGGTGGAGCGCCAGGTCATCCGCGACGAGGCGTCGGGTCAGTATCAGTGGGAGGAATTTTACCAAGCGGTGGTCAATCGGGTGACCATCAGCGACGAATATGTCTGGCGCATCATGGAGGGCGTCAGGATTTTGAACTGTATGCAGGAGCCGGGCGTCATTCATAAAATGACGGCGGTGTGACGCGCCGGGGATGACCGACAAGAAAGAGCGATGATTTATGAACATGCACGTAATTGACTGGGCGCTGCTGGCGCTGCCGCTGGTACTGGTATTGATTTCGGGAATTTACACCAGCCGCTATATCAAGGGCGTCTCGCACTTCCTGTCGGCGGGTCGATTGGCGGACCGGTATTTGCTGGCGGTGTCGCAGGGCGAGATGCAGGCGGGCGCCATCACGTTCGCGGCGGCGTTCGAGGTGAT
>JAISCS010000030.1 GCA_031265365.1 Verrucomicrobiales bacterium
CTGCTGATGGTGAAAAAAGTGGACGCTAGGACCATTGCCGTTATTTTGTGAGCGCACAAAAATCAATTCCCCTTCCGTGAAGGGGTGGCCGCGGAGCGGACGGGGTAGTTCAGCGTTAACAAGGACCTTGCCCCAAACGCGGAACTACCCCGTCGCTCCGCGCCACCCCTTCACGGAAGGGGAATTATTAAGCACTTACCACACGCCACCGCAATTCCACTGTTCACGGGATAGAACCAAATCATTTTTGGTGCGCGCCAAAATCCTCATCCCCCCCAAAGCCCGCGCCAAAATCCCCTCTTCCCACAACCGGTTTCCAGCTTAACCCATCGCGCCTTCGGATAGCGCCTCCGTTTGATTTTTTAACGCAAAGACGCAAAGACTCATGACTAACCTGGTTAAAAGATTCTTGGCGTCTTTGCCCCTTTGCGTCTTTGCGTTAATTTCCGAATTCCCCAACCATCTGCTCCGGCTTCACCCACTCGTCGAATTGCTCCGGGGTGACGTAGCCGAGTTGCACCGCCATCTCCTTCAGCGTGACGCCCCCCTGGTGCGCTTTTTGCGCGATTTCGGCGGCCGTGTAATAACCGATAGGCGGGTTGAGCGCGGTGACCAGCATCAGCGAGTGGTCAACGTGCCGCCGGATGTTCGCTTCGATGGGTTCGAGACCGGCGGCGCATTTGTCGTTAAAACTGACGCAGCCCTCGCCGAGGAGCCGGGCGCTGTGCAGGAAATTGTAAATCATCACCGGCTTGAACACGTTCAACTCAAACTGCCCGTTCGCGCCGCTGATGTTGATGGTCACGTCGTTGCCGAGGACTTGCGCGGCGAGCATCGTCAGCGCCTCGCACTGCGTGGGGTTGACCTTGCCGGGCATGATGGACGAGCCGGGTTCGTTGTCGGGGAGGCGCAACTCGCCGATGCCGGCGCGCGGGCCGGAGGCGAGCAGGCGCGTGTCGTTGGCGATTTTGAACAGGCTGACGGCGACGGTTTTCAACGCGCCGTGCGCCTCGACAATGGCGTCGTGCGCGGCCAGCGCCTCGAATTTGTTCGCGGCGCTGACGAACGGCAGGCCGGTGAGTTCGGCGATTTTCGCGGCGACCGCGCCGGCGTAGCCGGGCGGCGTGTTGAGGCCGGTGCCGACGGCGGTGCCGCCCAGCGCCAGCTCGGACAAGTGCGCCAGCGAGTTGTTTATCGCGCGCAAGCCGTGCGTGAGTTGCGCGGCGTAACCGCCGAGTTCCTGCCCCACCGTCAGCGGCGTGGCGTCCATGCAATGCGTGCGCCCGATTTTGACGACGCGCATGTATTGCCGCGCCTTCGCCGTCAGCGTGTCGCGCAACCGCGTGATGCCGGGGACGGTCGTCTCGACCAACATCCGGTAAGCGGCAATGTGCATGGCCGTCGGGAACGTGTCGTTGGACGACTGCGATTTGTTCACATCATCGTTGGGATGCAAAAACTTGTCACGGTCAGCGAGCTTGCCGCCATGCAGGACGTGCCCGCGATACGCGATGACCTCGTTGACGTTCATGTTGCTCTGCGTCCCGCTGCCCGTCTGCCACACCACCAGCGGGAACTCGGCGTCGAGCTGGCCGGCGAGGATTTCATCGCACACGCTGGCGATGACCTTGGCCTTGTCGCGCGACAACACGCCGAGGTCGCGGTTCGTCAGCGCGGCGGCTTTTTTCAAAATGGCAAACGCGCGGATGATTTCGCGCGGCATTTTGTTGATGTCGCGGGCGATGTTGAAATTGTCAATGCTGCGCTGCGTCTGCGCCCCGTAATAAGCGCCGGCGGGCACCCGCACCTCGCCCAGCGTGTCATGTTCAACGCGGTAGTCCATGCCGCTAGGATAAACCACGAATGAGCGCGAATAAACACGAATTTTTTGGGTCACGGTCAGCGGGGTAATATTACGCGCCAACCGGCAGTTTGCACTTGTGCGTCATACTGCTAGGCGCCGCCGACCATAAACCCCAGGTTGACCTTGTGGCAACACGCCGTTGACACGCTGGAAAGCCGCTGGCGATGAAAAAATATTGCCACAAATAACTTGTCTCACTGTCAGCGAGTGGTAAACTGGCGGCGTATGAACCATGGTTTCTTTCAAATTTTCTCCGATAAAAACATTGCCCCACGAGAACTCACCGATTTGCTGGTCGCCGTCGGTTGGGAGCCGCCACTGGCGGAGCGTGATGATACTGAAACGTTTTTGGCGAAACGTGGCGAGGCGTTGGCGAGGGCGTATTTCATTGCTTACGCCCGCGATGAAAAAGACCGGCTGGTCGGTTTCGTCAGCGTCGCGCGGGGATTTGCGGAATTTGTCGAATTGCTGTTAGTGCATCCGAAGGTGCAACGTCGCGGCGTCGGCGGGTCACTGTTAGCGGCGGTCGCGCAACATTTTCACGGACGCCCGTTTTACGTTACGCCGTTCAAAGACCAGCAAGATTATTTTATCCGGCAAGGGTTCAAAATCGCCCGCCGCCCGATGACGGTTTTGTTTCATCCCAATGGCATGAAACCTCTCGCGCCGACCCCGGAAACGCAAGAGTCTTTGCCGAGGTAAGCCGCTGACGGTGACGCATGAATAATTGGCGTGTATTCGCGTTCGCTCGTGGTACACTTCCGTTTCTATGTATTGGACGATTTTACTGTTAGCGGGTGTGTTTGAGGTCGGGTTCACGACGTGTTTGAAAATGTCGGGCGGGTTCACGCGGCTGTGGCCGACGGTGGCGTTTTGTGTGTGCGCGCTGGCGAGCTTCGGGCTGCTGACGCTGTCGCTCAAGGGCATCCCGCTGGGCACGGCATACGCGGTGTGGACGGGCATCGGCGCGGCGGGCACGCTGCTGATGGGCATCTGGCTGTTCAAGGACCCGACGACGACGCTGCGGCTGGTGCTGGTGTGCGGCATCATCGGCTGCGTGGTCGGGCTGAAATTCATCGCGCCGGAGAGCCATTGACGCCGGTGGTTAGGATGTTTTCGATGTTCGCGCGGAGCCGCTAAGACGCGGAGAATTTATTAGGTTAAAAATATTCCGCGTTTCCGCGTCGCCGCGCGAACATTGTGGTTTGGAACTGGTAACGGTAGCCCGCTGTCAAACCTCACGGTTTGTCGCGCTTGTCGCCGAAGCTGACCGCCGCCGTGCTGGGGTGCGTGAAATCGTGGAAGTGGCTCTTGTAGAGGGGAATTGTTGCCGTTATCTTCGGGTGAAATGCTATCGAATGAACCGCCGAATATTTGAGGTGGTTTTTTATAGGCAGAGTTCCACTCCCACCGTTTGCGCGGCGGCAGTTAGCGCTTCGTCCTTGGTCGCCAGCGGCAAGCCGCGCCGGAGGGCGAGTTCGAGGTAGGCGGCGTCGTAGGCGGCGTCGTAGGCGGTGAGTTGGTGGCGGATGGCGAGGGTGTGGGTTTGCGACCAGGCGTTGGTCATGGTGTCAGGGTCAACGTTAATATCAAAGGCTTGCATTCTGATGAAAAAGTCTTTGGCTTTTTCCATGGTGGTTCGTTGCCGGCGCACAGCGGTTAGCAAGACATTGCAGATTTCCAGATGCCATAAGGTAGGAACCCACGCGCGCGCGCCATCCGCCAGGCGCTCATGCAAACGGTCACTTTCTGGAGTGGCCTCGTCCATAAAAATCCACGACAAAGCCGCCGAACTGTCCAATACCAATTCGTTGCTCATGCCCGCCCGTCTTCCCGCGCGGCGCGCAAGTCAAGCCCTTTGGCAAAACAGTCTTTGCGTAATTCACGCAACTCCATGAGGGCCTGCCAGCGACGTTCTCGAAGTTCATCCTTGCAGGAAACTATCTCCGCGACGGGATGGTGTTGCTTGAAGATGGTGACGGTCTCGCCGCGGGCGATTTGCCCCAGCAGCCGGTCAATCTTGGCGGCGAAGTCGGTGTCCTCGATTTCTGCGTATTGCGTGCTCATGGCCTCAAAATAACCGCGACAGGAAATTTTCGCAAGCAAGTTATCCGCTGTTAGCGCGGAAGAACGCGGGGCGAAAATGACTGACCGTCACAAATTTTTCATCGCCCTTTATTCCGCGCCGCCAGCCTTCGCCTTTTTCGCGTCACCGTCAGCGGCGGGGCCGTCGAGCTTGGCGAGCAGGGCTTTTTCCACGCGGGCGTAGAGGTCGGCGTTGTTCTTCAACTCTTCCTTCGCGGCATCGCGGCCCTGAGCCATTTGCACGCCCTCGAACGACAGCCACGCACCGCGTTTCTCGATAACGTTTTGCTCAATTGCGAGGTCGAGCAGCGAGCCGGTCTTGGAGATGCCCTCGTTGTACATGATGTCAAACTCCGCCTCGGTGAATGGCGGGGCGACTTTGTTTTTCACCAGCTTGACGCGCGTGCGGTTGCCGGTGACGGTGCCGTCGGCCTGCTTGATGGCGCCGATGCGGCGGATGTCCACGCGCACGCTGGCGTAGAATTTCAGCGCCTTGCCGCCCGGCGTCGTTTCGGGGTTGCCGAACATCACGCCGATTTTCTCGCGGATTTGGTTGGTGAAAATGCAAATGGTTTTCGACTTGCTGATGATGGCGGTCAGTTTCCGCATCGCCTGGCTCATCAAGCGCGCTTGCGAACCGACCACCGCGTCGCCCATCTGCCCCTCCAGCTCGTTCTTCGTGACCAGCGCGGCGACGGAGTCCACCACCAGCACGTCAATCGCGTTGGAGCGAATCAGCGTCTCGGCGATGGTCAGCGCCTCCTCGCCGGAGTCGGGTTGCGAGACCAGCAACTCGTTCATGTTCACGCCCAGCTTCCGCGCGTAGCCCGGGTCGAGCGCGTGCTCCACGTCCACGAACGCCGCCGTGCCGCCGCGTTTCTGCGCCTCGGCGACCACGGTCAGCGTCAGCGTGGTTTTGCCGGACGATTCCGGGCCGAAAATCTCGACGATGCGCCCGCGCGGGAAGCCGCCCACGCCCAGCGCGCGGTCAATCACGACGCTGCCGGTGGGGATGACCTCGATTTTCAACTTCGCCGCCTCGTCGCCAAGGCGGAGGATGGAGTTGTCGCCGTACTGCTTGACGATGGACTGGATGGCGAGGTCGAGGTTTTTGCGGTCGCGGCTGTCAGCGGCAGCGGCGGGTTTGTTTTCGATTCTAGGCGGCATATATAATCCTTGGTTAAATTTAGGGCAAAGATTTTCCACGCTGACGACAGGATGTCCAGCGCGAATTTGTAAAACTTTGCGTGATATTCGTGAACAAACGGCGTGAATGTAAATATTTGTAAAACCGTCTGCATTTACTCTTGTGTCAGCGGGTTAATATTTTGGGGAAAACTCAGGTCATGAAGAAGTCAAAGCGCGACACGATAGGCGTGGATAATTTAAGGGCTGGATGAGTGGGATGGCCTGTTGTAAAATATCAAATCGCTGAAATTCTCCAGTACTTATGGACAAGCCACATAAAACCGAAGAAGAAGAAGGAAAACGCGCAATGAATAATATTAATTTGCCGCACTCAATCCCGTGTATAAAAATTCCCGATGAAATATGGTTTAATATTGTAAGACTAAAACGGTATTCCACAGGTTTTCTAAGTGCAGTAAGACTTATTAACGGCACAATTTTAGAAGACATGATTACCTGTAATCGAGGATACATTTTAGGACGTTTTGCGGAAGGACTTGCGGGCGGGCATGGTCATATTGTCAATTCAATGTTGACATTTAAGACGGAAGATATTAGCGCAATTAGAGTGCCCGCATTCCATTTTTGGCAATCTCGAAAGTGGATAAAACTGGAAGGAATTACTACTTGAACGAGGACGGTTGTTATTGGTTGTAAAAAATGAACCGTTGACTCATAACTCCACCAACTTCAATCGCAGCAAATTCAGCGCGAATTGCGCGGCGGTGTGTTTGAAATCGGAGCGGTCGGGGACGAGGAGCTGATGGTGTGTCTCAACGCGCGGCTCACCGTCAGCGGCGCGCCACGCGAGGCCAGCGTGCAGCGTGCCGACCGGTTTTCCCACCGTGCCGCCGTCGGGTCCGGCAATGCCGGTGAGCGCGACCGCCAAGTCGCAGCCGCTGACGGTCAGCGCGCCAAGCGCCATTTCGCGCGCGCACTCGGCGCTGACGGCGCCGTGCTGGCGCAAGGTTTCGCCGCTGACGTTCAACTCGTCTTGCTTGGACTGGTTGCTGTAGATGACCCAACCACGTTGCAGAACGGCAGACGCGCCGGGCACGTCAGTCAACCGGCTCGCCACCAGCCCGCCGGTGCAGGATTCGGCAGTGGCGATGGTTTTGTTTTTCGCGCGGGCGCTGGTGATGACGGCTTGCTCCATCGTCGCGTCACCGTCAGCGTAAACGGCGTCGCCGAGGATGGCGTGGGCGGTGGCGGCGGCTCGATTGACCAACGCACCGTCAGCGGCGATAA
This sequence comes from Verrucomicrobiales bacterium, assembly GCA_031265365.1. Classification (GTDB taxonomy): domain Bacteria; phylum Verrucomicrobiota; class Verrucomicrobiia; order Methylacidiphilales; family JAAUTS01; genus JAIRPN01. Next base: position 6,386 of record JAISCS010000030.1, read on the forward strand.
AACGCAAATCCACCTCGCCAAGCCGCGCGCAGTAGCCGATGTCAATGCCATCGCCGAGGTCGCACACGGCTTGCTCGACGCGCTCTTGCACTAACGATTCACCAATGCCGTACACCCGCAACGTCCTGACCGTCAGCGGCGGTGTGTCGGCGAATAATTTTCGCAACACCGGCAGCGCGTAATTCTCAAACATCGGCTTCAATTCACACGGCGGTCCCGGCAGACAAAACACGTGCTTGCCGTCCTTTTGCAACCACAAGCCGGGCGCGCTGCCGTGGTCATTGGGCAACACCGTCGCCCCGCGCGGCACGAACGCTTGCGCGCGGGTTAACGCGCCCGGCACATGGTGACGCCTGGCGAAGTAGGCGTGAATTTTATCCAAAATTTCCTGATGAAACTCCAGCGGCACGTCGAAAATCCTAGCGATCAAATCGCGCGTCACATCATCCGAAGTCGGCCCCAAGCCGCCGCTGACCAGCACCACCTCGCTACGGTTCAACGCCTCACGAATAGCGTCCCCAATCGCCACCCCGTCCGGCACAATCGCCGCCCGCGCCACGCTGACACCCAGCGGCAACAGTTGTTCCGAAAAATAACCGAGGTGCGTGTTCAACATCCGCCCCAGCAACAACTCGCTGCCGGTGTTAATGACTTCCAGCTTCATGCAAAGCCCGCCATATCCGCCAAACGAAATTCTTGCTCCGCTACCGGACGGTTGATTTTACTATCCCATGTCACCGTGAACCAGTGGGTGTCATCGTTTAAATAAAGAATCATCGCCCGCCCATAGACGCGGTGCTCAGCCAGCACTTTAGGCGCCTCATTCTTATCCGTAAAATCTCGTTTGGTATCCACCAATAATATTTTATCCTCGGTACGCCGACCGTTGATGCCAATGATGAAATCTGGGAAAAATCCTTTGCCGTCGGTGCGCAGAACATTCACCGACCAAGGTTCATGCGGTTCATTGCGGTGCCACCACGCCACGATGTTGTTAGGCTCACGGTCTAATTTTTCAACGAAAAGACGTTCCCAAGTGTTCAAGTTTGGCGGCATGACGCCATAAACATTACGCGGCGACACTGTCAGCGGCCTGTCACTTTGGAGTTCTTTTGGTAATTCTTCAGTCTCGACAATTTCCATGTGCCGGGCCGTCGCTTCCTTTTGAGCGTTGCGCAATAAGTCAGGATACGCGGCGATGATTACATCCAAAAAACTGGCCACTGTTTCCGGTTCACCAGCCTGCGGCATCGCTTCCTCACGCATCACCTCGCGCATTTTTTGCAACAATACACGGCGCAATTCACGGGCGTCGAACAATTGGTTTTTCAGCAAAAATTTTTGCGCTATTAGCGCCGCGTGTTCTGGTGATACGTCGGCCGCGTATTTGAATTCCTGCTGGACGACACCCGTAAAAATCTCCAAGGTGCGCTTTTCCACCGACACTTTGTTTTTTAGCGCTTCAAATAACGCGCGGGTGGAGACCTTGAACAGATTGGCGCATTCCTCCTCAATGGCCGCATTATCAGTGCCAGCCTCTTGGGATTTGAATTTTCGCGGTACATCCCCGCGCAGTGAACAACAATGGTTCCCATTGTGGTTTTTTGTCCCGCCGCCCGTTGCGGTCGCTGACGCTGACGGTTTGGGTGCGCCGTCGAAAAATGCGCCGAAGTCAAAACTATCATTTCGTGCGCCGTTGCTGACGGTGGTGGCAAAGTTATCATGTTCAGCGTTGCCAAATCCCGCGTGTTGCGTTTCCCCTTGCAACACGAAATCAGTCTGCCCGCCATGCTCCACGCCGCTGACGATGGCAGTACCGGCGCCAATGTTCATTCTGACCAAGGCGTTGCTGACGGTGGCGTAAGCGGTTTGGATTTGGTTGATGCGTTGCCCGGCCTCGTCAAGCCCGGTCTGCGTCTTGGGGTCGGCGAGGAATACATAACCATGAGCGAGTTCGTCCGGCAGGGTTTTATTGCGCGCTCTCGCTTGCAACAACCGGTGTGTTCGCAAAATTCGCCCCACCAACTGCACGCCAAAATCAGCGTCGCGGCTTGCCCGTGTGGAAACCAGCGTGAACGCGCGCGGGGCGTCGAAACCCAGCGCCACCGCCATTTTAAAAATCAACACCTCGCGCTGCTCGTCGTTCGCCAATGCCAGCAGACCGGCGTCCGGCTCCTCCGCCGTGTGCGTGGCGATTTGTTTCTCGGCGAAGCCCAACTCCAGCAAACGCTGCCGTAAATTTTCCACCTCACGCGCACCATTGCCCGCCTGTACCAGCAACAGCGGGGTCAACGGGATTTTTAATTCCGCCAACCGCGCCTTGAGTTGCCGGTGCGCCCGTATCGCGTCACGCAGAGCGGTGCCCGGCAAATCCACCAGCGAACGTTTTGTTTCCTCCACAAAATACGCCATGCATTTGACTCCGCGCTTGATAAGTCCGGCGTCAACCGCGTCCGCGCGGCTGACGCTGACGCGATGCAATTCCGCGATGCCAAGCGCTTTTTCAAATTCGCGCACGTCGCGGTCATCCGGCGTCGCGGTAACCAAAATGCAATAATCGGGGCGCAAAATTTCGTGAAAAAATTTCGCCGCCTGCGTGTCTTTGCCGAAGCCGTGATGCGCCTCGTCCACCACCACCCCGAGGCGAAAACCTTGCTCGCGCAGACTCACCGTCAGCGTGTCCACCGACGGATTGCTCTCGCTCTCGCGGCGCAAATTGCGCCGGTCAGTCACGCGTGTCGCCACGGTTTGCCATGTGGTTACGAACACATCGCCGGCGCGATTGTTATCCAGCGAGCGGTCATGAGCCAAATCGCGCAACCGCAATCCGGCACATTGTTCGCGCAAAAAAGCCGCTGTCTGTCCAACCACGCCCTTGAACGGCGCGAACCAAAACCACACGACTTTTTCCTCGCGGGAAAAATTTTCAATAATATTCCCCGCCATCAGCGTCTTGCCGCTGCCGGTGGGAGCTTCGATGAGCAAATAACCGTTGTGCTTGACCACCGTCGCGCGCCGCCCCTCATCGTCAGCGGCGATATCCAGTTGTCGCGCTGCTTCCGTGAACAATGCAACACCACTGCCAATGGCTTTTTTCTGAAATTCGACGGGGGTTTGGAGTTTCATGGGAAGTTAGTTTAATTGAATCCAAAAGTGGTGAAGTTGAATGGTTGGAGATTTGCAATCAGCCGTATTACGGGGGTGTGAAGAAGTTGAATATGCTAATCCATTACATTTACTAAATTGGATATTCAATAATTTTTCGCAAGGATTCCACAATACCGGGGCGTCATTTGCCAGTTGGTCAATCCAACCGTTGATAATAGGATACCAGTCTTTGGGTGTTTGTTCCTGAACATATCCAACGATAATAGCCTTTTCATGTTCTTTGCCATGTTTCCCAAGTTTAAACCGCTGAATGCCACCAGTTATTTCTCCATTTTCGCCAGTCACATATTCCCGCTCCCTGTCCTTGGTAGGCGCTGGAAGACGCTTTGCTTCTATCAAAAGGATAGGTTGTGAATAATTATAACTTCTGCCGCTAACCATCACAGTCTCTCGCGGCTTGGCGGCAATATCGACAGAGCGCGAGTTTTCTTCTTCATCCTGTTCGTGGCGAAAATATATCATGCGATGCGAAATGGTTAAAAAATCACTAAGATTACCATTTAATTTTCTTTCAGGCTTGGTGTGTTTGCCTTTTAGCGCGTCATCATTACTCCACGGCAAAAGAGAATTATAAACAAATTCGATAGTTTCTTGGATAAGTGAATCAGGGGGAATTATTTCTTCGCTGGGGCGATTAGAAAATGTGGGGGGTGGAAGTGCCATAAGTCAAAAACCTTGTTGATACAAATAAGCCAGTGTCTCATCCGCATCCCAAATGGCTGTGGATTTTATCCAATGGCGCAAAAGATTTGGTTTGACGATGATTAATTTATCATTTTCAAAATAATGGAAAATTCGACTGGTTTGAAAAACAGAATTATTTTTATGAATAATAGTTTGCAATTTTTCATCCCAATTTTCCGGCCAGTCTATTTTACTGTTTTTTTCTCCAAAATAAAACGCTTGATAGGCAAGTCCGTTTGAACAATCTGACGGTCCAAGATGCAAATTGCGATAAACACTGCCCAGCAGCCATACAAACAAGTCCGCATAATCTTTTCTTATTTCACTGTTGGCAGCCTGAGTAAGAACTTTTGAATTTTGGCCGACTTGAATAAGTTCGGCCATATAATCTAAAATATCATCCAACAAGATTTTTTCCCATCGAGACAAATTCATGAAGCGCATGTCCTCAGTCCATGGAAGTTCCTCTAAATCGTGTTTCAAGATAGCGGTGGATTTTCCAACCAATACTTGCGAACTTCGCAAATAGCAAAATGCTCTTAGCATTTTTTTATTCTTCTCAAATACTCGTGAAAATTTCAAAAGTTTTTCAGTATCAAATGATGGCGCGTTGATTGAAATGATTTTATGTAGGAACGTAAGATACCCGTCATTCTCGCCCCAAAAAATAGTCGGTAATGTCTCATTCTCCTTGATTAAAACCATTGGCGGGGTAAAACGCTCCTTACAGCGAGGCGCGGTAAATTTTTTCTCGTGAACAATATTTATCCATTCCCTATCCAATCCTTTTCCAGTAAATGCATCTGTAGGCAAAAATGGCTTGCCGGTCAACCAGTCAGCGAATTTTCGTTTGTCCGCCTTTCCGTTTGCAGGCGGATTACCCGCAATAAATCCTTCTCCATGAGTCCAACCCTGTTCATTCCAATACATTTTTAACGTTGGATACTTGGAGATTTCCTTAGAAATATGAACCAACCGCCCGCCTCCCAAAAGATTAGCTTTCCACACTGAAGGAAATTCTTCCGCCAACCGTTGCGGCACTTGATGCCAGTCATAATGGTCTAGTTCAAAATTTACTCGTTCATGCAGGCTCTTGGTGCGGCGAAAAGTCAGATGGGAAATTTCATGTTTCTTCTCCGGCTTCCCTTTCTTGGAAAAAATCGCCACAGCCTTGGCATCCGCGCTTTCAAACAGATTCCGAATGGAGACAAAATCCAAAATTGTATCCACCGTATTCTCAGAAATCCATTTTTTAAGAAATTCTTGCGTGTTGGAATTGTAAAGAAAACCGGGCGGCTGAATAAGGCACATTTTTCCGTCCAGTGCCAGCAAGGTTGCAGCTTCCTCAATAACGCGATAAGAAATTTGATTATCAGGAATGGGCCTCGAATTGTCTTGACGCGTTGCCCGCGCCGCCTGTGTTAATTTGGACTTGAACGGTGGATTGCCCAAAATTGTGGTAAATCCATTTTCTGCAAGATTACGAATTTGCTCAAGGTTCGCAAATACATCACCAACGATGATATTTTTACCGACGAGCTTGTCAAACGTCAGTTGTTCCCAAATAATTCTTGGGTGCAAGGCATCGCACACTGCCAGTGCCAAATTGAACGCCGCCACATGAGCGGCATCTTCATTGAGTTCAGCGCCAAAAATGGAATCCCTCAGCATTTTTTGCAGCACCGGAACTCCCGGACGTTTTTCCCATCCATTTTGCTTTTTCCAATAATGAACCAGCCGCCGAAACGCGCCGACTAAAAAAATTCCGGAACCGCAGGTCGGGTCAAAGATAGTCTCCCGTCCTGTGATTCTTTCATGAGGCAGCGCGTAATCCAGCATTAAATCCACAACCAACGGCGGTGTAAATACCGCGCCGTCTTTCTTCTGGGCAAAGTGTTGATACAAATGGCTAAGAACTTCGACCGGAATATAATTAAAACTGTATTGTTGCCACAAATACATTTGTTGTTTTAATGTCCGCGCTTCGATTAATGTGGCAAATTGCTTCAAATCCTCACGGGTGAATGACACCTCAATACCAAAAATATCACCGTTAAATTTAAGTTTTAATTCGTCCAGCATTTTTTCAACATCTTGGACATTGCCGCTGGCAAGAACCTTTAAAAAGCTGGTTGCGTTGTCGCTGAATTGAGCAAACCAATCTTGCGCGAACACACCCCTGTCCTCCAGATATTTTGCAAGAATGAACAATAGCAACAGGCGGCGCATCAACGGATTTTTCGCGCCTTTGATTTTTGTGTCCACTTCAACAACCGCTTGAATCAGAGATTGGTGAGCAGCCTTGTCCGCGCATGCCCATTTTGCATTTTCAGGCGCGTCCCAAAAAGTTCCGTCACTCAGGCGATAGGCGGAAAAGCGTTTGGTTTTGGCGGCGTCAAGCTCGCGGGAAACATCTGAAATTATTTCCAGATTTTCCTTCGGATTGTATTGAGGCTGGGAACTTTTGGCATTCCAGAAATCTGGTTCCGCCGCGCATCTCAAAACATCCACGCGCGTCGGCCACTCGACATAAAACAATGGAACTTTACCATTCAGCCAAATACGATGATGCAACTCGGCAATCTGTTTGTCTGTGTAACGATTGTCACTATTGTCAAGGATGTAAGCAACGGCTTGTGAAGAGCGACCGTCGGCAAATCGGCGAAAAAAAACGTAATCAATGGGAATATTTTTTGTTTTTTTATCCCCCTCCAAAATCCGAGCCTCATATCGAGCGGCTTCTTCCGCAATAGAACAAGGAAGCAAACGGTCATCTCTCACCGAAACCAAACCGGAAAGCTGTGGTTTGCCTTTGGGCGGCGGTGCAAGATGAAGTTGTGACAATAGCTTGTTCATGGTGAAACGAGTTTAAGTTTGCGTTTTTTTGCGAGGTAAGTCAACTGTTCCTGTCAAGCCAAATTTCCGCGCGAGGCTTTCCGGTATCGGTTCATGAGCGGCTTTGCGGGTACGAATATGGCAGCACAACAAAGCAGTTTGCCATGAATAAATCAACGCGCTGTCGCAGTTTTTCAGCACTTTGCGAAGCGCGGGAAGTATGCGTGTGGTGAAACGCGGCACATACACCAGCGCCACGCCGCCGATTTGCGCCCATGCTAAACCACCATCAGCGGCGTAGGGCGAAAGTTGGTTGTGATGCATGAATTGCAACGAATGCCAAACTTGCGCGTGCTCGATGTTCACCAACCGTCCCGATTTGATGCGACGACAACGCAGGTAAGCAAAGTTGCCGCCAAGTCCGGGCGTATCGCCATAACCCTCAATGACACGCCGCACACGGCGGGCACACACATCACGGCATAGATTTTTGTCAGGCTCGCTGACGGTGGACTCGGTGTTGGAAACCAAAATAAAGCGCCGCTGACCTTGGTTCTCGGCGTTGAGTTTCAAGACCGCGTGTGCCGTGGTGCCGCTGCCGGCGAAGAAGTCCAGCACGAGGTCACCGCTGACAGTAGCAATGCGGAGAATGCGTTCAATCAACGCCACTGGTTTTGGTGTGGAAAACGAACGCGCATCCTCGGCAAGAATTGTCAGAATTTCTTTTTTAGCTGTATCATTGTGCCCAACATCATCAAACGTCCACCAAGTTGTTGGCACCACACCGTCAGCGTTGCGGAGCATGTGCTTGTAACGCTTGAATGATGGCGTTTTACCGTTGCCGTCTTTACCCCAATAAATCAAGCCATTGTCTGCGTTGCGGAAATGTTCTTCCTCTGAATACGCCCAAACACGCGTTTTTTTGGGCCAAATTCTTTTGCCGGTTTTTGGTTGAATGATTGGATAATAAAGATTAGGGCGTTCTTCCGCACTCTTCGGGCACGTGTAGTCGCTGCATCGAAAAATACCTTTTTCGTCATTGAATCGATACATATCGTCCTTGTCAGCGGTGCGGGGTAAAAGATTGCGCCGCCACAAGTCGGACATTTGATAAACCAACACGTATTCGTGCATCGGTGCGATGGTTTTGTGGTCGTTGGATGATGCGTAACGCTTCTGCCAAATACACGACGCGACAAAATTATTCTCGCCGAACACGCGGTTCATCAACAACCTCAGCGACGCGACTTCATTGTCATCAATCGAAACAAAAATCACGCCGTCCTGCCGCAACAAATCCTTCGCCAGCGTCAGTCGCTGCCACATAAACTCCACCCATGTCGAATGCCGCCACGCATCGTTAGCGTCCACGAAACGGTCATTATACACAAAATCGCGATTGCCGGTGTTATAGGGCGGGTCAATGTAGATACATTTCACTTGCCCGGCATAAGTCATACGTAGATGCCGTAGCGCATCAAAATTGTCACCCTCAATGATGAGATTGTTCCAAGGTTCACCGCTGACACTCAACTCCGGGTCAAGGTCGAGCGCAACGAAATCAGAATTGAGCGCACGGTCACGCTCAATCTCACTGGCTTCCCAAACCAAGCCAAAGCGCGTGGCGTCGCGCCGGTCGCGCGCCTCAAGCAAGCGTTGTAATTCATTTCTGGACAAATGGTCATATTTTCCCATGCGACATTTGAAACTAGCCAGTGAACACTGGCACTTCAATTACTTATTACCACTGATTATGACTGGCACATACAAAAAATCATTCGCCGGATTTCCCGCCGGTGGTGAAAGTCTGCCACGCTTTCGCAAAAGCCTCCTCCGGCAGCCACGTGGTGGTCTTGTTGCTCGCGGCTTGCCCGCTTTTGGCGTAAATCTCATGGTCAGCGAGGTTGCCGAGCCAGGAAATATCGCCGCCGGTCGCTGATGATGAGCGCCATGCCGTCACGCCGCGCAAAAAGTCACGCCCTAACACCGCCGCTTGCCCGACCTCGTGGCCGCTGTTCGGCTCGAAGGCAAAGCACCACACCGCGCCGCGCCGCGCCGGCCGGCGGTGTAACGCTCGGTGATAAGTTCCGTGCGCTCGCGGTCGTTCTCGCCGCCAATAAATAACGCGGGTACTTTCAACATCGCGCTGCGTGGGTCGTTGGTGTTCAGCGCTGACTTGACCAGCACGAAACCCGCCACGCGCTCCGGCTTCCAGTTGGCAAAATTGTACGCGAAACCGCCGCCCGCCGAGTGCCCCCACAGCAACAACGGCGCGGTGGCGAGCTCCAGTTTTTGCGTTTGCGCGGCGAAATGTTTCAGCGTGTCGAGCAGCGCCTTGCCCGACCAATTTTCCACGCGGACATAATGCGGCGCGCTGCCGCCCTTGTTGTTAACCAGCCGGCACGCGAGAATCGCGCACCGCTGCTCGTCGGCGAGCCGCTGCCACGCGGCCTCATCCGCCATGCCGCGCCCGTCGCCGTTGTAACCGGGCAGCAACACGAGCGTGTAGTTAATCTCACCGTCAGCGGCGGGCAACCGCAGCCGAAACTCCGCCATATAGGGGTCGGGCGCGTTGTATTTATAATCCAGCGACTCCGCCACCGTCAGCGACGCGGCGAACGCTGACACTGTCAGCGACAATAATAATTTCACTTTTTCACACATAATTTTTCTCACACGAAGCCATGAAGGGGAAAAATATTCTTGCCTTCGTGTGAGCCTTTCTTTTTCATGGTTTTAACTGTCTGGCTAAAAATTCGCGGGCATCTTGTTCCAGTTCCAACACCGTCGGCGGTGTCAAATCGGGATAATTTTTCCACTCTACCTGAACGTCAGCGGCTTGCAACAACGTAGCGAAATGCACGGCGGTTGCATAACGGTCCATGTGATTGTAACGGCAATCATCATCAAATTCCGAGGCGCTAATATGAAACGCCACTTTTTTTAACGCCGAAAAAGGACGCAATCCGGGTTCTGCCAGTCTGGGACAACCAAGATTGCTGGGACGCCCCACCGCCACTGCCGCGACCAAATCAGGACGCCAGCGTGCAAAGCGAAGCGGAAATCCACTGCCAGAGGCGTAAGTGTAAAATAATAACTGTTCTTTTTGGATGGCGCATTGCTGGTTGATTTGCGCCAGACCATCTAACAACGCTTGTCCCGACCAAACTTGCGCCGCGATATAATAACTGTACGTATCGTTTTTTTGCCAAGCCCATGACGAAGTTTTGAACTGCGGCATGACTACAACTAGATTGTGCGCGTCGGCAAATTTCGCCCACGCGCTATCTAGCCGGAGGTAGGAAAGATTTTCCGCGTTGGAACCCGCGCCTAATACTAGCACCCGACGCGGCTGGTCACCGTCAGCGGCGGATGGCACGCGATAAAAAATTCGCAATTCTGGATTGTCCATGTTGGGCGTGGGGACTGAAATCACGCGCACTTGCTCAGGCAAATTCGCGCGTTGCGGGTCAAAACGCAAATCTTTCAACAATCGGACCGACTGCCGTGCCAAGTCACCGCTGACACCTAAATCCATGTCCCCGTTCGTCAATTTTTCATCGTAACGCTTCTTTATCAGGGGAATGGTCTCATTGTTGCTTAATTGCAGGGCAAGTTGGGCTTGTTGCACGGCTTCAGGAAAACGCCGGTTCATCCGATGAATTTGCGCGCGGCAAAAGGCGGCGTTGGCTTTGACAAGGTTATTAGTGTAACCGCGGTTCAAATCGGTGACTGGCGCGTGCTGGATTTTTTCAAGCATCGCCTCCGCTTCAAGATAACGACCGCCATGCAACAATGTCAGTGCCTGTTCATATAAAAAGCCGAATTCCTTGGAATTAAAATCACCGCTATCGAGCTTCTCAAAAGTTTGTGTTTTGAATTTGAGATAAAACTCCGCCAATTCGGACTGGGTAAAAGCTCGGTGCATATCTTCACTACGCAGTAATTTCCACCAATCGGCGGGATTGAATTTCCCAGAATTGGCGTTGGCTTCCGCAATTGTGAGTTGTTGCTCGAAAAAACCACGCTCAAAAATATAGCGAATAAAATTGAATAATTCGTTGCCATGTTGCCGCTCGGCTTGCTCGCGGGTTAGAGTTTGCCACGGAATATACCGCTGTAGCTGATTACTCTGACGCTGACGACCTATCCGCTGTCCGGCTTTTTCCACGCACTCAGCCAATTGTTTCTGCAAGGCGGTGTACTGTTGGTCGGAGACAATTTCAATAAACGCGCGTTCAGTTAACGAAAATATGAACTGGCTAACCGAGTTTTCAAGCTGGTTGAGTTGCTGCTCGGAATCCACCCGTTCAAGCCAGAATTTCAAGCCATTCGCCGTGTAATTGATTTGCCGCTGGTAGGACGCCTGTTCTTCTTTGCCATTGAACGGATATTGAATTGGCAAGCCGAGTGTGGCGTTGTGTTCGTACAATGACTGTCCTGCCACCCAAGTGGTCATGGCGATTGAATTGGAGAATTGTGCCAGCCATTCATCGGGTGGCACCGCGCGAAAACTGCCTTTGCTGTTAAACAGAATGGCGGCCTGGGCTTCCTTGATTTTGTCCTCCGGCGGGACACACGAATAAGACTGCGCTTCATTGAAAAACCAACGGGTAAATTCGTTCAAGCAAGGAATTTTTTGCTCTTTTTTCCATGTCAGCCGGATTGTGTGCGGATAAGGTTTCCAATCTTGACTGTCAGCGGTCATCTCGTCCCCATAGTCACCCCGCCAGTGGTCTCCCCAATATTCAGCCGTGGTGTCACCGTCAGCGAGGCGCGCCAGATTTTGCGTGGACTTGGTGTATTTGGCGATTTTGAAAAGGTCGGGAAAATTGGCGGGATTCGCCTGTTTAATATCTGCCAGCAAACTGGCGCATTGGTGGATAAGTTCCCGGCGGGACATTTTCCCTTGCGTATCGAATAACAACGAGTAGTGCGCGACCAATGCCGGCGCGTCTTGGTCATTGTCAGCGATAAAATTTTTAAGCAAGGTGACAAAATCCGATTTTTGACCGGAATAAATTCTGCCGACATGGTCGCTGCCGATGTAAGTGTAAATTTGCGTTAGTTCCAGCCAGCGTCGCTGTGGATGACCTGCCGACAATTTCGCAATGCAATAATCACGCAAAGCGTTGCTCAAAAAACCTTCAACACCGGCGCGTTTATTATTGTTTTTTTCAAAACTATATGACGGCAACATGACATTGGCTGGGTCAGTTAAAGCTAGTTTGAGCAGTGCGACGTTAACATCGCTACCGTTTGCTTGCCGCAAATTATTTTCTAATTCTACGATAGAAGTTTCAGCTTTCGCCGCTGACGCTGCCGGTGCAACAGTCGAAGATTCATGTGCCATCCCACCCGCGCAAAAATTTTTCAATCTGCCCGCGCCATTCCCCAGGCTTCACCAGCAGCGGCAACTCGGCGCTGGCGGTCAGCGTGCCGTTCAGCGTGTCGCGCAAAAACCAGCGAACCACCGACCGACCGTCGCTGATGGTGGTGCGATTAAAAAAACTCGGCGCTTGCTCCCAGCGGGGACCGTCAGCGTCACTGAGTCCCGTGAGCCAGTCGTATTCGCGACAAATTTGCGCGGGATTTTCCGGCAAACAAATTTTTTGTCCGGGCAACGAATTCAGAACGTCAGCGGTCAGCACGGACAATCGCGCGCACAACTCTGGCGCGGCGCCGCTGACGCCCAGAAAAGCAACCGCGTCGCTGACCGTGGGCGCATCGCTGTTGGTGGACACGGAGTAATCGAAAAACACGCGCGCATAACGGCGCATGGCGTCACCGAGCGGCGTCAGCGCCAGCGCGTCGTAACAACGCGCCTCCCACTCGTAGGCTTCCCTGAACTGGCGGTCGAGCATATAGGCGCGGCTGAATTCGTTGGTCGCCTCGGCGAATTTGCCCTCGTCATAAAGTTTGAGTCCGCGATAAAACGGTTGCAATGCCTCGACGCTGACGCTGGGCAAATACGGCTGCACGTTTTTCTCCGGCGTGCCAAACAACGGAAACAGCCACGATTGGATTTGGTTGACCACCGAAACACTCGCGCCGGAAAAATCTTTCGAGGCGACAAGCTGGCCGTCAGCGGCGTTGACGAGCCGCAGTTCGCAATGGTCACCGTCAGCGGGCGCGAGTTGCAAAAAATAATCCGCGCCGAGAAACGAGTTGTTAGGTATCGCGTCGCGCATCCCGCGCTCAGCCTCGTTGCGCCCGATGACAATCTCCTGCGTCAGCGCGCGGTCAAGCACGATGAAGCCGCTGACCGTCAGCGCGTCGCGCAGCCGCGTGGCGAGGATGAAAACTTGGTCATTCGCCAACCCGCCGGTCGGCTCAATAATCGCGACTCGCGGCGTGTGCCTGGCGAAGGTTTTCCCCGCGATATTTTTGAACAACCCGCGCGTCACCTCCGCCAACCGCGCGGCATCAGCGAGCCAAACATCTTTAACCTGCCCCGACGCGAGCAACGTCCCACGGTCAGCGGCGACAATTTCCACCAACCAATTACCGACTGAACTTTCTCGAAAATGCAAATAATAAGTAATCACCGGCAACGGTGGCAACGGTCGCCCACCATCAGCGTCACCGCGCAATGCCAACTCCTCCCGTTCTCGCAACACCCGCGCAAACTCCGCCCGCTCGACAACCTGAAACTCCGCAACCTTGCCCAACTCCGTCGTCAGCACACTCTGCCACCTCTCCCCGTCGCTCCCGCTGACACTGATCGCCACACGCGGCACCTCCGCGCACCAACCGCTGATGGTGAACCCTAACAACAACAAACTCACACGCAGCCATGGAATCACGAGGATTTTTCCAATCAAACAATTCTTCCCTCGGATTCTCGTGCCTTCGTGGGAGACTTTACTTTTTTCCATAATTATTTTCAGTTAATTGGCTGGCCAAAAATGTCCGCGCGTCATTTTCCAATTCTGTCACCGGTGGCGATTGCAAACCGGCGTAATTCTTCCATTCCGAGGCAACGTCAGCGGCTTGCAGCAGCGTGACAAAATGCACGGCGGTCTCGTAACGATTATATAACACGGTCGTCTTGTCGCGGCATTGGTCGTCGTCAATCTCCGCCGCGCCGATGAAAATTTTCACCGCTGACAGTGACTTCAATGGTTGCAAACCCGGCTCGACAAATCGCGCCAATCCACCCTGACTGGGGCGACACAGCGCGACGGCGGCGACCAAGTCCGGCCGCCAGCGCGCAAACCGGCAGACGAATCCCGTGCCCGGCGCGTAGCCGTGGAACAGCAAACCGTCTTTTTGCAGCGGGCACCGCTCATTGATTTTATCCAATCCCGCCAAAAACGCCGCGCCCGACCAAACCTGCGCGCTGGCATAATGACAAAACACGCTGGACGAATTCCAGTGGTATGTCTGGGCGCGAAACTGTGGCGCGACTAACACTAAATTGTAAGCGTCAGCGAACCGCGCCCATGCGCCACCCGGTTGCAGGTACGACAAAACCTCCGCGTTGGAGCCGACCGCCAGCGTCAACACGCGACGCGACTTGCCATCAGTGGCGGCGGGCACGCGGTAAAAAATCCGCAGCTCGGGATTGTCCAAATTCGGCGTCGGCACCGTCACCACGCCGACGCGGTCGGGCAATTCGGCACGTTCCGGCTGGAACCGCATATCGCTCAAAACCCCCGCCAGTTTCCGCGACAAATCGCCGCTGATGCCGCGCTCGGTCACTTCGTTTTCCCATTTCTCCTCGTAACGGCGGATAATTCCTTTGAATGTCCCGCCATCGGCGAGTTGCAAGCCCTCGCGTAATTTTTGCACCGCTTCCGGTACGCGACCGTCAGCGCGGTAAATCTGCGCCAACCGGTACGCGGTATTGATACGAATCAAGTCGTTGTTGTAGCCGCGGTTCAAATCCGTCACCGGCAGCGCCTGCAATTTCTCCAACAACTCGACGGCGGCAGTCCGCTCGCCGCCGTACAACAGTGTCAGCGCTTGCTCAAACAATCGGCTTAATTCCTTGCCCGTCAAATCGCCACTGCCGGCGAGTTTGAACGACGCCGTGTGCAACTTGAGATAAAATCGCGCCAGTTCAGGATACGTGAATGTCTCGTCCAGTTTTTTTGTCCGCAGCAAATTCCACCACGCGGCGGGCTTGAAGTCACCGTCGGCGGTCGCCGCTTGCGCGGCATCCGACAACTTGTTGGTAAACCAATCGCGGTTCAACGGTTCCTCGTCAAAATTGTACAATATGTGCGCGGTTTGCCCGCCAACTTTTTCGCGCGTCAACTCCGGCCACGACAAATGGCGTCCGGGCTGTTTGCTAGGGTCGTCACGACCGGCGCGTTGGAACGCTTGCGCCGTTAGCGCTGTCAATTTTTGCCGCAGCGTGACATATTCCTCATCGGTAAAAATTTCCAATAATGGTCGCTCGTTCAACACGCCAAGCAAACGGTTGACATAATCCGTGTACCGCAGCACGTCCTCGTGGCGTGTGCGCGCCAGCCAGTATTCAACACCGTTGGCGACGTATTCAATCTGCCGCCGATACGACGCCAGTTCCGCCTTGCCGTCGAAACGGTGCTGAATGGGCAGACCGAGGTCGCGGCAAATTTTGTCCAACGAGGAAACGGCAAACGCGGTCATCGTCAGCGAATTGGGATTTTGCGCCAGCCACTCGTCGCGGGCGATTTCCGTAAAACCACCGCGCCCGTAAATCAACAGACAACTCCGCGCCGCCGTGATTTTTTCCACCGGCGTCATTTTGAAAAATGAAACAATATTGGTGCGCCACGGCACATACGGCTCCAACGTCGGCGTCGGCTTGCCGCGCTGCCACGACAAACGGATGCTGCGCGGACAAGGCAGTGAGTTGCTCCGGCGCTCATCCTTGTTCATCGGCTCCATGTCGAACTCAATTCCCGTCTCGCCGCTGGCGATGCGCGCGAGGCGGAGGATGGCTTCGGTGTAATCGGCGACGCGGCCTAATTCCCTGAATTCGCCGCCGTCAGCGGCGCGCAAATCCGCCAGCAATTTCCCGCTCGTCGCGATTAACTCCGGCAACGGCATTTGTCCCTGCGTGTCGTACAACAACGAATAACGCGCCAGCAAACCGGGCAAATCCGCGCCGCTGACGGTGATAAAATTTAGCAAAAGTTTAAGATAATCTTCCTGCTTGCCCGAAATGATTTTCCCGCGCGGGTCGTGGGGCAGATAACTATAAATCCGCATCAGTTGCAACCAACGGCGTTGCGGATTATCCACGGGTAATTTTTCCACCAACCAATCGCGAAAGGCGAAGGTTAAAAACTCGCCGACATTGAGCCGTTGCAGATCATCCGCCTTTTCCAAACTGAACGACGCCAGCAGCGGATTAGTCGGGTCAACCGCCGCGAGATTGAGCAGCGCGACGTTGGCGTCGAGACCGCGAGCGCCGCGTAATTTTTGTTCCAGTTCTTCTATGAAAGTCCGGCTCGGCGGCGGCGGTTCTTCCACATACACGGAAAAAGGATTAAACACGGGTCGCAAAAAATCTTTGATTTGCGCCGACCAATCCTGTGGATTGGCGGTTAGCGTCAATTCTTTTTCTTCAAGCCGGTTGTCAAGCAAATCATGCCGCTGCTAGCGAATCACCGGCTGGTTATCTTTGATGGTTAGCGTGCCATTGGCAATTTTATGGCATAAGAAACCTCGCGTTTGATTCCAGTGTCGGTTGTTAGTGTCATTCAGTCCGGCCTGCCAATCGTATTCCCTGGCAACTTGGGCAAGACTGTCGGGAAGAATAATGTCCCGCTCTTGCGCCGCCAGCGCGCTGGCGAATATCGCAGACAATCTAATGGCAAGCTCCCGCGGCTCGCCGCCAATGCCGAGAAACGCGATGGCATTAACGCCGGGGGACGCAATGGCATTGGTGGAAGCCGCGTAGTCTAGCATGATTTTCTCATAGCGCCGCACGGCATCGCGGAGTTGCGGGAATCCTAGCAATTCATAACAACTGCTCTCCCATCCGTAAGCCTCGCGAAATTGTCGGTTAATCAAATACGCGCGGGTGAACTCGCTAGTAGCCTCGGCATGTTTCCGTTCATGCCAAAGTTTCATGCCGCGATAAAACGGCTGCAACGCCTCTATCTCCACGCTCGGCGTGTATGGCGGCAATTCCTTGATTGACTTGCCCAGCAGCGGTAACAACCATTGTTGAATATGGTCAATGGACGCGTCGTTGCTGATGGTGAATGTTTTACTATCCGCCAGTTTTCCGTCGTCGTTGTTGATGAGCGTCAACAAGGCATTCCCGCTGTTGAGCATGTCCACTATCAGTGTATGTGTGACGCCGAGAAATTTTTGATTGGGCACGACGTCGCGCATGCCACGCTCACTCTCATTGATGGTGATGGCGAGGTCTTGCGTCAGCGCGCGGTCAAGCACCGCGCAACCGCTGACTGTCAACGCCTCGCGTAACCGCGCGGCGAAGATGAACGCTTCCTCGCGGGGAATTTCAATCACCGCGATAGTCGGGCGACGGTCAGCATCAGTGGAAACCGGCGCGTTGTCCAATAACCTCCGCCCTGCCGCCGCCAGCACTGGCGCGGCATCAAACCCACCACCGTCAGCGACAGCGGAACCTAACAATCTGCCGCTGGCACCGTCAATATTTTCCACCAACCATTTGCCGCTGGCAATCTCGCGAAAATGCAAATAACGATTAATGCCAAGCAACGACGGCGGCGGCGCGTCACCGGTAGCGACGCGTTGCCACGCCAGTTGCCCGCGCTCCCGCCACACCCGTTCCGCCTCCTGCCGTTCGACAATTTGAAGCTCCGACGACTTGCTCAACTCCACCGTCAACACACTCTGCCACCGCTCCCCGTCACTCCCGCTGACACTGACCGCCACGCGCGGCAACTCAGCGCTCCGGCCGCTGACCGTGAATCCTAGTAACAATAAACTCACACGAAGCCACGAAGGCACGGGGATTTTTCCAATCAGATAATTCTTCCTTCGTGTCCTCGTGCCCTCGTGCGAGCTTCCATTATTTTTCATAATTTTATTCCTCAAATTTTGCCAAATCCTCATACGGGATAAACCAAAAACCGTGTTCGTTCGCGGTCAGCACCAAACCGGAATCCGCGGCGTGGAGATGTAAAAATGAGTGGTGTTTTTCGGGAAACAATGTTTCCTCGGCGTTGCAAAGAAACGGTTTCACGCTGACAATGGGAACGATGATTTTGGCGTCTTCCTCCGGCATGGCAAAAGTCAGTGATATTTGTACACCAAATCCGGGTTGGTTGGCTTGCCACCAGCGCAGGTAATAATTATCCGCCGAATCGCGCTCGAGGCGAAATAATGAACCTGCATGATAAGCGTAATTTTTCATCGCCATGTTCGTGGAGTCGGGACGAAATTTGGCGCGGTTGGGTATTTTCCAGCCAAACACAGTGGGTTGCGGATTAGTTTTTTTGGAACGGGATTCTTGGATAAGCCACGCAGGTTCATTATACTGACGACCCGTTAGCAATACGTCCCCGCGAGATTCTAACAAGCTCTCATCGCCATAATTGGTCGGGGCGGGACGATAGAGTTCGGTAATAATTTCCCAATCACCGCCCAATCGCCGAATTTCGCCGCCGTCATTATTCATCACGAGCAGCGGTTCATCATTGAAACCGTGAATGATGCCGGGACATTCGTTAGTCGGTCGCTCATCCAGCGGTGTTTCCGCCGGTTTGCGGCGCGCGCTGAACCAGAGCTTGAAACTGTCCTCTTGCGGTTGCCATTCCCACAACGCGCCGCCACGCCCGGCACCTTCGTCGGTCATGAAAAACACGCGATTGTTAAACACGAGAGGTCGCCCGGCGCCGGCAACTTCATGCAAGGTGGCGGTCTTGGTTGCCAAATCATAACAAAGCAGAGATTTGCGAACTTTGTTGTTGTCCGAATTGTACATATAAAACTTACCGTCAGCGGGAACCAGCCAGCGCGACGACTCAGGTATGGTATGGATGGTCGTGGTCAACGTTGGCAAATCAATCTGGAAAACATATCGCCGGTACCCTTCGATACTCGGATACCAAACCGTGTTGCCGCTGACAATGACTTCGTCGGTCAATAAATGTTTAATATTCAATTCCAGCATTTGGTAGGGGCGCCAGAAGCGCGTGATTTTCAATTCCGGCGCGCCACTTTGGTCTGTCGCGGGCGGATTTAATCCGTTGCGACCCGCTAGGTTAGCCAGATTTTGAATCAGCAACGATTGCTGTGCCGCAGTTTTTCCGGGGACAGCGAGGCAAACTTGATGATAACGGGCAAATGCGGTATTGGCGCGGTCGCGCAAATCTGCGGGAAATTCAGGGACTTGTAAATATTCAATCGCAAATTCAAAATCAGGCAAATTTTCTAATAACGAGATTAACAATTCACTGCGCTCGCGGTGGAATAACCGACGGCGCTCATGGCTTTTATCGTCTGTCTCCAATAAAAATTTCAATTCTCCAGTATTGTACAACTCCACGCAATTTGCCGCCAAATATTGCAGAAACTCGCGATAAGCCGCTTGTTCCTCCGGCGTTTTCGCATTGCCTGCCCGCACTAACATTACCCGTCCTTTGAGCCTGGCATCATGCTCCCGGCGCTTCAGCATTTCTTGGCAAGCCTGCCGCGCCGCCTCGTTTTGCGCGAAGCGAAGTCCCAAGATATTTTCACGTGCCATCATTCGCAGTTGGATTCCCAATTTAATTCTCAACTGGATTCTTTGTCGAGAATTGGGTAATTCCAGCGATGTGGAAATAATTTGCTCAGCGTAAGCAAGCAACTCCTGATAATTCAATGCAAAATCCGCCGGATACTCAGAGTCTTCCGCAAACGTGCCGTCTTTGGTGCCGAGAAATTCTCGCGTTTGTCGGCGCAAATCATCCAACACATGACTACCGTCGCGGTCATGCGCTTGCAGCAAGTCGTGGATGTGGGTCAGGATTTGATACCGAACCCGCTCGAAAGAAAAACTATCCATAGAAAAGTAAGGTTGGTTCTTGTGGTAATCGGCGGGGAAATATTTTAATTCGCCATCGGTGTGTCGGTAGTTTTGTAAATCCCGCACCGCGTCCTTGAGCAAGTCGGCGCGCCGATTTTTCATAAAGTCGTTATTTTGTTGATTGTCATGAATAAACCGGTCAACGGTTTTGGCTCGCACCAAGTAAATATCCGCCGCCTTGCCGCCCAGCGTCTCCGCCGAATTGGGTGCCTCGCGGCAAGTGTGCCACTGTTGCGCCCGCCACGCCCATAGTGCTTCCCACATGAATTCATCCGCCTCGCCGCTGATGGTGACACTGCCGGCGGGGAGGTTGAAATCGGCGAGGAGTTTTTGCAGCGCGGCTTCGGCGATGGATTTGGCGTCGGCGGGGATGGGGCTGACGGTCAGCGTGGTCGTGGTGGCATCACCGTCTGCAGCGCGGCGGAGGCGGAGTTTTAGCGTTACGGTTTTGCCGTCGTCCGGTTCGATGGAGCCATCTAATAAAATTTGGCTCGCTAACAGTGGCAGTGCATCCGTCGCGTTTAACGTTTTCTCAAACATCACGTCCGCCAAGGAACGACGTTCTAACAAAATAAATTTTTCCTGTTTGCCCAGGCCGAACTCCAACAACCGCGTCGCCGTTCGTTCCAGCTCAAGGTCACGCGCCGAGCCGCTGACCGAGCGCAAATTCAACACCGCTACCGCCGCCACCGGCAGCGTCCGGCTCCGCAACGCCGTCGCGCGATTGGCGACCCACGCCGCCACCACCGCGCTCCACGTCACAAGGCCACCGTCAGCGGGAATTTTTTCCGCGAACAAACACGCCCCGCTGTTGGTGGCAAGCAACTGCGCCAAGCGAAATTTCTCCCCGTTCTTCACCGTCAGCGTTTCCAGCAACAACCCGTCCGCCCCCGCCAATTCCCCCAACGCCCGAAACTCCCCGCTGACCATCAACGCCCGCAATTTTTGTTCCGCGACAATTTCCCACAACTCCGCTCGCTCCAACACGTTGACCGTCTTCTGTGCCGTCAACGCCGTCACCATCAGCGCCTCCGCCTGCGAACTTCCATCCTTGTCCAACACCGCAATCTTAACCCCATCACTCGCGGTGGCAAGCACACCGCTGACGGTGAACCCTAACAATAGCAAGCTCACATGAAGCCACGAAGACACAACAGAAGAATATTTTGAAAAAAATATTCTTCGTGGCTTCGTGCCTTTGTGTGAGTTGTCGTTCATTTCACCATCAGCGGGATGATTCTGTCTAACAATTTGCCGACGGCGTTTTCAAGGGCTTGTTTGGCGGCGACGCTTTCGGCCAAGTCGGTGGCGGCGGCGGTTTCGCGGTCGGTGAGCAGCAGCTTGCCGGTGGCGCGTTCGGTGACGGTGATTTCCACGCGGGCGCGGCAGGCGACGAGGTTGCCGCGCCGCATGGCGAATTCGCTGAACGCCTCGCCGTTGACGGCAAGCTCGGCATTTTCAGGATGATAAAACGCGATTCTATTGGTGCCGCTGGTAATGGTAAGCGGACTGTTAAAGCTAACGTTAAAAACAAGCGCTTGCAGGGTGCAGATGAATTCGGTTTGCGCGGCGGGGTCGGGGACTTGGCGGTTGAGGTGATGTTCGCTGATGTTGACACTGACGGTGGGCAGCGTTTTTCCGGCAAGGAGCTGTTTCAAACGTTCGAGACGGATGCAGGGGGCGTCGGGTTTCACGGTCAGCGTGGCGGCTTGTTTGTTGATGAGCGCGGCGATTCGGTCGGCGAGTTCGGCGGCGGCATGGTCGAGGCTGGCGGCGTCCTTGGCGGTGGTCATCTCACCGTACACGCGCGCGGTTTCGGCGCTGATGATTTTAGCGACGAGATACAATTTGCCGCCGCTGTCGAAGAGCCGTCCGGTGACGAGCACTTTCGCGCCAAGCAACGCGCCAAGTTTGGCGGCGCTGTCCGGCGCGACGGTACCGGTCAGTCCGATTTCCTGCTCGCCGAGCACTTTGTCAATTTCCTGCCGCTCGACGAGGATGATGCCCGCCGCCGCTGACAGTCGGGCGCTGAGCAACACAGCGACTTCCGCGCCGCGTTTGCCGAGTTGCGGGTCGGCGGTTTGGAAGTCGAACACCGCCACGGTCAGCGGTTCGTTGGTGAGCGCCGCTGACAGTGTGCCGGCGGCGAATAATAATGTTAAGAACAGTTTTTTCATAATAATTTAATTTTCAACAATCATGACGCGACTGAGGTGTTGGTTAATCAGGTCGAGGAAAATCTCACAGCTGCGCGGGTTCGTTTCGAGGTCGCTAAGGATGGGCAGCGTGACTTTGGTCAATGCGCCGCCGCTGGCGGTCAGCGTGGTGTAAACGCCGGGCGGCAGGTCGCTGTCGCTGACAAACACAATGACGCGGGCGCGGTCACTGGCGGCAGACGGCAGGTTTTTTAATTCCTTCGCGGTGGTTTCGACGAGCGTCAGCGTGTCGGGTTGCGAAGCGGTTTCCACCCATGACAGATTGGCTTTCCGGTAGGCAAGAAAATTGGCAACGTGATGACTTTCATGTCCATCGCTGACGGTGATGCATGGCATATTATTTTCCAAAAGTTTCTGATTAATAGCGCGACCAGTTACGGCTTTGTCCTCCGGCGGGTAAATAATCATTTGAATCATGCCATAGTCAACATCAGCGTTTTTTTGTCGAAATTTTAGAGCAGCAGTCATGCGTTTTTTAACTTTTGGTATTTTGAAGCTGATGGTGTACAACGTGGTCAACGGATAGGAATGTCTGCTGACAGTCATGTCGGTTTTAAGTTTGGCCGCGATGCCGCCGCCAGTTTGAATGAAATCAATGGACAAGTCGTCAAGGGGAGACATAGGCGAAGAGACAATTACGGAAAAGTCGTCGCCACCGATGGCGTAGAGTTCAGGCTGAGGGCACCGCTGATAATGACTTAGCTGATTTCGCGCTACAAACGGTCTGACCATGTATTCGTCGCGGGAAACACCTTTTCCGTGGCAGGGCAAAGTTACGAACAAAGCAAACAAACAACAAAACGTTAGGGTTTTATTTTTCATAACTTGACCATCAGCGGCCGGGCTTGGATGTTGTAGCCTAGCAATCGGTTGGAGTTTTCGCGGCTCCAGAGAAAATCGCCGTCGCTGACGATGACGTGCCCGCCGGCGGTGAGCAGTGTTTCGAGGGAAATTTCCCTGCCATCCAGATTGAAGCGGACGACGCGCCCACTGAAGCTGAGGATGTTGATTTTTTCGCCGCGCCGTTCAAGACTCACCAACAGCGGTTGGGTGACGGTCAGCGACGGGTCGGCGCGGTCGGCGAGGATGATGCGCGTGTCGCCATCGCGCTCGATGACGGCGTTAAGTTGGTCGGGAAAAAGTTGCGCGATTTGGGCGAGCATTTTGCCGGACGGGTTGGTGTGGCGCGGGCTGGTCAAAAACGCCAACACCACACCGACGCTGACGATGAGCGCGGCTTTGCCACAAAAACGCAGAATAGTTTTGAAATTTGTGATTTGAAATTTGGAGTTTTCTTGGAGCTTGGAATTTGGAGTTTGAGACTTAAACGCCATCAGCGCATGATATTTGGCGCGTTCCTTACGGTCAGCGTCCGGCCTCGGCACTGGCAAACCATTCAATATTTTTTCAAAATCATTCATGACGTTTCGCTGCGTGATGCAGCCGTTGTTTGAGTTGACGTTTGGCGCGGAAAATTCTCCATGACACCGTGGCCTCGGCACAGCCTAGGATTTGCGTGGCTTCGGCGTGGTTGCGGTTTTCGTAATAAGCCAGCACCAGCGCGTGCCGCCAATCATCGGGCAGCGCGGCAAGGGCGGCGTGCAATGGTGAAAAATCAGCAATATCACCGTCTCCGCCGGCAACATGGGTTTCCTCAATGCCGGCGGTCAGCGGCAAATTAAAATCGCGCCGCCGCTGACGTTGACGGAATAAATCCCGCTGCCGGTTGGCGGCGATTTGATAGAGCCAGTTTTTGAACGACGCCTCGCGCCGGAACCCGCCGATGGCACGCGCGGCGCTGACAAAGGTCTCCTGCGCGATGTCGTCGGCATCGTGGGCGCTGAGTGTCAGGCGGTAAGCAAAGGCGTGTATCATCGCGTAATACCGGTTGAACAAGTCCGCGAAAGCATCCGCATCGCCGCTGATGGCGGCCCCGACCAATCTCGATTCGTTGGCAAGCTCCTCGGTCTGGTTCATTCTTTACGCTGATTATGACGAAAAAAACGCGCGAATCCTTTGATATTTTTCAAAAATCAATGGCGTGCCGGCGGAAGAAATCAAACCGGTTATTATAACAAATGCTTGTTACACCAGCCAGTTTCTGTGAAAACTATCGCCGTGACCACAAAAATAAGATTCTATCCCGTGAACAGAGGAATTGCGGCGGCGTGTGGTAAGCGCAGCATAATTCCCCTTCACGGCAGGGGAATTAACGTTCGCGGAGAGCGGAGGGGCGGAGAGTACGAGCGGGGAATTTGCTTGCACGGAGGGGTATAGAGGTATGGTCAGCGGGATTTGTTTCAATGCTGACGATTCCACAGCTCACGGGATAGAACCAAAAAAGAACGTGGATTTTTATCCCGCGACCCGCTAACCTTCATCCCCCCATGATTGAAGATTTGCAACAACTCAAAGACCAAGCCCTGACCGAGCTTGCCGCCGCCGCTGACGCTGACGCCGTCGAAGCGTGGCGCGTCAAATATCTTTCCCGCCAGGGCCTGCTGCCCGTCTTCCTCGAAAAAATCAAAACGCTGCCCAAGGAACAACGTCCCGAGGCGGGCAAAGCCGCCAACCTCGCCAAGCTCACCATCAGCGACGCCTACGAGGCGAAAAAAGAACAATTCTCCACCGTCACCAGCAGCGCCCCCGAAGACCCGACCCTGCCCGGCCGCCCCGTCCCGTGGGCGACGCAACACGTGGTCAACCAGACCATTGACCGCGTCGTGCAAATTTTCCGCCGCATGGGTTTCGCCCTCGCCACCGGCCCCGAAATTGACACCGAGTTTTACAACTTCGACGCCCTCAACACCCCCGCCGACCATCCCGCGCGCAACGAGCAGGACACGTTCTACGTGGACGCCCCCGCTGACCGTGACGGCCACCGCTGGCTGTTGCGCTCGCAAACCAGCACCGTGCAAATCCGCGCCATGCAAACGCAACCGCCGCCGATTAAAATCGTCGCCCCGGGCCGCTGCTACCGCCGCGATGAAATTGACGCGACGCACGGCGTTTTCTTCCACCAAATCGAGGGCTTGGTCGTGGACGACGGCATCACCCTCGCCGACCTCAAAGGCACGATGGAATACTTTTTCAAGGAATTTATTGGCGCTGACACTCGTGTTAGGTTTCGCCCGCACTTTTTCCCGTTCACCGAGCCGAGTTTTGAAATAGACATGGCGCGCAGCGGCGCGACGATGAAAGGCAAAGAATGGCTCGAAATCGCCGGCTGCGGCATGGTTGACCCCGCTGTGTTTGACAACGTCAACATTGACAGCCGGCGCTACACCGGCTTCGCCTTCGGCATGGGCGTCGAGCGCCTCGCCATGCTCCGGCACGGCATCAACGACCTCCGCCTCATCTACGAAAATGACCTCCGCTTTTTGTCACAGTTCAAATAAGTCTTTGCGAACATAAAACCCGCCGACGGTCACAACCGCGCCACATACTCCTGCGGATTAAACTCCACCAAATCATCCATCCCCTCGCCGAGGCCCACAAACAGCGGGTCAATGCCCTCCTCGGCTTTGATGGCGGCGACGGCGCCGCCTTTCGACGAGGTGTCGAGCTTGGTCACGATGATGCCGCTGATGGTGAGAAATTTGTGGAATTGCCGCGCTTGGTCGAGCGCGTTGCCGCCGTTGGTGCCGTCGAGCACCAGCAGCGTCTCGTGCGGCGCCGACGGGGATTGTTTCTGAATAACGCGCTTCATTTTTTCCAGCTCGCGCATCAGGTTTTCCTTGTTGTGCAGGCGCCCCGCCGTGTCAATCATCACCAACTCCGCGCCCCGCGCCTTCGCGTCCGCCAAGCCTTGAAACGCGGCGGCGGCGGGGTCGCCACCCTCGCGCCCGGCGCTGAAGCCGATGTCGAGCCGGTCAGCCCAAATCTTGAGCTGGTCAATGGCCGCGGCGCGAAACGTGTCGGCGCCGATGAGATGAACTTTTTTGCCAAGTTTTTGATAACGGTTGGCGAGTTTGGCGATGCTGGTGGTCTTGCCCGTGCCATTGACGCCGATGATGAGCCACACGGCGGGGTCGCCGCTGACAATGGGCTTGCGGACGGGTTTTTTCCAAAGTTCAAGAATAGCCTGCGACGCGGCGGCGGTCACTGTCTGGTCGGACAACGCCTGGCCTTTCAGCTTGTCCAAAATCCGCTCCGTCAGCGCCAGCCCCAAGTCCGACTGGATGAGATGCGCCTCAATTTCATCCCAGTCAACCTTGCCCCCCTTGAGTTCCGTGACCCATTTTTTGAAAAAAGAGAACATAATGCGTCGTTATTTTAGTCGTTTTGTCAAATTACGATTTTCCACCAGTGACCGCATTTGCGTAATCGCCACGCGGTTAAGTTGTCGCAGGCGCTCGCTTTGCGGCAAGGCTTGGCGTATCAACAGGGCGTTGATACTTTCCATGTTGGAGAGCACGACCAGTTGTTCCAAGGCGGCGTGGTCGCGCACATTGCCGTCCGCCGCTGGATTTTGCTCCCGCCACTGCGCCGCTGTTTTGCCGAACAACGCAACGTTCAATAAATCGGCTTCATTGGCGTAAATAATCGCGGCTTGCTCCTTGGTGACAACGCGCGGGATGATTTCCTCCTTGATTGCGTCGGTGTGAATCCGGTAATTGATTTTCGACAACGTGCGTTGCAAGTTCCATTCCAAGGACAAACGGCGCTGTTCATTGCGTTTAAGACGCTTGAACTCCGTGACTAAATAAAGTTTAAATTCGGAAGAAATCCATGAGGCAAATTCAAAGGCAATATCCTCATGGGCGTACGTCCCGCCATACCTTCCGGATTTTGAAATAAGGCCAATCGCGTTGGTGGCTTCAATCCATCTCTGTGGCGAGAGCACAAAATAATTGCTGCCCGCCTCCATTTTAAACCTCTCGAATTCGAGAGGTTTAAAATTAGGATTATTTAATTGCTCCCACAATCCAATAAACTCAATCGTACTGCGACTACGCAGCCAGTTATTGATTATGGAAAATGATTCTACTGGGTTCCGATATTTTGCAATGTCGGTTATGCAAATATAACTCTCTCCTTTTTGCTTGGACCAAAGGGTTATTTTTGTCCCCTGTACATTGACCGTTTCTTTCTTGCCCATATTTTCTATTTCTGTTCAACCCCCTCGAATTCGAGGGGTTTGTTCTCTTTCCATGGCCAGCCTAAAAAGTTTTCTAATTATGGCGAATTCGCCGTAATTAAATGGGTCACTTATTTTTCCTCCCACCGTCAGCGTCCCCGCGCGCGGGGCGGTTGAGCGTCTTGATGATTTGGTCGAGGATGCCATTCACAAAACGGCCCGACTCCTCGGTGCTCAGTTGCTTGGCGATTTCAATGGCTTCGTTGATGGACACCACGGGCGGGATGTCGGGACAGTGCAGCATTTCGTACAACGCCAGGCGCAGGATGTTGCGGTCCACGGCGGCGATGCGTTTCAACTCCCAGTTATGCGAATACTTGGTGATTTGCGCGTTCAGTTCCTCGTAATTGGCGAGCACGCCGCGAATGGCGGGTTCGGCGAGTTTTCGCAATGCCGTCGCCGCCTCGGTAGTGTCCCAGAAGTTCAGCAGACTGCGGTCCAAGTCCTGCTTGGCGCCGACTTCCACTTGGTATAAAAATTGCACCGCCAACAATCGTGCATCGCGTCGTTTGCCCATAAAGTTTTTTTTCTAGGAAAGTTTCATCATCGTCAGCGCCGCCCGCGCGCCCTCGACGCCGCGGTTGAGCGCCTTGCCGAAGCAACGCTCCCGCGCCTGTTTTTCGTTGCTGACATCCAGCACTTGATGAATGACCGGCTTGTCAAATTCCAGCGCCAGCGCCATCAAGTTGTTCGTGACGGCGCTGGCGATGAGGTCGGCGTGCGCGGTCTTGCCCTGCCAGATGACGCCGAACGCAATCGCCACGGCGACATCCCGGCGCTTCAGCAACCGCTTCACCATCAGCGGGATTTCATACGCGCCGGGCACCCTGACCGTCAGCGCGGGATGCCCGCGCAATTCCCGCTGACAATGGCGCACCAGCCCGTCCACGTATTCCTTGTTAAACTCGCTGGCGACAATGGCGATTTTTTTCCTCACAAATTATGCCCCATTTTTGTTTTTTTTGTTTCCAAATATTTCCGATTGTGCTTGTTCGGCTTCACGCGAATTGGCACTTGCGAGACAATCTCCAAGCCGTACCCGCTGAGGTTCACCACCTTCTTCGGATTATTCGTCAGCAAGCGCATTTTCCGCACGCCCAAGTCGTATAGAATCTGCGCCCCGATGCCGTACTCGCGCAAGTCGGCGGGGAAGCCGAGCTTGACGTTCGCCTCCACCGTGTCGTAGCCCTGTTCCTGCAACTTGTACGCGTGAATCTTTGCCCCGATGCCGATGCCGCGCCCCTCCTGCCCGCGCATGTACACCAGCACACCACCGTCGGCGGCGATGCGTCGCATGGCTTCGTGCAACTGGCTCCCGCAATCGCAGCGGCGCGAGCCGAAAATGTCGCCCGTCAGACACTCGCTGTGCACGCGCACCAACAGCGGCTTGTTAGGATTAATCTTGCCCCTGGACAAGGCGAGGTGATGCGCGCCGTCCAACTCCGAGCGGTACAGATGCAAGTCAAACGCGCCGTAATCCGTCGGCATCGCCACGGTCTCCTCGCGCGCGACCAATTTTTCCGTGCGGCGGCGGTACGCTATCAAATCGCGGATGCTGCCGATTTTCAAGTCATGCTCGGCGGCGAATTTCAACAAATCCGGCAGCCGCGCCATCTCGCCGTCGTCGCGCATCACCTCGCAAATCGCGGCGGACGGGTCAAGGCCCGCGAGCCGCGCCAAGTCCACCGCCGCCTCCGTGTGCCCCGCGCGCTGCAGGACGCCGCCGGGCTTGGCTTGCAACGGGAAAATGTGTCCGGGCTGGATGAGGTCGGCGGGCGTGGATTTTTTGCCCGACAAAATTTTCACCGCCTTTGCCCGGTCGGCGGCGCTGATGCCCGTGGTCACGCCGCGCGCCGCGTCCACGCTGACGGTGTAATCCGTGCGGAGCGAGTCGCGATTGTCAGCGACCATGCGCTGCAACCCAAGTTGCCGCGCGCGCTGCTGCGTGACGGGCGCGCACACCAACCCGCGCGCGTGCCGCACCATGAAATTAATCGCCGCCGGTGTGACCTTCTCCGCCGCGACGATGACATCACCCTCGTTCTCGCGGTCGGGGTCGTCGGTCATGACGACCAGCCGTCCCTTCCGCACCTCGGCGATAATCTCCTCAATCGG
Source organism: Verrucomicrobiales bacterium (assembly GCA_031265365.1). GTDB lineage: Bacteria > Verrucomicrobiota > Verrucomicrobiia > Methylacidiphilales > JAAUTS01 > JAIRPN01. The sequence continues at coordinate 35,544 of JAISCS010000030.1, forward strand.
GCTGAATCCGACGCTGACAGTGGGTGGTGTTTTTTTCATAATAAAATTCATTGTCAGCGGCATTACCACCCCAGCAAATACGCGAACATCAGCGGCGCGACGATGGTGGCGTCGGACTCAATGATGAATTTCGGCGTGTCGATGCCGAGCTTGCCCCAGGTGATTTTCTCGTTCGGCACCGCGCCGGAGTAGCTGCCGTAGCTCGTCGTGCTGTCGCTGATTTGGCAAAAGTACGCCCACAGCGGCACGTTCGGGCGTTGCAAATCCTGATGCAACATCGGCACCACGCAAATCGGGAAATCGCCCGCGATGCCGCCGCCGATTTGGAAAAAGCCGAGCGGCGCCTGCACCGTCAGCGCCGTGTACCACTCCGCCAGCTCGCGCATGTACTCGATGCCCGTGCGGACGGTGTGCACGTTTTTCACGTCGCCGCTGATGACGTGGCCGGTGAACATGTTGCCGAGCGTCGAGTCCTCCCAGCCGGGCACGAAAATCGGCAGGTCACGCTCGGCGGCGGCGAGCAGCCAACTGTCCCGCGGGTCAATTTGATATTCCGCCCGCAACTTGCCGCCGAGCAAAATTTGGTACATGAACTGGTGCGGGAAAAAGCGTTGGCCGGCACGGTCGGCGGCGACCCATTCCTCCAGCACCGCCTGCTCAATGCGCCGCATCGCCTCGCCCTCCGGGATGCACGTGTCGGTCACGCGGTTGAGATGACGGTCTAACAACTCCTGCTCGTCGCGCGGCGTCAGGTCGCGGTAATGCGGCACGCGCCGGTAATAATCGTGCGCCACCAGGTTGAACACATCCTCCTCCAGGTTCGCGCCCGTGCAGCAAATGCCGTGCACCTTGCCCTGCCGAATCATCTCCGCCAGCGACAGGCCAAGCTCCGCCGTGCTCATCGCGCCCGCGAGCGTGACGAACATCTTGCCGCCGTCAGCGAGCAATTTTTCATAACCTTGCGCCGCGTCCACCAGCGCGGCGGCGTTGAAGTGGCGGTAGTGGCGCGTGATAAATTGGGAAACAGGCCCTTTAATCATGCGCCATACGCTACCAGTGAATGAAAAAATTTCAACCACGAATGAACACGAATGGACGCGAATAATTTTGAAATTCATCGTCAGCGGCTGTTTATTCGTGTGAATTCGTGTTCATTCGTGGTTAAACTCCGTCATGAAAAATCCCGTCGTACTGGTACACGGCTTCAAGGACAGCGGCCAAAAAATGTCGCGCATGGCGGCATGGCTGCGCGCGCGCGGCTGGGCAACGCACACGCCGACGCTGGCGCCGAGTTGGGGGCAAATCGGCATTGATCAACTGGCGCGGCAACTCGACGACTACATCGCGTCGTCACTGCCGGCGGCGGGAAAATTCGACCTCATCGGTTTCAGCATGGGCGGCTTAATCACGCGCTACTGGCTGCAAAAACTTGACCGTCAGCGGCGGGTCGAACATTACCTCAGCATCGCCGCGCCGCATCACGGCACGCTGACGGCGTACTGTCTGCCGCTCCCCGCCGCGCGCCAAATGCGTTACCGCAGCGAGTTCTTGCGCGACCTCGACGCTGACGCTGACATTTTGCCCAACATCAAAACCGCCGTGCTCTGGACGCCGCTGGACTTGATGATAATCCCCGCGACCAGCGCGCGTCTGCCCGGCGCCCGCGAATATAAAATCCCCGTCCCCGCGCATCAGCTGATGGTGACCTCGGAAAAAGTTTTCCGTGTTGTCGAGCGGGTGCTAATCGAATAGAATATGTTTGTTGATTCAATCAAATGAATTTTGTAAAAAACACGTTTAAAATCGGAAGCCGTGGATTATCCATAATATTGGGAATGTTGGCATTGCTGGCCTTGGCAATGCCTCTTATTTACGGCATCACTGGTGCTTATGCAGAAGCGGAAGGTGGCGACGCAATCTTGGGGGTATTTTGGTGGTTTATTATATTTCCTTATATTTCCCTTATTTGCCTTGCCGGCTTCGATTTTTAGTTTGATTAACATTGGATTAAACGGATGGAAACGCGCGAGATTCGGATATTATGTGATTGGTATAATATGGTTTTTTCCAATACTTTTTTTGATTATTGTGCTGGTTGCGTGGTTATTAGGAGCGTTGGGAATCTTGCATAAGTAAATGCGGTTCCACAGCGATTTTTTACGTGACCTCAACGCTGCCGCTGACATTTTGCCAAACATCAAAACCACCGTGCTCTGGACGCCGCTGGACTTGATGATAATCCCCGCGATCAGCGCGCGCCTGCCCGGCGCCCGCGAATACAAAATCCCCGTCCCCGCGCATCCGCTGATGGTGACCGCGAAAAAAGTTTTCCGTGTTGTCGAGCAAGAATTATCGCGCTGAATTTTTGAAAAAATCAAACCGCCACTGCCATTGCCACCATCGCTTGAGGCCGGGGAATGGCTTGGTGACGTCGGTTCAGTTCCTTGATTTCGTCCGCGACGAGCGAGCACAACTCGGCGTACACTTTGCGTTTGTCCCTGCCGTGGCAAACGCCGCCGATGAACAGGTCGGGACAGTAACCCACGTAAATTTCGTCCGCATCGCTCCATTGCACGAATTTCAAATAGTCGGTTTTCATAACTGCACCTCGCGGATTGCCTCTTTCACCAGTTTTTCTTGATAATGAAAAGTGTCAGTTGCCGCACTTTTCGTGGCATGGGATCAATCTAAGTCAAAGGTAAAAATTGAGAAGCGGAAATTATGAAATCTTGCGTCTGGCTTTGAAGTTAATCCGCGGCTAAAATCAACACATGAAATCCTATCGCCAGGAACTTTGGTTCGACCTCAAGCAACGCCGCGAATTTGTCAATATCACGCCGCAAGTGGAGCGATGCCTCGCTGACAGTGGCATCAAGGAAGGCTTGTGCCTCGTCAACGCCATGCACATCAGCGCCAGCGTGTTCATCAACGACGACGAATCCGGCTTGCATCACGACTTCGAGGTGTGGCTGGAAAAGCTCGCGCCGGAAAAACCGCATAGTCAGTACCAGCACAACGGCTACGAGGACAACGCTGACGCTCACCTCAAGCGCACCGTCATGGGGCGCGAAGTGGTCGTCGCCGTCAGCGGCGGCAAATTGGATTTCGGCCCGTGGGAGCAGATTTTTTACGGCGAGTTCGACGGCAACCGCAAGAAGCGCGTACTCGTCAAAATCATCGGCGAGTGAACTCCGGTCACGAAGACGCGAAGGGGCAAAGATATTTTTAATAAAACTTCGTGTCTTTGCGTCTTCGTGACCGGAGTTGTTATTCCCGATGATACGGCTCACCACGGCGGATGGTTTGGGCGCGGTAGAGTTGTTCGAGCAACACCGTCAGCGTCAACTCGTGTTGCAACGTCAGCGGGCTAAACGACCAGAGCCAGTCGGCGCGCTCGCGCACCGCCGCCGCGTGACCGTCCGCACCGCCAATCAGGAAGGCGACGGTCTTGACGCCGGCGTGTTGTTCCCACTTTTCAAATCTCACCGCCAGCGTTTTCGACGCGACCAACTCGCCGCGCTCGTCCAGCGCCACGCGCAGACAACCGTCGCTGACCGTGAGCAACCGCCCGCCCTCCTGTTCCCGCGAGCCTTCCTTGACTTGCTTCCACTCGACGGGCAAATAACGCGCCAACCGCGACAAATACTCCGCCGCGCCGCGCTTGGCGTAATCGAGCTTGGGTTTGCCGACGCTGACGATGAGCAGTTTCATTTTATTTTAACTCCAGTCACGAAGGCACAAAGACGCGAAGATGTTTTAATCAAACTAAACTTTGTGTCTTCGCGTCTTTGTGACCTGAGTTTAACCGCGCGGCGAAATCCGTGAAACCCTTGGCTTGCTCGGTCAACCGCTGCACGAGGTCCGCCGATTTGAGTCGACCGTCAGTGCCGATTTCCTGGAACACGCCGGGGATGAACACACGCGCCGGATAAATGAACGCGTTGCGGTAGCCAAAGATTTGCTGCAAATGCTCCACCGGTCGCAGCGCCCCCCAAATGCCCGCTGACACTCCGACGAACGCGACCGGTTTACTCTCGAAACTTTCGGGAAATTTCAGCATATCAATAAAATATTTCAGCACGCCGGGGATGCCGCCGTTGTACTCCGGCGAGACAATAAGCAATCCGCTCGCGTCCAGCACACGCCCGCTGAGGGTGGCGAACACCGCCGGTTTCTCCGCATACGCTAACGGTGAAAAAATATCCGGCGGCAACTCCGCGAGGTCGAGGATTTGCGCGGACGTGCCCTGCTGTTTGAAAATCTCCAAAATTTGCGCCGCGACTTTTTTGCTGTTGCTGCCCGGACGATTGGTGCCGATGATGATTTCTATCATAAACAAAGTTAATTTAGTACGGGAACATTTTCGTCCTCGTATTTTTCAATCAAAACGCCGACCACTTCCATCAACGACGCCAATGGATGCTGTTCGTTCTCACCGATTTCATCAACCAGCCCGTCCAGCAAGTTGACCAGTCGGCGGTATTGCCGCTCCGAATGCGGCACGTATAGCGTATCGGCGACACCCGTCCAAGCGGTTTTGGTTTTTTCAATTTGCAGCGTAGTCATAACTTACCTTTTCCAATTATCCTTGTCGTATTCCGCGTGGGTCAGTATAGCACGAATGTAAATCCGGCGTCTATGGTAATGAATGGCGGCAATCAAACGGTATTTGTTGCCGCTGATGTTGAAGACGGTTTTATGGTCCACCTGGTCGGCATTGGGAAAGAAAATCCTGAGTTCGGCGAAAGAACGAAAATCCCGATTTTTCACCAGGGCGTACCATTGCGCCAACGATGAGTGCGCGTCGGGGTGCCGTTCGACAAATTCATTCAATCGTTTGCGGGTAATGATACGCATAAAATTTACAATAACTCAGACAACTCCCTTACCCTCAGCGCGAATAAGTCCAGCGCGGCTTGCACGGGCGCTGAGGTTGACATGTCCACGCCCGCCAGCTTCAGCGTGTCGAGCGGGAATTTGCTGCCGCCGGATTTTAGGAAATTCATGTACGGTTCACGGTTGGCGGCAGGATTTTCCAGCACGCCCGCTGACAGTGCCAGCGCGGCGCTGATGCCGGTCGCGTATTTGTACACGTAAAACGCGCCGTAAAAATGCGGGATGCGGAGGCATTCCAATTCCAGCGCGTCGTCAATCACCAGCCCCGCGCCGTGGTATTCCTCCAGCAATTTGCGGTACACCGCGCGGAACGACTCCAGCGTCAGCGGCTCGCCCGCCTCGTCCATCTCGTGAATGATTTTTTCAAACTCCGCGAACATCGTCTGCCGGATGAGCGTCGCGCGAATGTCGTCAATCTGCCGGTTCAAAATGTACGCGCGCATGTCACGGTCAGCGGTCGTTTGCAACAGGTGATGCGTGAGCAATTCCTCGTTGAATGTCGAGGCGACTTCGGCGAGGAATATCGGATAATTGTAATCCTGAAATTTTTGCGCCCGCTGACTGTGCCACGAGTGCATCGAGTGCCCCGCCTCGTGCGTCAGCGTGTAAATGTCGGAAAAAACATCGTCCTGATAATTCATCAAAATATACGGCGGGCTGGTGTAACTGCCGCTTGAAAACGCGCCGCTACGCTTGCCTTTCGTCTCGTAACGGTCGACCCAGCGGTTTGCGAAACCGTCGCGCAACGTGTTCACATAATCGTCGCCGAGCGGCGCCAGCGATGACAACACCAGCTCGCGCGCTTGGTCAAACGTCGTGCGGACGCTGACGCTGGCGGCGAGCGGAACATACGTGTCGTAAAAATGCAAGTCGGTCAACTTCAGCGTCCTTTTCCGCAGCTCGTAATACTCGCGCAACGCGCCGAGATTGTTCTTCACCGTGGCGATGAGATTGTCGTACACTGTCAACGGGATGTTGTCGGCGAACAGCGCCGCCTCTCGCGCCGAGGCGTAATTGCGCGCCCGCGCGTTGAACACGCCGCGCTTGACCGCGTGCGCGAGGGTCGCCGACAGGGTGAACTTGTGCGCGTCAAACTCGGCGTAATATTGGTGAAAAGCATCGCGCCGCAACCTGGCGTCGCGCTTGACCAGGAACGACGAGAACGCGCCGTGCGACAGCTCAACGGCAGCGCCGCGCTCGTCCTTGATAACGCCGAAATTCATGTCCACGTTGGTGAGTTGCGAAAACGCCTCGCTCGCCCCGCCCAGCGGCAGCGCCGCCAGCGCCAACAGTCGCTCCTCTTGCGCCGACAAAATATACGGTTTGAACCGGCGCAACCGTTCGAGTTTGCCGTGCCACTCCGCCAGCAGCGGGTCGGCGAGAAAGTCCCCCCAAGCACCGTCAGCGATGGCTTGAATCTCCGGCGTGAGAAACGCCGCCGTCTCCGCCGCCAGTGTCATCAAGTACATGAACCGTCCCTCGCGCGCGAGGTTGGTGTTGTCGGAAGAATCCTCCGCCGACCGCAATCCGGCATAATGCCCCAGTTTCTCCGCCAGCAAATCCATCTCGCGGTCAAATTCAAGACATGCCTTCAACCGCTCCGCTGACGCTGACAGCGTGCCCTTGAACTCCGCATAGCGCGGATAAAGTTTTTCATACTTGGCGAAATCCGCCTCCCAACCCGCGTCATCGGCGTACAAGTGGGACAAGTCCCAAGTGTCACCGGCAGCGACCTCTGAACGTTTCGGAATGGTTTTGGCGGGCGTCACCGTCTCATCGTCAGCGTGGTAGAACATGGGGAAAACATAACCGAAAAACACGGTGCAGACAATCTTATCCGTGGGTAGTGCTTCAGTTTGCGTTAAAATATCAAACCGACGTACTACCTATCCGTGGTTAAACTTGCAAAAGCCGTTCAGTTTCGGCATTATAAAAACGTGGGACTCACGCACGCCAACATCATTTTGGAAAATCCGAAAAGACCAGAGTTGAAGCCGGTCGAAACGACGGCGTTGGCGGACACTAGGTCATGGTACTTGTGCATCCCTGAGGTTGTCCAGATGCAATTGCAACTTGAAGCGACCTCGCGGAAAACCGTCACCACCGCTGACGGCAAAAGAACCATTTGCCCCTACGTCGGCCCGCTGAGGGTGAAGTTTGAAAACCGCAAATGTTATGTCGGCGCGGTCGTGTTGGGGGATGAAGTGTTGTTAGGCACGGTGCCGATGGAGGATATGGATTTGGTGGTGTCGCCGCCGTTGCGCCGCGTGATGGTCAATCCGGCGCATCCAAATTTCTGCCATGCAAAAGCGAAAAAAATTCCTGATATTGGTAATTACCTCCACGGTTGCGTGTGCTTTCGTGCCCTTTAATGAGCTGGCACCTTTTTTATGAGTGTACAAGATTACGAAAAAGCAAAAGAATTAATTAAAAATGCCGGAGAGGGAGATTTCTTTGGGCCAATCCCAGCATCTCTAATTCTCAAGGCTGAAACAGCACTTAGTGTCAAGTTCCCGCCGAGTTATCGTCGGTTTTTACTTGAGATGGGCTGCGGTAGCATCTATGGACTAGAGGTATTTGGATTAATTGATGATAATTTTGAAAAGTCTGCCGTACCCAATGGAATATGGCTGACACTGGATGAGAGGAAATCAATAAGCCTTAATCCAGCATATATAATTGTTGGTGCAAGTGGATATGGACCTTATTACGCACTTGACGTGAGGAAAATTGATGTTGCGGGTGAAAATCCTGTCATGATGTTATCAATAGATGGAAAGCCAGTCGAACAGATAGCTGAAAGTTTCGGTTCTTATCTTCTGACTATAATATCTGAACAGCAATCAATAATCGAAAATGAATCGCACCTGTAAAAGACATCAGACCTCATTTGTTGATAAATTCTTTTAGCTTCTGGTTTATTTTTAATCGCATTATTGGGTTTTTGGGTTCTTACCCATTATCAGTGAAATAGGCCCCGTCATGCTGAGCGAAGTTGCGCAGCAACGCAGTCGAAGCATCGGGTTGAGCGGGCGAAAGGCGCTGACCGTGGCGCTGGTGTGCGGTGGGACCAACCGATTCCTCGACTGTAACAACTGCGTTGTTACGCTCGGAATGACGGGGCGTGTTTACTGACGGCATGATTATTCCACCGATAACGGCGAGGAACCTGATTTAACCAATCTTTGTGCTCTTGGCGTTCTTGGTGCCTTTGCGTTAAAAAATGGTTCTATCCCGTGAACAGTGGAATGGCGGTGGCGTGTGGTAAGCGCAGCATAATTCCCCTTCCGTGAAGGGGTGGCGCGGCGCGACGGGGTAGTTTAGCGTTGGGACAGGCGCAAGACGAAAGCAGAAAGTTGAAAACAGAAATAATTTCAGCTTTCTGCTTTCGGCTTTCCCATTTCCTGTAACGCTGAACTACCCCGTCCGCTCCGCGGCCACCCCTTCACGGAAGGGGAATTCGCTGACGCAGGCAGCAGGGCCGGTGGGGATGGGCGGCGTCAGCGCTTCCACTGCTAACAGCGAGGAACCGTAATCACCTCCACGGTTGCGTGTGCTTTCGTGCCCTTTTATCAGGAAATGGGATTGGTTTTTTACCCGTTAAAATATTCTTGATTGTGTTCTTAAATTTGAGAGCATACAAAAAAACATGCCGGAGATTTATCAAGAAAAAATGAAACTTGTTTTTACCCGGCTTAATTCCAACTGGAATGCGGAACCCAATAACCCAAACCCTCAGGCAGTATGGTTGGGGAAAGATTTAAGACTTCAATTTTATATGAATCCATTTCAATTCCCTCAATTCAAAAAAGGTGATATTGGCATCATCACATTTGCCGACTGTGCAAGATATCGGTTTGGCGAAATAAACGATGAAGGATGGTATCGCGGACAATGTAGATTTAGCCAGGTCATTCCATGGGGAGAGTTTTACGAAGTTTCAGGAAATCTAAAACTTGATGAAATTCCGGATGATTGGATTACCAGAACCAAAGACCAATTCAAACGACGGCATTTTCTGTTTTATTTTCGAGATAATGAATTTGAGTGCGACACTATGGATTGGAAGTTGGAAATACAAAAAGGGGTCAGGCTTCATTTTTGACCAATTCTTTTTTGAGGTCTTTTCAATCCTGCTCATCTATCAATAAATGAAAAACTGCTTCCTTTTCCTGCCCCCTTTTTCGCATCAATCCACCTTCTTTTTCAGAATGTAATGCTTTGCCAAATCGCCGGTGATGGGCTTGCCTTCAAGGTCAAGTTGCATCAATTGGTTCTCGCCGACTTGGTAGTGAGTCGGCGCGCCTTTGCGGTCCAGCATGATGACGCCACCGTCTTGGTCCCATTGAAATTTGCCCGCGTCGGTGAACACACCTTCTTTGCCGAGGTACTCGTGGGTCACGGTGTAGGTCTCGTCGGCGTTCAAGGTGAGTTGCACCTTGATGCCGGGGACGTCCGCACCGGGGATGGTGCCGGTGTAAACCCCCGCCCAGTCGAGGCTGTTTCTGGAGTTGTGAGTGTCAGCCGCTGGCGCGGCAACATTCTGTTTGCAAGCGCTGATGGTGACCACCGCGCAGACCGCGGCGAGGGAGAGGATGAATTTTTTCATAGGTAATTACAATACCACGGCAGGCGGGTTTTGCAAATTTTTGCACAGAGCCATCGTCAACGGCTCTCCGGCAAACTCCACGGCGTCGGGCGCGGAATCCAGCGCGGGACGTTTTTCTTGTACAACGCGTAATCGTCGCCGAAACGTCGCCGCAAGGTTTTTTCCTCGACCAGCGGGAAGTAAATCACGTTGCCGAGCCAGAAGAGCAGGAACAAAACCGCCACCGCCCACGAGTTGAGCAACAGCGCCTCCGCGAGCAACATCACCAGCACGCTGGTAATCATCGGGTTTCTGACGTGGCGGTACGGACCGCGGACCACCAGCTTTTTCGGCGGGTTCCACGGCGCGGCGGTGCCTTGGCCGACGCGGTCGAACAGTCGCATCGTCCACGCGGCCAGTGACAAGCCCGCCGCCAGCAGCACGCCGCCGGTGACCGTCAGCGCGAGATGATTGACGTGAAAACGCCAGCCCGTGAGCCACAGCGTCAACGCGGGGATAATCACCAGCACGTTGAACGGCAACAGCAGGATGGTCTTAATCCAAGCGGACATGATGGTGTTAAGTTAACGGCCCGCCGGTTCAAGTCCAGCGCAATGTGCCACACAGACAGGATGGTCTGTGCCACGTTGATGCTTTCCCTTAAATTTGGTTCCTCGCTGTTAGCAGTGGAAGCGTTGACGCCCCCCCCTCACCGCCCCGGCCTTCTGCGCCAGCAAATTCCCCTTCCGTGAAGGGGTGGCCGCGGAGCGGACGGGGTAGTTCAGCGTTTACAGGAACCTCGCCCCAAACGCTGAACTACCCCGTCGCTCCGCGCCACCCCTTCACGGAATGGGAATTATGCTCCGCTTACCTCACGCCACTGCCATTCCTCTGATAACGGGATAGAACCTTGAATTTACGTTGTCACACAACCGGCGACAAGGCTGGACAAACAAAGGATTTTCAAAAAGTCAACTTCCAGCATCATTGACGGCATGACTACAAAACGATTGCGTTCGCGCGGTTTCACTCTCGTGGAAGTGTTCCTTTCGCTGGGAGTGTTGACGACGGCGGCGGCGGGTTTGCTGGCGGCGCTGCCGGTGGCCCTCAAGAACGGCGCCGACGCCGCGCGCACCGGCACGGCGGGAATGATTGCCGAGTCCCTGTTGGCGGATTTCAGCGCCTTCGGGAAGTTGCGGCTCGCCGCTGACGCTGACACGACCGAATTCCTCGCGCTCGACGACGACGGTAAAATTTTGCGCGCGGTCGGTGCGGACATTTTCGCCGTCGGTGACGCCACCGCCAGTTTTCTCGCGTCGCTCCGCCGCGAACCGGCGCGGTCCAGCCTGTTCGCGCTGACCGTCACGGTCGAGTGGCCCGCCGCCGCGCCCGCCAGTCACCGTCAGCGCCGGCATTTCGGCACCCTGCTCCCGCCATGTCCCTGAAACACCCAGCCGCCGCCTTCACGTTGACGGAACTACTCGCCAGCTGCGCCATTCTCTCCGTCATGCTGTTGGCCGGCGCCGGCTTGGTGCAATTCACGGCCCGCTCAGCCGCGCGCGCGCGACAACACGCCGAGTTTCACCGCCAAGCCCGCGCCGCCATCCGCGTCTTGCGAAACGATTTTCGCCACGTCACCGTCAGCGGTGACACGCCGTTGTATCTCAACCCGCCGCCGGAGATTGCGGCAATGCCCGACCAAGCGCCCGCCGCCGACGGTGACACGGTGTTCTTTTTCACCAACCAGCCGCGCTTTGGCCGGAGCGAACTTTGCGCCGCTGGCTATTATCTCGACGCCGCCCGCCGACTGCGCCGTTATTTCAAGGATAGCGACGCGACCTGGCAAAGTGCCGGCACTGACAGCGGTTTCCTGCCGCACGCGCTCGACCCCGCCAGGCCGTTGTTTCCCATCGTCAGCGGCGCGGCGGAAAACGAGACGTTGCTGGTCAATGTCAGCGCCTTCCGCGTGCGCGCCCGGCGCACCGACACCTCGGTCATCACCGACTCGCCGCTGACCGAGCGGCCCGCTTTGCTGGAAATAACCTTCAAACCGCTGGAGCGCGACCTGACGCATGAATTTACCATTTGCATCCCATGCCAGTAAACGAGGCTTTGCCCTTGTCGTCATGCTGGTTGTCATGCTGGCGCTGGGCACACTGGTGGCGCTGGCGCTCACCGTCGTCCGGTTCGAGGTGAACGACAGCGCCCTGCACGCCGAAAAAATCCGCGCCGACTGGGCCGCGCGCGCCGCGCTGAACGAGGCCGTCGCACGCCTGCTCGACGCCGTGACTGTCAGCGGCAGCGCCGACCGCATGTTTGTCACCAGCCAGCTTGAGCCGCCGGCGGAGTTCGCCAACCTCTCACCCATTCTCACCATCAGCGGCAACGGCCAAATCCATCCGCTCATCTCCACCGAGATTCAACCGTTTGTCGTCGACGATGACGCCGTGCCCACCGCGTTGTTCCAAGAACGCGACGGCGCTGATCTGAACCGCGACGGCCTCATCGTCAGCGCCACGCCCGCGCCGGATTACACGGTCAAATTGCTGGAACTAAAAAACGACGACGACATCGTGGCGCGTTACGGTTATCAAGTTTTCGACGAGGAGGCGCGGCTCGACGCGCGGCTGCACCGCGCCGCCGACCGTGACGGTTTCGGCCAGAGCGCGGCGGAGATTCCGCCGGCCGTGCTCACCGGAACGGAGCAAGAATTATTGCTGACTTTTCCAAAATTACCGGCAAGTCCGCTGGCCTTCGCGCAAGCCGTGGACAGTGTCCGCCGCCGCGAGGAATTAAAACATTTTTTCGGTCTGCGCGGCGCTGACGGTGAGGAGGTCATTCCGCGCGGGTTGCCGGAGGCGGGCCGGCCCAAGTATAATATCAACGACCTCGCCGCTGACGCCGAACTCGCGCCCGAACAGCGCGCCGAAAAAATCGCCGCCATCATTGACCGCAACCTGCCCGATTTCAAAAAACGCGACCCCAGCCTCGCCGGTGAATCCGCCGACGGTCAGCGCCGTTATCTCCAACGCCTCGCCGCGTCCATCGTGGAATACGTTGACCCCGGCGCCAACTGCGTGACCGTCGGCGGCGAGCCGGCGGGGCGCGGCCTGTTCCCGCTGGTCGTCGGCGTCGCCGAGCGGTATTTATGGGTCGGCGGCGACAGCGTCAGCGCCGTCATTGAGACGCGCGCCTTCGCGCAAGTGTGGAACCCATGCACCATGACCGTCAGCGGCCGGGCGCGCCTCCGGCTCGCCAACCGCCAGCGCGTCACCTTCGGCGCCGGCATCGTCACGCCGCTCGACGACTACGACGCCGTCGCTGACGATGAGATTATGGTCAGACCGAACGAGTTCAAGGTCATCGCCTTCCCCGCCGCGCGCCAGACTTTCACCAGTCCGACCGCCAGCGTCAGCGGCCCGCGCTGGGCCGGCTCGCCCGCCGATTCCGCCGACCAAACCACGCACGAGCCGTTTGAATTTTTCTGGAACGGCGCGCGCGTGGACATGCATCGCCGCGCGCCCGTCGGCCCCGGCACGGCCAGCGCCGGCTTGGTACGCAATGCCAAAACCCTCGAATTCAACCGAGTTCACTATCAGGTTAATACTATTCCGACCTTCGCCGGCGTGAACGTGGTCGGCGACCCGCGCGCGACATACCTCGGCAATTACGACTGGGGTTCCACCATCAGCGGCGACGACACCTACGCGCGCAACACCCACTGGGGCGGGCGCGGCTTGCGCGGCGGTGATTACCGGCAGGATTTCGTCGCCACCTGGGTGGCGCGCGATTACATTCGCGCGAATCCGCCGGTGGGCAACCCGCCCGGTAGCGTGAACGTCAGCCCCGACCAAGTGCCGTTGCCTTACGACGCCGACCGTGACGCCCCGAACGCGCCGTTTTTTATTCGCAAGGACCGGATGAAAAGCATCGGCGAACTCGGCCATATTTTCGACCCCGCGCAGGCCAACGACGCGGGCCTCGCGCCGAAGGGCGGCTCGCCGGCGAGCGTCTTTGTCAGCGGCGGTGGGCGGACGCTGCGCGTGGGCCAGCCGGAGTTTGCCTACTGGGACCGTGACGGTTGGCGGGCGCTGGAGTTATTGGACATTTTTACCGTGAATCCGGTCGCCGCTGACGGTGATTATCCGCGCATGGCGGGGCGCATCAACATCAACACCGCGCCGCGCGAGGTGCTGGCGGCGTTGTTGCACAACATTGAAATCAAGTCCGACGAGGAGGCCAATGCTGGCGGTGACATTGGCAAACTCGACACCGCGCGGTTGGCGGAAGTCATTATCAGCGAGCGTCGGAAAGCGCCGTTTGAAAAATTGTCCGACTTGCGCCGCGTGTTGCCCGCGCTCAATCGCGCCGACGCTTACCAGCCCAGACTCGGCACGGGCGCTGGTGGCGACCCGCCGCTGGTGATGGACCGCGCGCGCGAGGAGGCGTTTGCCAAGTTCTGCAACCTTGTCACCGTGCAATCGTGCAACTACCGCGTGTGCGCCGTCGGCCAGGCGCTGGCCGCTGACGGTCGCGTCGCCGCCGTGACTTTTCTGACCGCCATCGTCAGCGTCGAGCCGGAAAAAGACGCCGATGGCCGGACCGTTTTCAAACCGAGGGTTATTTATGTTTACCAGCAATAAATATGGCGCTTGCTTGCAGTCCCCTGTCATCCTGAGTGCGGCCCTGAAAGAGCGCGGTCGAAGGATTGGGCAAGCACTGGCTAACAAGTGTGCCGCAATCAAGCCGCTGACGCTAATCAAGCCGGTACTTCGACTACGCGCCTTGGGCGCTTCGCTCAGGATGACGGGGGGATGGATGCTTTGTGTGGTTGGCTCGTTAGATGGACTGTCACTGTCAGCGCAGGAAGTTCGGCTCATCAACGCCACGAGCGTGCCGGAGATTTCCGTCGCCATTGACGGGCGGCCATGCTACCCGCGCTTCTCGCAGGGCGGTTACACCGGCGGCTCGGTCACCGACAGCGGCGCCGTCGTTTACCAAATCAAGGACCTGCGCGGCGGCAAAGAGCGCGCGCTGACCGTGACCTTCGCTCCCGGCTCGCGGCAGGCGCTGGTGATTCATGGCGATTTCTCGCCGTCAGCGGATAAAAATTCCAAGCGCAAAAACGCGCCGCCGAACGTCAAATTATTCCCGCTGGATTTCGCGCTGAAAAAAGACGAGTCGCGCTTGCGTTACCGGCTGGTCAATTTGGTGCCCGGCCAAACTTTGCAACTCCTCGCCAAGCCAGAGCCTATCGAGATTCCCCACGGGGAAATCCTCACCCTCAGCGGGCAGAAGCCCACTGTCACGCTGACCGTGCGGGTCACCGACCGTTGCATCCCCGTGCTCATTCACCAACAGGGGGTGTTGCGCGACTGCGTGATAATTTTTTACGAGACCGGCGGCGGCGTTGACTTCATCCGTTTTTTCGAGCCGAACCGCGCCGCTGACGGTAAGGCTGGGGAGGAGTGAGAGATTCCCCTCTCGTTGTCAGTCACCCATTCACAATATTGCGCGGCGCGCCGGTGAGGAAGGCGGCGATGTTGTCGCGCGTGGCGGTCATGAGGGCGCGGCGGGCTTGCAGGCCGCTCCAGGCGATGTGCGGGGTGAGGACGCAACGCGGTTCGCTCACCAGCGGATGACCCGGCGGCGGCGGTTCTTGCGCCAGCACGTCCACGGCGGCGCCGGCGATGACGCCCTCGCGCAACGCGTCGGCCAAGTCGCGCTCGTTCACCAGCGCGCCGCGCCCGGTGTTAATCAAAAACGCCGTGGGTTTCAGGCCGGCGAGGAACGCCTTGTTGACAAAGCCGGCGTTGTCCGCCGTCAGCGGGCAGTGCAGCGTGATGACATCCGCCTCGCGTTGCAACTCCGCCAAGTCCACGGCGCGCGCGCCGTCAGCGTCAGCGCCGGCGGCGCGGCGCAGACGGATGATGTTCATGCCAAACGCCCGCCCAAGCTCCGCCACGCGCCGGCCAATGCGCCCGTAGCCGATGACGGCCAGTGTCTTGCCGCGCAACTCGATTTGCGGCGCGAGCCAGTAACAAAAATCCGCGCTCCGGCTCCAGTCGCCGCGCTTCACCGATTGGTCGTGCCGGCCAACGCGGTGGCACAACTCCAGCAACAGCGCGAAGACATGCTGCGCCACCGTGTCCGTCCCGTACTCCGGCACGTTCGCCACCAAGACCCCGCGCTCGCGGGCGGCGGCGGTGTCCACGATGTTATAACCCGTCGCCAGCACGGAGACGAAGCGCAACTTGGGCAAGCGCGCCAGCGTCGTCGCCGTCAGCGGGGTTTTGTTAGTCAGGATAATCTCACTGCCGGCGGCGCGCGGCACGATTTCATCCGCCGGCGTACGGTCGTGCACCGTCAGCGCGCCCAGTTTGGCGATGTCGTCCCACGGATTGTCGCCGGGGTTCAGTGTGTGTCCATCCAGTACAGTGATGTTCATAAAATAGGTTCCATTATTTTTTACAAAGAGTTCATGGAGTTATTGGAGAAAGTTTACTTTGACTAAACCGCCCCCCTCCAATTCCTCCATGTTCTCGTTGTAAAAGGTTCATTTAACATTCGCGGTAATCGCGCGTGCGCGGCCATTGCGGGAGCGGCGCGGCGCCGGCGCGGGGCTGGCCGGGGGTGAGTTCCTTCGCGCGCCGGTAGCCGGCGACCAGGTTTTCCCACGGCACCTCGACGCCCGTGACGTTGCTGGTGAACAGGAACAGGCCGCGCCCGTTATCCGTGGCGTCGAAGAAATAATCCACCTCGCGGCGCACCTCGTCGGGCGTGCCGAACGGCAGTGTGCGGGTGACGCTCAGCCCAGCGAAGAACAGCAAATCGCGCCCGCCGGCGGCTTTTTTCCCGCGCAGTTCGGGGATTTCCAAGCCCAGCTCGTATTGAAATCCTTGCAGCCCGCTGAAGCCCGTCGCGATGAAATCATCCACCACCGGCCGGATGTCGCCGTCGCAATGATGCACCACACGCACGCCCGCCGC
Organism: Verrucomicrobiales bacterium; assembly: GCA_031265365.1. Taxonomy (GTDB): domain Bacteria; phylum Verrucomicrobiota; class Verrucomicrobiia; order Methylacidiphilales; family JAAUTS01; genus JAIRPN01. The sequence continues at coordinate 52,017 of JAISCS010000030.1, forward strand.
CACCAGCGGGGCGAGGATGTCCTTGACGACGGGGAAATAATACCGGCGCAGTAATTCGGGGCTGACCATCGGGCCGGAGTTGTTGCACAAATCCTCGCCGCAGAACAGCAGCGGGACGAGGTCCAGCTCGGCGTAGAGCGGGGCGAGGAGCTTGGCGCGCTCGCGGGCGACGAGGGCGCGGACGCGCCAGATTTTGCCAACCGCCTCCGGATACAGCGCGCAGGCGGAGAGGAAGGCGATGTAGCCGTACTTTTGATACAACGCGAACGGGCCGCCGAGGTCCCAGAAATTCGGCAACGGCTCCAAGCCGCCCCAGTCGGCGCGCGCGTGGGCGAAGATGTCGAGGAAGCGCTGGCGTTCCCGCACGCGGTCAAAGTCCTTGAGCGCCTCGTCCTCGTCGTCGGGCAACTGCTCGGCGACCTCCAGCAACACCTCCGGCTCGATGTCCTGAAAGTCCGATTCCTGCACAGAGCCGGCGCGCAGTTGCTCAAGTTCCTTGGGATAGACGGGCATGGTGACGATGCCGTCGGTGTCGAGTGCGAGGTTAGCGCGGACCATGCCTTGCTCCGGGTTCTGCAAATATTCCTCGACCGTGGTGCCGGCGATGGCGGCGAGGTTGCGGGCGCTGAGCATCCAGCCGCCGATGGACGGCACGCGGTCAACTTCGAGGCCGAGGGCTTGGCGGCGGAGGCGTTCTTTGCGGGAGAGGGCGGCGGGCATAAAGTGATGAAGGTTAGCGTAAAAGCGGGGGGATGGATATAGAAAATTCACCGCAGAGGCGCGGGGATGCGGAGTTTGTTGGGAAAGCTAAAAACAGAAATAATTTCAGCTTTCGGCTTTCTAATTTCTTTAACGCTGAAACACCCCGTCCGCTTACGCGGCCACCCCTCTTCGAGAGGGGAATTTGCTTTGCGAGTGGGGAATTTACTGGCGCGAAGGACATGGCTGGTGAGGGTGGTCTCGGCGGCAGCATAAATAATTCCCCGCTCGTAGAGGGGTGGCGCGGAGCGACGGGGTGTTTCAGCGTTGGAGCTCTTTTCCCGTTGAATGCTAAAACACCTCGTCCACTGGCGCCGCCACCCCTCTGCGAGAGGGGAATTTGCTCGTGCGGCGGGCTTGGGCGGTGACGGTCAGCGGCGGCGGCGGACGGTGAGTAGCAGCGCCGCGCCGAGGGTCAGCAGGAGCCATGTCGAGGGTTCGGGGATGGCTTCCAGCGTCAGGCGCAGGTTGTGGTTGTCGAACAGCAGCGTGTATTCCCAATTTGGATGCAGCAGGTCGCTGACGGTCATGTCGGTGAGGAAACCGTCGGTGTTGGTGGCGCCACTGGAAGTGGTAAAACCGTCGGTCAGCAGCCAAGTCGCGCCGGCGTCGGGAGTGTAGCCGCCGAGGAAGTTGAGCATCAGCGTGGTCAGCGCGTTTTCCTCTACGTACAATCCGCTGCCGCCGCTACGCGTGGCCCGCACCAGGTCGTTCGCGTCGGCGGACAAATCCACCGCGAAAATGCCGCCATCGTCAAAGACCAAATCGGTGACAGTCGCGCCGAGCAACAGCGTGCCGGCTTGATAATTGCCGGAAATGTCGCCCGGTGCCAGGATGCCGCTGCCGCTGACCACGAGCTGACCGCCCGAGGCGGGGTCGCCTTTGCCGACCACCAACCCGCCGCTGGCGTTCACCGTGCCGACGCCGGACAGTTTTCGCACCTTGGAACTGGCATTGACGCTAACCACCCCGCCGCGGTCCACACGCAATTCCGTCGTCGCGGGCAGCGCCAAGGCGTTGCTAATTGTCAGACCGCCCTGCGCCAAGGTGATGCCGTGGTAGGTGTTGGCGCCGCTGAGCGTCACGCCAGTGCCCACGTTCGCCGCAATCAACCCGACCTCATCGTCAGCGACGGAGTTGGTGATGCCGGCGCCCACGCCAATAGTGGCGCGGCCCGTGATAATCAGCGGATTGTCGCCGGTGTTCAGGATGCCGCTGCCATTGATGTCGACGTAATTGCCGCCCGCCACGATGGCGCCGGAAGTGACCGTCAGCGTCGTGTTAGCGGCGATGGTGTGCGTGATGTTGTTGCTGTCGAGCTTCAGCGCGTTGACAGTCAAATCTTGGTCAACCGTAACGCCGGTGCCGCCCAGCGACACGTTGTCATAACTTCCGGACGCTAAAAATGTCGTGCTGTCGTCAGCCGTGTAATACTCGCTGGCGGTCAGGGCGCGGAAACCATCGGCGGCGGTGTACGTGACCAAATTCGCGCCGGACCATGCGCCGTTGTTTTCGGTGCCCAGAAAGTCGTTGTCATTGCTGTTGTTCGCCGCCGCCCACGGCAGGATTTTCACTTGGTCCCCGCCGCCCACCAAGGCATCAAGCACGGCCTGGCTGCTTTGGGCGTCGCTAATCTTGACAAAATGGCCGAAGCCCAGCGTGCCGCTGTTGTTTGAACTAAGAATGTTGAGCGTGGCGAAATTCCGGCGCTCCAGCGCGCTGATGGTCAGGGTTTTGTTCAGGCTGGAAATCACCGCGCGTCCCCCGTACAAATTGACCGCGCCGACCGACTGGTCAACGACATTGCTCCGCCCCATGAACAGCCCGCCACTGTACAAATTCACCGGTGCGTCGCCCAGCACGTTGGTGTCAGTGACGCTGACATTACTCAACAGCACACCGAGGAGCGAGCCTTGGCCGACCACGTTGTACTCGGTCGCGCCAGTGATTTTGCCGAAACCGCTCTGGTCATAGCCCAGCGCCAACTGGCCTGCCAGCACCTCGACTTTGCCGCTGCCACTGCCGCTGATGGTCACGGTGCGGTTGAGAGACAAATAACCGCCGCCGTTTTTGGTCAGCGAGCCGACGTTGCTCATGGTGGCGTGCATCGCGAAAATATCACGGCCTTGCGCGTTGCCGATGGCTTGCGACGACGGGGAGATGGTGAACGTCAGCGCGCTATCGGGCTGGAACTGGAGGGAGAAATTCCGGTTGTGCACGCCGAAGTTCAAGGTTTTGTTCAAGGTAATCCCGCCGATGTCCACGAAAAACACGGGCTGCGTGGAGGCAAAAGTCCAAGTCTGGCCATTGGGATACGACGTCACCGTGGCCGCGTCCTCCACCTGCCAAGTGAAATTATTTTCCACGGTGTGGTTGGAATTAATGTTAATGGAAAAATTACCGTCTCCCCAGCCGTAGAGTCCGCTGAAGGTGTCGTTGATTTTGCTGTCAACCCAATTGGTAGGGTCGGTGTACTGAAGGTCTGTGACAGTGCCCGTCCATTGCGCTTGCGCCGGCCCGGCCAGCGCCACGAACCCTAACAAACTAATAAGATGGACTACCCCCCCCCCCCGCTTATATATTGTATAAATTGAGGTTAGGCGATTGACGTTTTCCCTGACGGTTTTGAAAAATACGCTTTTCATATACAGAAAAAATAATCCTCCGCTATTTGCGCGTCAAGAAAAAATATTATTTTTTTTCGCCGCTGCCGGCACCACCGATGTCACCATCAGCGCCGGTCTTGTCCATATATGGTAATTCATCATATATTGGCAGAGTACTCCGTCATCCTGAGCGTAGCACCGTAGGTGCGAAGTCGAAGGAGCGGTCGGGTCAGGGTCTGCGGATTAGTTGCTGCCAGCCGGTTAGTCAGTGCTTGGCCGGTCCTTCGACTACGCCCTTTCAGGGCTACGCTCAGGATGACGGGGTACTCGGCCAATGTTATGATGAATTATCATGGCAGTTTCCCGCCACTCGCAATGGTATCGCTAACGGCGGAATGACCCACACCGACTAAGACAAATTCCCTTCTTCGAGCGGGGAATTTACCGGCGCGATTGTTCCGGCATTAGCTATTCCATCAATAACCGCGAGGAACCCTAAACCAAAAAAATCTTTGCGAACCTTTGTCCCTTCGCGCCTTTGCGTCAAATTATTTCACAACAACGCCTTCGCCGCGCTGACGAAACCGGCGGCGCCGAGGCCGTATTTGTCATACAACTCATCCGCGGTGTAGGCGGACTGGCCGAAGACGCCGGGGATGCCGAGACTCCGCCCGCTGATGCTCACGCCCGCGTTGACGAGCGCGTGGAATAATTGCGCGCCGAAGCCGCTGTTCAACTGGTGGTCCTCGGCGACGACGACGCGGCCCTTGGTCTTGCGCACTGCCGCGCTGATGGTGGGCAGGTCGATGCGGTTGACGAAGGGGCTGTTGATGACCGTCGCCGACACACCGTCAGCGGCCAGTTGGTCGGCGGCGGCGAGGGCTTTGCCGACTAGCGGGCC
>JAISCS010000033.1 GCA_031265365.1 Verrucomicrobiales bacterium
CTGCTGATGGTGAAAAAAGTGGACGCTAGGACCATTGCCGTTATTTTGTGAGCGCACAAAAATCAATTCCCCTTCCGTGAAGGGGTGGCCGCGGAGCGGACGGGGTAGTTCAGCGTTAAAGGGGACTTAGCACCAAACGCTGAACTACCCCGTCGCTCCGCGCCACCCCTTCACGGAAGGGGAATTAGCCTGTGTAGGAGGCGGATGCGGGGAGAGGTGTTTCGGGGTCTGTGATAGGCTCACCGCAGGCTTTCCGACGTTTGGGAAACTGTGAAATAGGCTCACTGCGGGCTTTCCGATGTTTGGGGAAACGCGATTCCCCTCTCGTAGAGGGGTGGCCGCGCCAGCGGACGGGGTGTTTCAGCGTTCAGCGGAAAAACACATAACGCTGAACCACCCCGCCACTCCGCGCTATCCCTTCGCGGCAGGGGAATTGCGACGATTTTTACCCCAAAATAACTGCAAAAAAAACCGCTGTAACTCCATTGTCCGCAAGGGACGCGGCGGCTTGACTGTTGCCCCCGAATATGCAAGCCATCACTAGTCTTCACTCCCAGCCCGGCGCTTTTCTCACGCCAGGGCGCGATTATGCTTGGGTCACGAAAAATTGTCCAAATAACGGCGGCTTTCTCCGCGCCACTCGCGCCCTCGCCCGCCCGCGCGAAAACCTCGGCGCCTTACGCCTCCACGACCTCAAACGCTGGGTCGCCGTCGGCGCCTTCGCCAGCCCGTACTGGAACCGTGTCCGCCACGGCGCGGAACTCCCCGCCATCCCGCCGCAGACGCATTATCTGCTCTGGGAACGCACCGACGGCCGTTACGGTATCCTGCTGCCGCTCGTCGCCGGGGATTATGTCTTCACCGTCAGCGGCGCGCGCCACGGCGTCCGGTTGCGCGCCGACGGCGGCAAGGCCGCGCCCCTGAAGGCCGGCGCCGCCATCGCCTACACCGCCACCGGTGATGACGTTTGCCGCCTCGTCAGCGACGCCATGCGCGCCGTCGCCCACCGGCTTAAATCCTTCAACCTCCGCGCGGACAAGGTCACGCCCGCGTTCGTGGATTACCTCGGCTGGTGCACGTGGAACGCGTGCTACCACGATGTCAGCACCGAAAAAATCCTCGCCGGCGTCGCGTCGCTCCGCAAGGGCGGCGTCACCCCCGGCTTTGTGCTCCTCGACGACGGCTGGCAGGATGTGCGCGATGACCAGCTCCACGGCTTCAGCGTCAACCGCCAGCGTTTCCCCGATGGCTTTGGCGCCGCCGTCGTCAACTTGAGACAGCTCGGCGTCCGTTACTTCGGCGTCTGGCACGCCCTGCAAGGCTACTGGCTCGGCGTCGCGGATGACGACGGCGTCGGCAGTATATTCGACCTTTACCGCGACCAGGGCGTCATCCGCCCGTGGCTTGACGGTGGCAAAAAGCGCGAGACCATCCACCTCATCCATCCCCGCCAAGCCCGCCGCTTCTTCGACCATTACCACGGCATGCTCAAGGCCCAGGGCGTGGACTTGCTCAAGGTGGACGTGCAATCCGTCCTCGCCACCCTCGCCGGCCGACACTTCGGGCGCGCCTCCGCCATGCGCCGTTACCAGCGCGCCCTGCAAGCCTCCGCCGCCCGCCACTTCCACGGCAACCTCATTCACTGCATGGCCAACACCCCCGACGTCGCCTACAACTACGTCACCGCCAGCGTGTGGCGCAACACCGACGACTTCATCCCCGACCTCACCGCCGGGCACCAGCAGGAACACATCCACACCAACGCCATCAACAACCTCTTCACCGCCACCTTCGCCTTGCCCGACTGGGATATGTTCCAGAGCCATCACCAATACGCCGAATATCACGCCGCCGCCCGCGCCCTCTCCGGCGGCACCGTCTATATCAGCGACCAGACTGGCCGGGAAAACTTCACCGTCATCCGCAAAATCGCCGCTGACGATGGCCGGGTGTACCGTTGCGACCGCCCCGCCTTGCCTTGCGCCGACAGCATCTTCACCGACTGCCGCGTCGAGCCGGCCCTGTTGAAAATCCATAATCGCGCCGGCGCCATCGGCCTGCTCGGTTTTTTCCATTGCAGCGCGAAAAACCGCCAACTCACCGCCGCCTACAACCCCGCCGACATTCCCGGCCTCACCGGCAGCGACTTCATCGCCTACCACCACACCCTCGACCGGCTCCAACCGCTCAAACCCGGCAAAGGCGGCACCGTCACCCTGCCGTTCATGGGTTTTGAAATCGTCACCCTCAGCCCCGTCCTGGCCGGCTGGCTCGCCCCCATTGGGCGTGCCGGGCGCTACGTCGGCGCCACCTCCCTTGGCAGCGTCACCGTCAGCGCCGACCGCGCCACCGTCACCGTCCGCGAATCCGGCCAATACCTCATCTGGAGCGCCCGCCGCCCCGTACGCGTCACCTTCAACGACGAGCCAATACCATACCGTTACCACCTCCAGCAAAAACTCCTGAAAATCCCCGCCCCCGCTGCCGGCAAATTGGAAATCCAAATATCCTGATTCCCCTTCCGTGAAGGGGTGGACGCGAAAGCGGACGGGGTAGTTCAGCGTTAAGGGAAATAGGAAAGCAGAAAGCTGAAAATATTTCTGTTTTCAGCTTTCTGCTTTCAGCTTTTCCAACGCTGAACTACCCCGTCGGCTCCGCCGCCACCCCTTCACGGAAGGGGAATTAGGGAATTCGTCAATCCCGCCCGCCCCACGATTTGAGCGCGCCTTGGATGCGGCTCTCGGAATCGATGAGGAACGTGGCGCTGGCAATGATGCGGTCACCGTCGGCGAGGCCGCCCAGCACCTCGTAATTCTCGCCGAGTTTTTCGCCCAGCTCGACGAAGCGCGGCTCCAGTCTGCCGCCGCCGTGGTCGAGGAACACGACGAAGCGGTTGCCGGTGGGGATGACGGCGCTGAACGGCACGACCAATTTTTCGCCGAGCGGGATGGCGGCGCTGACGTTGGCGTACATGCCCGGCAGGATTTTCAAGTCGCGGTTGGCCAGGACGAAGCGCGCTTTCAGCCGGCGCGTCTCGGTGTTGAATTGCGGATAAATGAACGCGACCTTCGCGGTGAGCGTCAGCGCGGCGAGCGAGGGGAAGTTGATTTGAAACTCCTCGCCGACGCTGACGAACGGCGCTTGGTCTTCAGGAAACTCGGCCTCGACCCACAGCGGCGCGAGTTGCGCGAGGCGGAACAGTTGCTGCCCCCGCTCGAATTTCATCCCTTCCACCGCCGGCTTCTCGACCACGATGCCGTCCACCGGCGATTGCAATTCAAACAACCCGTTAAGGCCCCGCCCCTGCCCCGCCCGGAGCGTCAGCGAGGTGTCGTTGAGCGTCAGCGCCAGGTCCTCCAGTTTTTTCAACTGCGCGTCCGACAAATCCCACACCCGCATCCGCGCGCGGAACCGCTCGAACTCTTGCTGAAGCAGCACGGGGTTTTCGCTCGCCATGAATTGCCGCGTGCGTTTCCAGTTGCGGTAGGCGGTCATGTATTCCTGCTGCGCCTCAATCCACCCCTCGCTGAGAATGAGCGCCAGCGGCGCGCCGCGCCGCACCGGCTGGCCGGTGGTATTGGCGTAAAGTTTTTCGATGAACCCGTCCGCCGCCTTGACATTCACATCGCGTAGCGTGGCCTCGTCAATGACCGCGATGCCCGGCGCGCGCAACAGCCGCTGTGATTTTTCCTTCCGCACGACGCCCGTCCGCACCCCAATCGCCTGCTGCCGTTCCGGCGGGATGTAAAATTCCGCGGCGTCAGCGTCAGCGGCTTGGGCGCCGTGCTCGTGATGGTCGGCGGCGGTGTTGGTTAGCGCACCGTCAGCGGCTTTTTTTTTAACCGCCACCAACGACATCCCGCAAATCGGGCAGTTTCCCGGCTTTTTCTCATGCACGCTGGGGTGCATCGGGCAGGTGTAATAATCAACGTCAGCGTCCTTGGCCGGCTTCCCGCAAGCCGCCAGCCAAATCCCAACTCCCGCCAACAGCGCCAACATCAGCCATTTTCCCAATCGCGTCATGCCCAATAAAACGGCGCGGTCATTCGCATCCCTCAAAAAATTGGTTCTTCGCGGTTAGCAGTAGCAGCGCTGACGCCGTCCCTCCCCACCGCCCATGCCCCTGCGGAGCAAATTCCCCTTCCGTGAAGGGGTGGCGGCGCGAGCCGCCGGGGTAGTTCAGCGTTAAAGGGGACTTAGCACAGAACGCTAAACTACCCCGTCCGCTAACGCGGCCACCCCTTCACGGAAGGGGAATTATGCTGCGCTTACCACACGCCGCCGCAATTCCACTGTTCATGGGATAGAACCAAAAAATTCATCCTCGGCGGGCGAATCTGCCGGCTTGAAATCCGGCGCGCGCGCCCTATGCTAATCCGCCAGGCAACATGGACGTGACCCAACTTTACCACGCAATGCGCGCGGCCGCCCGGCAGCGGGGACTGCGGTGGGAAACTTACGGGCAAATCGGCGCTTATGCGCTCCCCGTTTTTTCCGGCGGCGACGCTGACAGTGACACGCGGATTTACCTGTCCGCCGGCATTCACGGCGACGAACCGGCGGGCGTTTACGCCGTGCAACAGTTGCTGGCGGATGGATTTTTCGACCGGCGCGCGCGCTGGCTGGTGTGTCCCATGTTGAACCCGACGGGACTGGCCAATGGTATCCGCGAAAATTCCCAAGGTCTCGACCTGAACCGCGACTACCGCGTCCGGCGTTCCGCCGAAGTCATCGCGCATTGCGCCTGGCTGGCGGCGCGCCCGCCCTGCCAACTGGCGCTGTCATTGCACGAGGACTGGGAAACCGGCGGGTTTTATTTGTACGAAATCAACACCTCGGCGCGTCCGTGCATCGGCCCGGCGGTGCTGGCCAAAACCGGCGCGGTCATGCCGGCGGAGACGCGCGGCGTGCTGGACGGTCATCAAGTCACCGCTCCCGGTTACATCCTGCATCCCCCTGAGGCGGACGAGCCGTGCAACTGGCCGGAGGCGATTCATCTCACCAAGGCGCAACCGCTGTTATCCTGCACCTTTGAAACGCCCAGCCGTCTGCCGCTGCCACTGCGGGTGCAAACCCACGTGGTCGCGGCGCGCGCGGCGGTGGATGAGTTCCTGGCCGGTGGCGTGTAAAATTCCCCTCTGCGAGAGAGAAATATTTTACACTGGCGCCGAGACGACCTCGCTGACCATGCCTCCCACGCGCGCAAATTCCCCTCTGCGAGAGGGGAATTTGGGCTGGGTGCCCAATGAAGTCTTAATCACCCGCAACACCGGGCGCGCCAGTTGTTCCAAGTCACCGTCAGCGGCTTCCAGCAGCACGCGGATTTTGTTCTCCGTGCCTGAGTAGCGGATGAAAATGCGCCCCTTGCCGTCCAGCCGCCGCTCCACCTCCCGCGCGGCGGCGCGCAACTTGGGCAACCGCTCCAGCGGCGTTTTCTTTTTCACCGGCAGGTTGTACAATCGCTGCAGATATTTCCGCATCACGCGCCGCAGCTCGCGCAACGGCTTGCCCGTCTGCTGTTGCACCTCCAACACTTGCAGCGCGCTCAGCAGCCCGTCGCCCGACGGCGCGTGGTCGAGGAACAAAAAATGCCCCGACTGCTCGCCGCCGACCGTGCAGCCTTCCTCGCGCATCCGCGCCAGCACATAACGGTCGCCCACCTCCGTGCGTGCCACACTGCCGCCGGCGCTGACGATGGCCTCGTCCAAACCCAGATTGCTCATCACCGTCGCCACGATGGTCTTCTTCGGCAGCGCGCGCTTCCCTAACAAGTGCGTGCCGACGATGGCCAGAATCTCGTCGCCGTCCAGCAGCTCGCCGTCCTCGTCCGTCATAATCAGACGGTCGGCGTCGCCGTCCAGCGCCAGGCCAATCGCGCGACCGTCAGCGTGCCGCCGCACCGCCGCTTGCAACGCCTCCGGGTGCGTGCTGCCGCAGTCGCGGTTGATGTTCATCCCGTCCGGCTGGCAGCCGAGCCGCTGAACGTCAGCGCCGTAATTTTGCAAAATGTTCGCCGCGCTGCCCCACGCCGCGCCGTTGGCCGCGTCCAGCACCAGCGCCCGCCCCGCCAACGAAAAATCCGACGGCACGGTCTTCGCCAGCGCCTCGCGGTACATCTCCAGATAAATCGGTTGCGCGCCAAATTCCATCACCGCCGGAATCTCATGCGACAGCACCGGCGCGGCGGGCGATTTTTCCAACAGCCGCTCAATCGCCAGTTCGTCAGCGTCGGCGAGTTTGAAACCCTTGCCGTCGAAAAACTTCACACCGTTGTCCGCCGCGTCATTATGCGAGGCGCTGAGCATCACGCCCGCCTGCGCCCCGATGCCCGTGACCAGCAGCGACACCGCGCCCGACGGCACCACGCCGGGCCGCGTCACCCGCGCCCCGCCCGCCAGCAAGCCGAGGCACAAGCTGTCCTCCAGCACGCAGCCCGACGCCCGCGTGTCGCGCCCCACGATGAACAGCGGCTCCGTTTTCCCGCCGGCGAAATGTCGCGCTGCCGCGTGCCCCGCGCGCCAGACAAACTCCGGCGTCATCGGCTCCACGCCGTACTTCCCCCGAATCCCGTCCGTGCCAAACCATTTGCGTCGCTCGCTCATAATCACTCACGCCCCGCCCGCGCTGTCAGCGTCAGCGAGCGACGCCTGGCCTTTCTTCGGCGTCAATAATTCCGTCAACCGCAGCCGCAACTCGTCATGGCTCAGGTGCCGCTCCAGTTCACCCCGAAACGCGACGGAAATTTCCCCGCGCTCCTCCGACAGCGCCACCACCACCACATCCGCCTCGGACGAGAAACCCAGCGCCGCACGGTGCCGCAAGCCGAGGTTACGGTCCAAGTCCTGCCGCACCGTCACCGGAAAAATGCAACCCGCCACCGTCACGCGGTCGCCGCTGATAATGACCCCGCCGTCGTGCAGCGGCGTGCGGTCGGTGAAAATCGTCACCAGCAATTCCTCCGTCACCTTGCCGTCAACGACCACGCCGCTCTCGTGGATGGAGTGGCGCGCCGGCCCGCGTTCCACCGCGATGAGCGCGCCGAAGTCCCGTTCCTGCAACTGCGCCACGCCTTGCACGATGTGCTCGATGACGAAGCTCTGGTTGGCGCGCCCGCGCTGAAACACACTCTCGCCCACGCCGACGAACACCCGCCGCAGTTCCGGCTGGAACACCACCATCAGCGCCACGATTAAAAACCAATGGGAATCGCGCCAGAAATCGCCGATTTGCTCCTGGCTGAACACCAGCGTCAGCCCGAGCAACACGACGAACAAAATCCCCGCTCCCAGCAGCGCCATGCCGCCGCGCGTGCCGTGAAAAGCGCGGTACAAATACCATCCCGCCGCCAGCGCGACGACAATGCCCGCGATGATTCTCGCCCATTCCATGCGAACATCATGCCCAGACACCGTCGCGTGGCAAGTTGAAATGAATGAGGGTGGCGCCTCAATTTGAAAAAATACATGGTGATGAAGCGCTGAAGATGCGGAATCGAAGTATCGGCTTGGTTGTCATATTTAATCAGACTAAAATTATATTGACACGTTATCCGTGCCATTTTCAGCAGGTTACAAGCCATCCATCCCTTCAAGCTACTCGCCGTCGTTTGCGTCTCCCTGACATCTTTGTGTAAATTCCTTATAATTCTTGGTTGACAACCCCACGTCATTGTGAAAAAATTTTTTTATTCAATGTCTGGCACCTTGAAAATTCTGTATGGCCTGTTGTGGACGCTGCTGCTCACCCTGTTCGGGCTGGCCGCTGCCTATTTCCTGCTCAGTCACGGTTTTGAAGTGCTCTCCCAGGAACCTCCAATACCCCGTTCCTCGCCTGTCGAAATCAACAATCTCTCCATCCAAAAAGACGGCGAAGTCCTCGGCAACCAATTCGTTCTCGCCAAGGACGAGGATGAAACCAAGGTCTCTCACGTCTATTTCTGGTCCGCCGGCTTGGTCACGGTGCTGGGCGTGGTACTGGGGGTCGCCGTTGGTATCCCGAAAGTCTTGTCCGGCCTGAAAACCCCGCCTGTGTCACCGTCAGCGCCCAACCCCGCCGCCGCTGCCATGCTTCGCAATGTCTCCCGTCTCCGTCGAATCAGAGGTCAGGAACCTGTGTCATCAGCGAATCCCAACGCTCTCAAAGTCAGCTCAACCCCGCCGCCCGTGTCCACACCGTCAGCGGAGAGCGCGAGCACTTCTGCCCGCGCCGCCAAGCCCGTCGACGCCGTCCCGCTGCCGGTCACCCCGCTGCCGGTGCCCGCTCCTGTTCAACCTGCTCCCGTCCCGCCCTCGCTGCCCGTTACTCCGCCTGCAATTTCAGAACCCGCGCCCGCGCCAGTGTCAGCGCCTCTCCCGACCAAGCCACCCGCCCCCGTTTTCACCCCACCCATGCCCGCTCCGCAACCCGTGACCCCGCCTCCCGCGCCCGCTGCCATTCCGCCCGCGCCGGAGCCTCCCGCTCCTCCTCCCGCCCCGGAGCCGCCGCGCCCCGCCCCTCTTTCCGTCCCCTCGGCACCAACGCCAGCCGCAGCGTCCCCACGCCCGCTCCCACTGCCCGTGCCTTCTTTCGATATGCTTTCCCAGGTAGAACCTGACGAACAATTAACCTTGACCAATTATATGAGTATCCCCACATCCCAAATCGAACTAATGTTAACCCCCCGTGCAAACGCCGCCCAACTCCGGCAAAAAAATTTCGCCGCCAGCCCGTTCGCCAAGTCTATTGACCCCCATCTGCGTCTGCTCCTCAAGCGCGCACTGATTCAGTTGATAGACAATCATGACACCAGCCTTGAATCATTCGTCGTGGATGGCAAGCTGAACATAGATTCCTACAAAGAATACATCGAGCTGTTTGCCCAAGGCCTGAAAGACACTATGGGCAGCAAGGAAGGTGTTGCATATCTGTTTGAGAGCTGCGGCTTCGATGTCAAGCCCGACGACATCAACCTCTATCCCGAATGGCGTTGGGTCAAAAAGCCCGCTGACCCTGAACCTGAAACCAACGTTTCCATCTAAATATGGTTCTATCCCGTTATCAGTAGAATTGCGGTGGCGTGAGGTAAGCGCATAATAATTCCCCTTCCGTGAAGGGGTGGCGCGGAGCGACGGGGTAGTTCAGCGTTTAGTGCTAGGTCCCTGTAAACGCTGAACTACCCCGTCCGCTCCGCGGCCACCCCTTCACGGAAGGGGAATTTACTAGTGCGGGAGGCCGGGGCGGGAGGGGGCGTCGTCAGCGCTTCCACTGCTAACAGCGAGGAACCAAAAATATTTCTGTGCCAAGCCCGCTGACAGTCACTATTCCTGCCAGCGGGCAAATTCAGACCGCTCCGTCACCCTGAGCGGAGACGCGTGGCGGCGTAGTCGAAAGGTCGGTAAGACATTACCGTAGCCACTGGGCGCACCATCAGTGCGCGTGCTTTGCCAGGATGACGAGACCGTCTGTCAATGTTATGATGAATAGCTATATAATAATAGCCGCTGACAATGACAGAAAACACAAAAAACACACAGCAGAAAAAATAAATGTTGCATTAACTTAATATGGTGTTCTATTGAGCACGTTATGATTATGCAATTTGTGGTAATTCAGTACTCTGAAGTTAACAGTCTTCAGGCCTACGGGCTTGTCGGGACATCCTTGCACCTGGACGCACGGACCATTTTTTCACCATCCATCAACATCAAATCCAAAGGAAACCTAATATGAAAACCAACCACAATCAAACCAAACGTTCACTGCTCTGCGTCCTCTGCGCCTCGGCGGTGAGTTTCTCCGCCCTCGCGGCCAACAAACCCGTCACCACCGGTACCGTGCTGGAGTCGAACCAAACTTACACCGACACCGCCACCACTGCCGCCCTGACTGTCAGCGGCAGCGCGACGCGATACTCCGGTTCCAACATCACTCTCAACTCCACCGGCAGCGCGGCCGTCAGCCAGGATGACACCGGCAAGGGCGCTTATATCAAGGA
>JAISCS010000186.1 GCA_031265365.1 Verrucomicrobiales bacterium
GCATTCAGGCATTCAGGCATTCAGGCATTCAGGCATTCAGGCATTCAGGCATTCAGGCATTCAGGCATTCAGGCATTCAGGCATTCAGGCATTCAGGCATTCTAAATAATTCCGCGCAATCGGCTTTTTCACTTTTTAACGCGCCGCCTCATGGTGAGGCCGGCGCGTCTTTGTATGCAATCAATCCAACCGGAGTATGAGTTATGAAAACCATGATAAAGAGAATAATGCAATTGGGCGCGGCCAGCTTGTGCTACTGCGCGGCAACCCTCCACGCGCAATACATCAATACGGGCACCAACCATCTGCCCTTGTTCGATTCGGCCAACTGGTCCGGCGGCATGGTCAACGGCTTGTTCATCGGCAGCGCCGACAGCGTTGAGCCATCGCTGGTCGGCACCGGCAGTGACAGCGTGCCGATTATTGACTTATCCGGCGCGACTTACGCCGCCGGCTCGAACCTTGTCTACACCGGCGCTTACAACGCCACACAACTCTCCGTCGGCACCCTCATCACCGGCGGCGGTTTCGCCGCGGGCACCTACGTCACCGCCATTAATAACGCCGGCCAAATCACCGTCAGCACCGCCGCCAGCGCTGCCAGCGACGGCTCACTGTCAGCGCTCGGCCTCGGCTATCTGAACGGCCCGGGCACCAAGCACGGCGGCAGACACGCGGGCAGCTATAATGCCAGCACGGGCGTTGTCACCCTTGATGATAACTTCGATTTGGCCACTGTGGGCGCGAAGGCGGGGCAGAATATCCGCGGGGTATACAGTGGCACTCAAGTTATTAGCACCAACATCCTCGACATCACCAGCGGCTCCACGTTCCGCATCGTCGCTAACGCAGACGACAGAGCGGTCGATTTTGAATTTACCGTGACCCCGTGGAATATGAATGTCAGCGGCAGCGGCACCATCGCCGGCGATTTCGTTTACCGCAACAAAGACCCGTGGATTGTGCAGTTTGCGATTGATTCGGGCAAAACCGGCTACATCAAATTCCAAGCCGCGCCGGGCAAGGATACCGCCACCATCCTGATTGACACGGACCGCACCATCAACACAAGTGATGCCTTCAGGTGGGGCGACACCGGGCGAATACTCGTCACGGACTTTGACGGTCAGCGGGCCGTGTTGGACATCGCGCCGCGCGCCAACTCGCCGATTGACGTGCTTCGTTTTTACGCCACCGGCACCAATCTTTCCGCGCTGACCAAGACCGGCGGCGGCATCGTGAGACTGGATGGCAACAACGCGCAAAATATCATCCTCAACGACGGCGCTGACGCTGACGTGCGCATTGAAAAAGGCGTGCTGTATCTGGCCACCAACAACCAAAACATGACCGCCGCGCGCATCCAAAACGCCAGCCGTTACGACCTCATCGGCAGCCGGTCATCGCTGTACCTTGATTTGAGCAACGTCAACGCCAGCCAAACGCAACTCAATCTGATTGACAATGCCCCGGTCAATCTGCACGCCGGCGCGCTGCTCTTCAAGGGCAACGGCGCGTCCGTGTTGTCCGGCCAGGAACTCGGCGCGGTGAGTTTGCACGAAGGCCGCAGCGCGCTGGGCTTCGTCAACGGCAGCGTCAATAATTTCACGCTGACGCTGGACGCGCTGACCCGCAAGAGCGCCAACGCCACCGTCAACTTCGTCGGTCTGGCCAGCGCCGGCGCGGGCCGCGTCCTCATCGCCAGCGGCAGCGATTCGAACATTCTCGGCGACTTGGTCGGCACCTCGGAGGACAGCGAAACCAACGCCGGCCGGACCAACCTGAAAATCTTACCGTGGGCCACCGCGCGCACCATGCTTGACGCCGGCGACTACGGTTACAATCTGGCCGTGAACGCCAATGCTTATGCCAGCACGAACTTGGTCACATACAGCAGCGGCGGCGGCTTCCGCGTCCTGACGAACGGCGAATACCAGACCGACATCAACACCACCGCCACGGATGAAAACGTGCGCGTCGACACTCACGGCGCGCTGACGGCAGACCGCACCTACAACTCGCTCAGCATCGGCAGTTCAACCTTGGGTCTCAACGGCAACACGCTGACCGTCACCAGCGGCGTGGTGCAAGCGTCCGGCGCTCTCGTCATCGGCAGCGCCCCGAATGACGGCCAACTTAATACCGGCGACCGGGCGTTGATTATCAACGGCGACGGCAACTACCTCACCTTCAACTCGTCCATCACTAACAGCGTCACCGGCTCGAACGCCAGCGTGATTGTCAACAACAGCAACCGCACCTACTTCGACGGAGCCAACAATTACACCGGCGCCACCGTGGTGCAAGGCCAGTTGTGGATACGCAACAACAGCGCCCTCCCGTCGGCCAGCGCCGTGCTGGTGGATAGCGGCGGGGTGTTGTTGATAGACTCGGCCAGCGATGTCCACGCCGCCAGCCTTGGCGGACTTGGTCAGGTTGTCTTTAACAACAGCAACAAAAAGTTGAGCATCGGCGGAGGTGGATTTTTAACCGCCAGCGACAATGGCATCACGGTTTTCGAGGGCGGCATCATCACCCCCGGCGACCCGTCCGGCCCGTTGCAAGTCGGCACCTTCACCGTTGGGACGAACGTTCCCAGTTTGATTTTCTCGGACAACTCCATCCTCGCCATAGACCTCGCCAGCGACACGTTGTACGACAGCATCGCGGTCGGCGTTGAAAACACTTTGGCACCGCATCTGTATTTCGAGGATGAGGCCATTATCCGGCTGAATTTCCTGAACGACTACACGCCGGACGACGGCACCCAGTGGTTGCTCACCACCGGCTTCGGCACTTCGGGGGGAGACTTGGGCAAGGTACTCCTGCAAGACGCGAGCGGCAACGCCCTCGGCGACGATTATCTGCTGGATTTCGTGAACCACAACCTGATGCTCACCTACAACATCCCTGAGCCGGCGACTTGGGCGCTGTTCCTCACCGGTGGGGCGACGCTGCTATTCACCATCCGCCGCCGCCGGCGGTGATATATTTGACGCAAAGACGCAAAGGGACAAAGATTCGCGGAGGTTTTTTGGGGGTTCTATCCCGTGAACAGAGGAATGGCAGTGGCGTGAGGTAAGCGGAGCATAATTCCCCTTCCGTGAAGGGGTGGCGCGGAGCGACGGGGTAGTTCAGCGTTAACGGAAACCACCAAAACCAAACGCTGAACTACCCCGTCCGCTCCGCGGCCACCCCTTCACGGAAGGGGAATTTGCTGGCGCAGAAGGCTGGGGCGGTGAGGGGGGGCGGCGTCAACGCTGCCACTGCTAACAGCGAGGAACCTTTTTTGGAGGTGATTTTTTCAAAGAAACTTTGCGGGACTCTGCGTTCTTTGCGTCTCTGCGTCAATGTGGCTGGCGTTTTTTATGATTCCCGCGCCAGCATCCGCCGCGCCAGTTCTTGCCCCAACTCCGCGGCGCGCAGGGCGCTGCCGGTGATGCGGGCGCGCTGGCCGGCACGCTCACCGTCAGCGTAATGCACGGCGGAGAGGTGTAGGCAGACGCCATCGTAGATGCGGGCGAGCGCGCCGAGCGGGGCGTGGCAGCCGCCGCCGATGGCGCGCGACAAGGCCCGCTCCGCCCGCAGCCGCGCGAGACTGGGACGGTGTGTTAGCATACGTAGGCAGCGCGATAATTCGTGACGGTCAGCGGCGCACTGGATGGCGATGGCGCCCTGGCCGGGGGCGGGTTTGATGAACGCGGTCGGCAGGATGCTGACGGCCAGCCCGCCGAGGTCGGGCCGCAGCCGCTCCAAGCCGGCTTGCGCGAGGATGACGCCGTCCCATTCGGGATGCTCGCGCAACTTGCGGACGCGCGTGTCAAGGTTGCCGCGAATGGTGACAAATTCCGTGCCAGGATATTGCTCCAGCCATTGCCGGCGGCGGCGGGCGCTGCCGGTGACGATGCGCGGATTTTTTTTCGCCACGATTTCACCGAGCGGCGCGCGGGCGACGAGCACGTCGTTCACCGGCGCGCGGCTGAGGACGCCGCCGATGACCAGCCCGTCCGGCATTTCCACCGGCAAATCCTTGGCGCTGTGGATGGCGACGTCAATCTCGCCCGCCAGCAGCGCCTCCTCCAGTTCCTTGGTGAACACGGCCTTCGTCAGCGTGTCCGGTTTGGCGTCGCGCTGTTGCAGGCGGTCGCCGGTCGTGGTGATGACGACAATTTCCGGCTCAACGTCAGCGTCCGTCACCGTCAGCGCCTGCTTGAACAACTCCACCTGCGCCAGCGCCAGCCCGCTGCCGCGCGTGCCGATTCTGATTTTTCTATGTTCCATCGGTTGATAATAATTTTTTCACCGCCAGCGTCAGCGGGCGGTAA
The DNA here is from genome assembly GCA_031265365.1 of Verrucomicrobiales bacterium. Taxonomy (GTDB): domain Bacteria; phylum Verrucomicrobiota; class Verrucomicrobiia; order Methylacidiphilales; family JAAUTS01; genus JAIRPN01. The sequence continues at coordinate 4,326 of JAISCS010000186.1, forward strand.
TCCTTCAAGTCTTCCCAGCGCGCGGCCTCCCGGCCATGCCGGTCAAACACAATCACCCGCAGCGTCTCCGCCGGCTCCCGCCAGCCGAGCCTGACCGATAGTTCGCCGCTGAAATCCGCGACGGCACTGACCTCGCGGCGCGGGTCGCCGGCGTTGCCGTTCTTGCGATAAAACGGCGTCACCCGCAGCGCCTCGGCGTCGAGGTCGCGCACCATGCGGCGTTGCGTGTAACTTTTCGCCAGGTTCGCCAGCGAGTCGCGCAAATCCACGACCACCACGGAACGAAATTCCGGCAAGCCCTGGAACTCATCCAGCGCCCGCCCCGCCGCGCGCGTCCGGTCTTGCACATCCTCGTTGCTGTAGATGACCACGTGGACTTTGCCCGCCTCATTCAACACCCGTTCGCGTCCGTCAACGTCAGCGGCCTTGATAAGTTCCGCGCCGCTGACGGTGGCCGCCAGCAAAAAGAAACTCGCGCCAAGCCGCCAAGCCGCCAAGTTTCTTGAAAACAAAAAAAACTTTGCGGCTTTGCGGCTTGGCGCGAGATTGTTTTTCATTTCACCACCTCCACGATGAAGCCGCGCAAATACTCGCTCTCCGGCACGTTCAACAAAACCGGATGGTCCGCCGGCTGGCGGCAGATTTCCCGCAGGCGCGTCACGCGCCCAGCGTCACCGGCGGCGTCCGCCAGCATTTGCCAGAACACATCGTGCGTCACGTGGTGCGAGCACGTATACGTTGCCAAAATGCCGCCGACCGCCAGCCGTTGCAGCGCGCGCAGGTTCAACTCCTTGTAACCGCGCAACGCCTCGCCGAGCCGGTCCTTGCTCTTGGTGAACGACGGCGGGTCGAGGATGATGACGTCCCACTCCCGCTGGCGCTCGCGCGAAAAATAGTCAAATACGTTCTCCGCGCTGACGCTGACGTTCAGCCGGTTGTGCTCCGCGTTGCGGCGCGCCAGCGCGACCGCTTCCTTGGAAACATCAATGCCCAGCACCTCACTCGCGCCACCAGCGGCGGCGTGCAGGGCGAAACCGCCCTGGTTGCAAAAAGCGTCAAGCACGCGCCGGTCGCGGCACCGCCGCGCGACTTTTTGATACTCCTCGCGCTGGTCGAGGTAAAAGCCCGTCTTCTGCCCGCCCGCGAGGTCGAGCCAAAATTCCACCGCGCCGATTTTGCGCCAGTGCGGCGTCACCTCCGCGCCCGCGACGCTGACCGTCAGCGGCAAGCCTTCCTTCGCGCGCACCGGCGCGTCGTTTTTCAGCAGGATGGATTTCGGCGCGAGCAACTCGTCGAAAATTTCCGCGATTTCGTTGATATGCAAATCCACCGCCAGCGTCAGCGCTTGCAGGACCACGATGTCGCCGTAGCGGTCGGCGACCAGCCCTGGGATAAAATCCGAGTCCGACCAGACAAGCCGCTGCGTGTCACCGTCGCCGCGCCGTTGCAAGGCGCTGACGATGGCGGCGCGCAGGAATTTTTTATCAAAGTCCGCGTGGTCGGCGGAGAATTTGCGCCAGACGATTTGCGATTTCCCGTTGTAAATCCCCGTGCCGAGCAAGCGCCCGCGCGCGTCGCGGCACTCCACCGCCCAACCGTCAGCGTCGGCGGGCAGGAGCCGCTGCACCTCATTGGCGAACACCCATGGATGCCCGCGCAAGACGCGGGGACGGTCGCCGGGTTTAAGTTTGAGCGCGGGCATGGAGGAAGTTTAAGCGGGATTTCCGCCACGTCGAGGAAAAGGCGCAAAACCTTCACAGACTGGTTCGCGCAAAGACACAAAGACGCCAAGTTTTTTGTTGCGTCTTGGCGTCTTTGCGCGAGCTTTTTTTGCGGGGACTAATACACACACTCGCGGCAAACCTTCACGAACTCCTTCAGCGTGTCGGGATTGCCGAAGAAAAAGTGGTCGGACGGGCTGATGATGAAGCCGCCGCGTGGCTTGGCCGCGAACAGCCGGTGTACTTCCCGGCGCAGAAACTCCAGATTGCCGCGCTCAAACCCCTCGTTCTGGTCGAAGCCGCCGACGAACGCCAGCTTGTCGCCAACCCGCTCCGCCGCCTCCTCCATGCGGCAGTCGCCGCCCATGCTGGACGGGGTCATGGTTTCCAGCGCGTCCGCGCCGTTCTGCGTCACCAGCTCCAGCAGCGGCATCAGCCCGCCGCACAAATGATACACCACCAGCGCGCCCTGCGCGTGGATGGCGCGGTGTACTTGCTGGTCGTAGGGCAGGCAGAATTCCTGGTGAAGCGTCGGGCTGATGACCGTGCTCGACGCCGCGCCGCCGCCGTTCTCCACCAAGTCCGTTTCGATTTTGCCCATGCCCTCGATGCCCTTGACCGATTTGTCGGTGATGGTTTGCAGGGCGTAATGCACCCATTCGGGGTCGTCGAAGGTTTTCATAATCGCCTCCTGCACGCCGACCAGGCAGGTCAGGCTTTGCCACGTGCCGGGTTGCCCGTACTGGCGGGTGAACGTGCGGACGATGCCGCGGTCGCCGACGCGGTCGCGGGCGGCGATGACCTCGCTCCAGTCCGCGCCGACCGGCACGGGATAATATTTGCGGTATAACTCGAAATCGGCGTCGGTCTTAATCATGTGCTCCGTTTCCCAGCGGGAGAAACGGCTGTAAGCGCCCTTCACCGTGAGGTCGCCCTCCGGCGTGTGGAAGACCGTGATGAAATGCGTGTCGCCCTTGTCATCAGTGCCGAGTTCCTTGGTGTCCTCGACCCAGTTTTTCAAATCGTGCTCGCTGAACTTGGGCGTGGGCGAGGCGTAAATGACCGGGTCCATGCCGATAAAATCATACGCCGCGAACTGGTCCATGCCGTTCAAGTAAGTGTCCAGGTAATATTTCATCCAACTATGCACCTGGCAGGGCAAGCGGTCGGGTTTTTGATTATGCAAGGCGGTAAGGAATCGTTCGCGTCCGGTCATGGGGAAAACTATGGCCGAAATCGCGCCGGCGTCAAGCGAACGCTAATTTCGGTAGTGCGTCAGTTTGCGGAAATTAACGCAAAGGCGCAAAGGAACCAAGACGCAAAGAATTATTTAACCAGGTTAGTCATGCATAATTAAAAAATATGGTTCCTCGCTGTTAGCAGTGGAAGCGTTGACGCCGCCCCCCCCTCACCGCCCCAGCCTTCTGCGCCAGCAAATTCCCCTTCCGTGAAGGGGTGGCCGCGGAGCGGACGGGGTAGTTCAGCGTTCAAAGGGACCTAGCCCCAAACGCTGAACTACCCCGTCGCTCCGCGCCACCCCTTCACGGAATGGGAATTATGCTCCGCTTACCTCACGCCACTGCCATTCCTCTGTTCACGGGATAGAACCAAAAATCTTGGCGTCTTTGTTCCTTTGCGTCTTTGCGTTAAAAAATCAAACTGACACACTACCTAAAACCGCGCCGTCAGAAACAATGCCGCCAACGCCAGCGTCACCGTCAGCGGGCGGTACAGATTGTCCGGCTTGCTGTCGCCACGCAACGGGACGACGCGGGCGAGGATGAACGCCAGCGCGAGCCAGCCCAGATAATTCAGTCCCGGCGCGGCGCCTTGCGCCCAGGTCCAATAATAACGCCGCGCGGCGAACGGCTCCAGCAGCCAGTCGGTGAGCAATAGCGCGCCGGCCACCAGCAGCGCCACCACGCGCGCGTCGAACACCGGCAGCGCGCGGTGCCACACCAAGTACCAGCCGCCCGCCAGCGCCCACCACAACAGCGGTAGCACCAGCGGCAACCGGTTGGCGAGGAGCGGGCCGAATGCGGGCGTGTAGCACAATCCCGCACGCGGCGCGCCCAGCCAGGCCACCGCGCCGCTGACGGTGACGACGATGACGCCCGCCAGCGCCGCCATCCGCCAGCCAACGTGCGCCGCCGCCTCGCTCAAAATCACCGCCGCCGCCAGCGTGCAAAACGCGAAATCCAGCCATCCCGTCAGCGCGACGGCATGATAACCGGCGCTGGCGAGGGAAAATTCCACCGCCGCGCCAATGAGAAACGCATACCAAACGACCTTGCGAATTACGCGGTTCACGCCTGGCGGATAGTTAAGCATATTATTTTTGGCAAACGCCATAACCGTGACGCGAGTTTCTACCAATTACGGCTTGACAGCACTTGGTCAACCACAGCGGCCACCGGCATTTGGTAAATGCCAAGCACAATCACCGCGCCGGCCAGCAGCCATACCAACAGTTTTGCGCGACAACGCAAGGTCACCGGCTGGGCGTCGACGACGGGTTCGTTCCAGTACATATAGCGCACGATGCTCAGGTAATAATACAAACCGACTGACGCGGCGACCACGCCGACCGCGACCAACGCATAACGCCCGTCCACCCAAGCTGCCGCGAGCACGCCGAATTTGCCGGCGAAACCCAGCAGCGGCGGGATGCCGGCCATCGAGACAAACGCCACCGTCAGCGCGAACGCGGCCAGCGGGGAACGCTTCGACAAACCGGAAAAATCCGTCAGTTCCTCGCCGCCGACTTGTTTGGCCACGACGGTTATCAGGAAAAATGCCAGCAGCGCGGCGAACAAATACGACACGAGGTAAATCAGCATCGCGTTCACCCCGCGCTCGCTCAGGCAGCTTAACGCGATGAGGATAAAGCCCGCGTGCCCGATGCCGGAGTACGCCAGCAGCCGTTTCAAGTTGCGCTGCGGCAGCGCGGCGAAGGTGCCGAGCACCACCGTCGCGCCCGCCAGCAGGGCCAGCAGCGAGCCGGTGTATTGCGCCAGCGCGGGATGATTGAAGCCGCTGAAAATCACCAGCCGCAGCAGGAGCACGAAGCCCGCCGCCTTGCTGCCCACGGCGAGGAACGCCGTCACCGGCGTCGGCGCGCCTTGGTACACGTCCGGCGCCCACGTGTGAAACGGCACGGCGGCGATTTTGAAACCCAACCCGACCAGTATCAGCGTCAGCGCGAACAACAGCGACAGGTTCGGCGGCGCCACCGTCAGCGTCTCGCCAATCGCGCGGAACGACGTGCCGCCGGTGTTGCCGTACAAAAACGCGATGCCGTACACCAAAAAGCCCGTCGAGAGCGCGCCGATGACGAGATATTTCACACCCGCTTCCAGCGACGCCGCCTTGTCGCGCTGGTACGCGACGAGGATGTAGAACGAAATCGTCACCAGCTCCAGCGCGACGAACATCAGCGTGAAGTCCACCGCCGACGCCAGCAGCAGCAAGCCGACCGTGACCAGCAGCGGCAGCAGCAGGAACTCATTGCGCGCGACCGTCAGCGTCTCGGAAAATTCCGCCGCCATCCACAACACGACAATCAGCGTCACGAGGAAAAATTGCTTGAAGAAAATGGACAGCCCGTCCACCGAGTACAAGCCGTGGAAATACCGTCCGACGCCCAGCGTCAGCGGCTCGACGAACGTCGCCGCCAGCACCAGCACCGCGCCAAGCGCGGCGGCGCACGCCAGCTTGCGCGGCGCGAGTTGCGGGCGCAGCACCGCCGCGACGAACAGCGCCAGCGCCCACGCCAGCAGTTGAAATTCCGGCATTAACAAAAACGTTTTCATAATCCTAACCAACCATTAATCACGGGCTGCACAAATTGAAGCGCCAGGCGCGGGTAAAAACCGATCACCAGCAGCGCCGCCGCGAGCAGGATGAACGGCCAGCGTTGCGCCCACGGCGTCAGGTCTTTCATCGGCGCCACCGCCGCTGACGGTGACATTTCGCCGAAGAAAATGTTCCGCACCGCGCGCAGGATGTACACCGCGCCGAGCACGATGCCCCACACCGCGAGGAACGTCACCCACCACGGGAATTGGTCCCACGCGCCGAAGAAGACTTGTATCTCGCCCGCGAAGTTCGCCAAGCCCGGCATCCCCAGCGAGGCCAGCCCGCCGATGATGAACAGGAACGCCAGCCTCGGCAACCGTTGCGCCAGCCCGCCGAGGCCGGCGAAGCGCGTCGAACCCGCGCGGCGGCGGATTTCGCCGTTGAGCGCGAACAGCAGTGCGATGTCGAACCCGTGCGCCAGCATCAGCACCACCGTGCCCGCGAGGCCCAGCACGTTCATGGAGGCGATGCCGAGGAACAGCACGCCCATGTGCGCGACGCTGGAGTAGCCGAGCATGAAGCCGAGGTCTTTTTGCCAAACGGTCACGAGGCCGATGTAAATGATGTTGAGCAAAATCAGCACGAGGAACAGGTCAACGTATTGGTGAACGCCGGCGGGCAGGAACGGCACCGCCAGTCGCAGCAGGCCGTAGATGCCGACCTTCTTCAACACGCCCGCGTGCAGCATCGCCACCGGCGTGGGGGCCGCCGCGTCGCCCGCCGGCGCCCATGTGTGCAGCGGGCACAGCGCGGCGAGGATGCCGAAGCCGCCGAGCAGCAGCAGGAAAATCCAGCCTTGCGCGGACGTGGCGAGTGGCGTCACCGTCAGCGTCTCGTGGATGAGTTCGAGGTCGAAACTCCGCGCCGTCACCGGCAGCGAGAAGTAAAAGCCCAGCAACCCCGCGAGCAAGACCATGCTGCCGACGGTGAGGTAAATGGTCATTTGGATTGCCGCGAACTTGCGGTCTTGGTTGCCCCACACGCCGACGAGGATGAAAGTGGGTATCAGCGCGACTTCGTGGAAGACATACAGGAAGAACAAATCCACCGACAGGAAAGCACCGAGCGCGCCGCTGACGATGAGCAGCAGCAGGATGAAAAATTCGCGCGGGCGGCGCGTGTCCGCCGGCGTGACCGCGACCGCTGCCAGTGACACAATCGTGGTCAGCAACAGCAGCAGCAGTGACAGCCCGTCCACACCGAATTTCAGGTTGGTCTCGAAATAATTGCCGAGGCTCATCGCCGGAATGGAACTGACGAATTGGTAGCCGGTCGCGCCGATGTGAAATTTCGCCGCCACCAACAGCGACGCGAGAGCGTTGAACAGCGTGACCGTCAGCGCCGTTTTTTTGGCCGGCAAACCGGCGGCGATACCCAAACACGCCACCAGCGGCGCGACCAAGATAATTATCAGCAATTCGCTCATAGAGGAAATATCGGTAAGCTAGGGCGTCGGCAGGCATCCGTCAATCATGGGCTGAAAAAATCTCACGCGGAGACACGAGGAATATTTTACAAGGAGAGCGTGGAGGACATGGAGAGTGTTTTACCGGGTGTGGCAAAATATGGTTTTTCGCTGTTAGCAGTGGCAACGCTGACGCCGGCCTTCCTCCACCGTCCATGCCCCTGCGTGAGCGAATTCCCCTTCCGTGAAGGGGTGGCGCGGAACGACGGGGTAGTTCAGCGTTAACCGGAAACAACCAAAACCGAACGCTGAACTACCCCGTCTGCTATGCAGCCACCCCTTCACGGAAGGGGAATTCGCTCACGCCGGAGAATTAGGTTAATTTAACGCCGGCACCTCAGCGTCAGCGCGAGGATGGCGCCGCCGAGCAGCAGCAAGACCGTTGACGATGGTTCGGGGATGAGCATGGTCAGTTGCAGCGCGCCGTGGTCCAAGGCCCATTCGTAAGTGTCCGCCGCGAGGCCGGTGACGGTGATGTTATCTTGGTCAAA
>JAISCS010000188.1 GCA_031265365.1 Verrucomicrobiales bacterium
GCATTCAGGCATTCAGGCATTCAGGCATTCAGGCATTCAGGCATTCAGGCATTCAGGCATTCAGGCATTCAGGCATTCAGGCATTCAGGCATTCAGGCATTCTAAATAATTCCGCGCAAACGTATTTTAACGCGCCGCCTCATGGTGAGGCCGGCGCGTTTTTGTATGCAATCAATCCAACCGGAGTATGAGTTATGAAAACCATGATAAAGAGAATAATGCAATTGGGCGCGGCCAGCCTGTGCTGCTGCGCGGTAACCCTCAACGCGCAATGGAACAATACCAGCGCCAATAGCCAAAGCTACACCGGCACTGCCAACTGGGTTGACGGTGTTGTCAACGACCGGCTGGTCGGCACGGTCGACGCGGTGGACACCTTGCTCGACACAGCCAGCTTTGCCGCCGGTTCCACCACCGTCTACACCGGCCTGTTCGACGCGCGGAAATTATCCGTTGGGCAGAGCGTCAGCGGCGCGGGGATTCCGGGTGGGGCGACGATTACCGCCATCAACAACGCCGGCCAAATCACCATCAGCGCGCCCACCGAGGCCGCCGGCAGCGCGCTGACCGTCACCGGCTGGGGCCGCTATAATTTCGATTTGGGGGCTTGGAATTTCAATGTCGACGCCAACCACACCATGACCGGCGATTTCGTGTTTGCCAACAACGACATGCAGAACACCACCTTCACGCCCAACACAGTGAAATGGACCTTCACCGCGCCGAAAGTTAATTTTGTCGTTGATGTGGGCGGGGTCGGCACGACCAGCCCCTTCTTCACCTTCGGTGCCGCCAGCCGGCGCCTGTCGCTGGATTTCACCGGCGCCACCGCGCATTTTTACATTGACCCCAGCTCCGGCTCGAGTGTGGGCAGGGACATCAGAACAGTGGATACCGTTACCTTCGCGGTCAGTGCCACCAACATCGGCTCACTGACCAAGAGCGGTGCCGGGGTGGTGCGGCTTGGCGGTGCCGACGTCCAAGTGTGGACGATTACCGGCAGCGGCGCCGTGACAATTGACGGCGGCATGTTGCAAGTGGCGAGTGACGGGCAAGTTATCAACGGTCCCCGGTTACAGGACGCTGGGCGCTACGACGTAATGAATCGCGGTTCCGCGCTGTACGTGGACAGTAGTAACTACAACATAACCGGCAGTAACTGGACTTGGAGCGGCAGTCAGGTGATGCGGGTGAATTTGTTGGATAACGCGCCGATTAATTTGTACTCGGCGGCCCTGGCGGGGCGTGGCAACAACGGCGCGGTGGTTGACGGGGTCACGGTCAGCGACCAAGCTGTCGGCGCGGTAACGTTGAAGAGCGGGCGCAATGTCATCGGTCTGGCGAATAGCGGCACGAATTACACGCTGACGCTGGCTTCCCTGACGCGCGAAAATTACGCGACGCTGAACATCTTCGGCAACGGTATCGGCCTGAGCAGCGGCAACGGCTCCGGTTTTATCAAGCTGGGTTCCGATGGCAATATTGAGGCCGGACTGGTTGGCGGCGGCGGCGCGGAGGGTAGCAAGACCGTCAGCGTTTTGCCGTGGGCAACCGGCATCAGCAGTGACGGCATATCCAGCATGTACGGCCAAACCTGGCTGGCTGGCGACTCCTACCAATACGCCGCCACCGATTTGCTGACCTACACCAGCGCCGGCGGCTTCCGCCCGCTGACCGTCAGCGAGTACGCCACCTCCTTTACCGAAGCCCTCGGTGTCGGCGCCGCCGCCAACGTCAGCCTCAGCGCCAACGCCAGCCTGACCACCACGCAGACCATCAACGCGCTGCGGATGACCGCCGGCAGCCACACCATCGGCGACACGCTGACCATCACCAGCGGCGTGCTCATATCCACTGTGAACATCACGCTGGGCGGCAACGGCACCATTGATACTGGCAGCAATGCCTTGATAATCTACGGTCGCTACAATCTGAACCTCAATGTGGCAGAACTCACCAACAGCGTCGCCGCGAACGCGCCGGGCTTGATTCTGGCGCAGAGCGGCACCACCATCCTGTTCGGCACCGGCAACTACGGCGGCTACACGCTCGTGCAAGGCAACGCCTTGCTCAAAAACGCCGGCGCCATCACCAACAGCGAGTTGCGCGTGGACAACGGCGGCGCGCTGACCGTGGATGTGATGAGCAGCGGCAAGGTGGAAGTCACCAAACTCTCCGGCAACGGCACGGTCAACTTCACCGAAACCACCACCAGCCAGTTGAACATCGGCGGCACCGCCGGCGCGGCCAGAACCATCACCGTCAACAACGGCGGCAGCATCGCCCCCGGCGACGTCAGTGGCGCGCTGACCGCCGGCACGCTGTTGCTGGGCGACGGAGTGAACGGATTGCGCTTCATGGCCGGCTCGATTTTGGACCTCGATGTGCTCGACGCCACGCGCGGCGACATGATTTCCGCGTTCAACCCCGACGGCGCGAGCTTGACCTTTGACAGTGGCGCGATTGTGCGTCTGAATTTAAGCGGCTTCACGCCCGCCGACGGTGACAACTGGCTGCTGGCCACCGGATTCGCCAGCATCAACATCAGCGACATAATATTCCAAGACCAACTCGACAGCGTGCTGGAAGACTATCAACTCACCGCCCTGAACAACAATCTGTTCCTCACCTACAACATCCCCGAACCCTCCGTCTGGCTGCTGCTGACCATCGGCGCCTTGACGCTGACGATGACCCACTTAATTAGAAAACAGGTTCTATCCCGTGAATAGCGGAATTTAATTCCCCTTCCGTGAAGGGGTGGCGCGGAGCGCCGGGGTAGTTCAGCGTTTGGGACAGACGAAAGACGAAAGCTGAAAACAGAAATAATTTGAGCTTTCTAATTTCCCTTAACGCTGAACTACCCCGTCCGCTCCGCGGCCACCCCTTCACGGAAGGGGAATGCGCCATGCCCTCCCACCAACCCAAATTCTCCGCTACGAGCGGAGAATTTTCCCGCCATCAGCGGGGTAACGCAAGCCGTGCATCAGCCCGCGCAGTTCGGCGAGGCCGCGCATCCGGCCAATGCACGTGTAGCCGGGGTTCGCGCCGGTCAGGTCTTTTTGCAAGTCGTCCATCATCACGTGGCCGTGGTCGGGGCGGAAGGCCAGACGCCAGTCCGCGCGGCCCGCGCGCCGGCGACGGTCTTGCTCGTCGAGCAACGCGCGCACGACGGCGGGCATGTCGACGCCGCCGGCCAGATGGTCGGCCTCGAAAAACGCGCCGTCGGCCAAGCGCCGGGTGCTGCGGAGGTGCGCGGCGTGGATGCGCGCGGCATATTGGTTGACCATTTGCGGCAGGTCGTTGTCAGGGTTGGCGCCGAGGGAGCCGGTGCAGAAACACAGGCCGTTGGCGGGACTGTCCACGGCTTGAAACAAGGCGTCAAGGTCCGCGGCGCGCGAGACGATGCGCGGCAGGCCGAGCACGGGAAACGGCGGGTCGTCGGGATGCACGGCGAGGCGCACGCCCGCTCGTTCGGCGGCGGGACAGACGGCTTCCAGAAAACGGATGAAATTTTTGCGCAGACCGCCGGCGTCCATGCCGGCGTAGGGCGCGAGCCTGGCGCGGATGTCGCCGACGGTGAGGCCGAGCTTGCAGCCGGGGAAGACGTCAATGATGCCGCGCGTGAAACGGTCGCGGTCGGCGGCGGTCATGGCGTCCCAGAATTTTTTCGCGGCGGCGCGTTGTCGCGCCGTATAGTCCGCGGCGGCGCCGGGGCGTTGCAGGGCGAATAACTCGAACGCGGCGAAGTGCGCGGGATTATATAACAGGCAGCGCGAGCCGTCGGGCAGCTCGTGGTCGAGGTCGGTGCGAATCCAGTCGAGCACGGGCATGAAATTGTAAATCACCGTCCGCACGCCCTCGGCGCCGAGGTGGGCCAGCGTCCGCGCGTAATTATCCAGCAATTTCCGCAAATCACCGCGCCCGGTCTTGAGGTCCTCATGCACCGGCACCGACTCCACCGCCGTCCAGCGCAGACCGTGGCCGGCGAGCAAGTCCAGCCGTGCGCGGATGGCCGCGCGCGGCCACGGCTCGCCGTAAGGGATTTCGTGCAGCGCGGTAAAGACCGCCGTCGCGCCGGCCTGCCGGATGAACGCCAGCGGCACCGGGTCGCCGGGGCCGTACCAGCGGAAGGATTCTTCCATCAACTTATCATGCATCATGCTCAAACTCCAGAGAACGCGTGAAAGCCGCCGTCCACCTCCAGCACGCTGCCGGTGACGAACCCCGCCGCGTCCGACAGCAGGTAATGAATCGCCCCGTGCAACTCGCGCGCCGCGCCGAAGCGGCCGAACGGCGTGTGTTGCACAATCAACCGCCCGCGTTCCGTCAGCGTGCCGTCCGCGTTGGTCAGCAGCCGCCGGTTTTGCTCGCCGAGGAAAAAGCCCGGCATGACCGCGTTGGCGCGCACCCCGCCGCCGGTGCGGCGCGCGAGGTCCACCGCCAGCCAGCGCGTGAAGTTGGTCACCGCCGCCTTCGCCGCGGAGTAGCCGACCACGCGGGTCAGCACCTGGGCCGCGGACACGGACGAGTAATTGACAATCGAGCCGCGCCCGCCGGCGACCAGCAGCGGCGCGAACACCAACGTCGGCAACACGGTGCCGTGCAGGTTCAGGTCCACGACTTGTTTGAAGGCGTCGGGGTCGAGGTCGAGGAAACTTTTGTCCGGCGGGATGGTCGCGCCGGGAAGGTTGCCGCCGGCGCCGTTGAGCAAGCCGTCCACGCGCCCGTATTTGGCCAATACCGCGTCGCGCGCCGCCGACAGTGACGCGTGGTCGAGCACGTCGGCGCGCACGGCGAGGCAATCCGCCGCCGGCACCGCCGCGCGGCAAGCGGCCACGGCGGCGTCGAGTTTCGCGGCGTCGCGCGCGAGCCACACGACCCGCGCGCCCTGCGTGGCGAGATAAGCGGCGACCGAGCCGCCGAGCGCGCCGGTGGCGCCGGTGACGACGATGACGCGGTCGCTGATGGTGAACAATTCGTTGGGCATGGCGCGTCCATGCTGGCACAACCACGCGCCGCCGCAAGGCGTAAATTGCCTTGGCAGACGCGGTGCGCTGTGATTAAATGCGCACCGACCGTCACCACTTATGAAAACCTTTGTCACCGATGATTTCCTGTTGCAATCCCGCGCCGCCCGCGCGCTCTACCACGAGTACGCCGAGGGCCAGCCCATCCTGGATTATCACTGCCACCTGCCGTCGCGCCAAATCGCCGAGAACCGCCGCTTCCGCAACCTTGCCGACCTGTGGCTGGCCGGTGACCATTACAAATGGCGGCTCATGCGCTGGAACGGCATTGACGAGCGTTACTGCACCGGCGACGCGCCCGATTACGAGAAATTCCTCGCCTTCGCCCGCACCGTGCCGCGCGCGTTGCTCAATCCCATCCACCACTGGACGCACCTCGAACTGTTGCGTTACTTCCGCATTGACGACTTGCTGGACGAAACCACCGCGCCCGCGATTTGGGCCGCGGCCAATGAGCTGCTCGGCGGCGCGGACTTCACCGCGCGCGGCCTCATCACGCGCAGCGGCGTGCGGGTCATCTGCACCACCGACGACCCCGCCGACGATTTGCGCTGGCACCGGCAACTGCGCGCCGACGCCTCGTTTCCGACGCGCGTGTATCCCACCTTCCGCCCCGACCGGGCGCTGGCGGTCGCGCGGCCTGAAATATTCAACGCCTGGGTCGCGCGGCTCGAGGCCGCCGCTGACGTTGACTGCGCGACCTTCGCCGATTTTTTGCGCGCGCTCGACCGGCGGCACCAATATTTCCACGACCACGGCTGTCGCCTCTCCGACCACGGCCTCGGCGCCTGCCCCGGCGACTTCGCCGACGAGGTTGAAGCCGCGCGCATTTACGCCACCGCCCGCGCCGGCCGCAACGTCACCGTCAGCGACGCGGAAAAATTCGCCGGCCACCTGCTGCTGCATTTCGCCCGCCGCGACGCCGCGCTGGGTTGGGCCAAGCAACTGCACCTCGGCGCGCTGCGCGACAACAACACCCGCCTGTTCCAGAGCCTCGGCCCGGACGTCGGCGGCGACTCCATCGGCGACGAGCGGCAGGCGGTCAATCTTTCCCGTTATCTCGCCCGCCTCGACCAAGAGCGCGCGCTGCCGAAAATCATCCTGTATAATTTGAATCCCGCTGACAACTATCTGCTTGCCACGATGGCCGGCAATTTTCAAGACGGCGCGGTGCCGGGGAAAATCCAGTTCGGCAGCGGCTGGTGGTTTCTCGACCAAAAGGACGGCATGGAATGGCAGTTGCGCGCGCTGGCCGGCAACGGCTTGCTCTCGCGCTTCGTCGGGATGCTGACCGATTCCCGCAGTTTTCTTTCCTACACGCGCCACGAATATTTTCGCCGCGTGCTGTGCAACGTCATCGGCGGCGCCGTGGAGCGCGGCGAGGCCCCCGCCGACCTCGCCCTCACGGGCCGCATGGTGCGCGACATCTGCTACCGCAACGCCGCCGATTACTTTGCCTTGCCCGCTTGATTTGAAGGAACCTCGCGCCAAGACGCCAAGTTTTTTTGATTAAATTAACTTGGCGTCTTGGCGCGAAACAAAATAGGTTCCGCGCTGTTAGCAGTGGCAGCGCTGACGCTGACTCCCTCACCGCCCATGCCCCTGCGTGAGCTAATTCCCCTTCCGTGAAGGGGTGGCCGCGGAGCGGACGGGGTAGTTCAGCGTTTGGTTTTGGTAGTTTCCGTTAACGCTGAACTACCCCGTCGCTCCGCGCCACCCCTTCACGGAAGGGGAATTATGCTGCGCTTACCACCCGCCACTGCCATTCCTCTGTTCACGGGATAGAACCACAAAATATCTGTATCAGCGGCGGCGGCGGAGGGCAGCGAGGGTCAGCGCGCCGGTGAGCAACAGCGCCCATGTCGCGGGTTCGGGGATGATGGTTAGCAAAATTTTGCTGTCGGTGATGAAGTCCAGGGCGTAGGTGTATTCATCGGACAGGCCGCTGACGGTGAGGGCGTAGCCGTCCGTTAAGGTGCCGTAGCTGGCAATCGAATAGATGCCGGTGGAGACTTCGCTGTCGGTGAGGTTCAATGTCGCGTCGCTGAGGGTGAGGTTGCCGGTGATGTTGAGCAGGTCAAGGTCAGCGAGGGAGAAATTCAGGATGCTGCCGTTGTCGAGAGTGAGGCTGGTGAGCGTCAGCGTGCCGTCGGGGTCGAGGGTCGCGCCGGCGCTGATGGTGGTGGTGGCGGAGATGATGGCGCCGTTGCCGCCGAGCAGTCCCTCGCTGATGGTCACGGACGCGGCATTGAGTTGGCCGCCGTTGAGCAAACGGGTGACCGCGTCAGCGCCGGTTTGCGTGTAGGCTTGACCGGTGAGGTCGAGCGCGGCGACGGCGTTGGTTTTGTTGGCGCGGTCAACGGTGATGATGCCGGTGTTCGTCCAGTCCGCGCCGATGAGCAGCGTGGCGTAGTGCTGGGCATCGTCAGTGGTGGCGGCAGCGAGGCTGATGGCGATGCTGCCGCTGTTGGTGAAGGTTGCGCCGTCGCTGACGGTGAGACGGGAGTATTGCGCGCTGGCAGCGCCGTTGGTGGTGCCGTTGGCGGAGTTGTTGATGACGATGGACGCGCCGCTGTTGTTGACGAGCGTGGCGTTGGCATCCACGGTGAACTGGGCGTTCTGGTTGCCGGAGTCATTGTCGGGGGTTTCATTGAGGACGAAAATTTTGCCGCTGTTGGTGAAGACATTGGCACCGGAGAGTTGGATGCTCAGAGTGCGGCCAATGTTGGTGCCGCCGCCGGTGTCGCCGAGTTGCTGGAGGTTGATGGTGCCGCTGTTAGTGAACGTGCCGTCGCTGAAGGTGACGGCTTTGGTGCGTCCGCCGCCGCCGGTGCGGCTGTTCCAGTCAAAATAGCCGGCGTTGTCAAACGTCACGCCGCTGAAGCTGGTGGTGTCTTGAACATCGGTATGGACGTAAGACGCGCCGGCGTAAATTTCCACCCTGCCGCCGGTGATGTTGCTCCAGCGAAACTCGACGCCGCCGTTCCGCACGCTGATTAAACCGCCGGTGTTGTTGGCGGTGGCAAGTTGTAACAGCGTTGTATTGCTTTCCACTACCATGGTGCCGGAGATGGTAGTGCTGTTGCTGACGGCGATTAGCCGCCCGGCATTGAACGTGATTAAACCGGCGTTGGTGAAGTCGGTCAGGTTAATGCGGTTGGCTTGGTAGTTGTCCTCCAGCGTGACGCCGGACGAGATGGTGAGGGATTTGAGCGTGCCCGGGTTGGTTCTCAGGTGGACGATGGTGCTGTCGCCGCTGATGGTCACGTCGTCGTTGCCACCCGGCAGGGCGCCTGCGATGTCGCCCTCGGTGAGGTTGTACCAGTTGGGAATGGTCGAATCCCAAGTGCCTTCGCCGGTTTTGTTCCACCGGAATTCATCCGCTTGGGCGACGCTGAGCACCAGCGCCAGTGTGGACGCGACCAACGCGCCGATTTTCCGATTATTGTTTGTTTTCATACTATATGTTCCATGTTGGGGTTAATAAAAACACCGGCGGCGCTTGGCGACAAGCGTGCCGGTGTTAAATTGATTGCAGATTAAAGCGGGGATGAAATGCTGAAGTTGAGCCTCAAGCCTTAGTGCCTGATGCCTGATGCCTGATGCCTGATGCCTGATGCCTGATGCCTGATGCCTGATGCCTGATGCCTGATGCCTGATGCCTGATGCCTGATGCCTGATGCCTGATGCCTGATG
>JAISCS010000190.1 GCA_031265365.1 Verrucomicrobiales bacterium
CATTACGACAAGCGGCGGCTGGGCGCGCTGCTGGCCAAGGTCGGCGCGGGCGACCTCATTATTTGCGCGGAACTTTCGCGGCTGGGGCGGACGCTGTTCATGATTATGGACATCCTCAAACCGAGCCTTGTCCAGCCACCGCTGGGCTTCGTCTTGTGCTTTTTTCCAACTCATAGGACTGCCAGTACAACCAGACTGGGGAGAAAAATCACGCTGAAAACTTCGCTTTTCGCATCAAAAACCATGCGAAACGATGCGAAAAGTCCCCGTAAATTGGAACTCTGTTCTTGCAAAAAGACTGGAAATACCCCGATTGGAAATGTGTTAATCAAACGCCCAATTACAACTTAAACACCCCGCCAACCCGCATAAATTGCGGACTTTCGCGGTTATTCGCGGTTTGGAACTCTGTGCTCTTGGCTTTGTGTTAGTAGAGTTGGTTTTCGCGCCAGCGGCAGCTAGTTTGGAATTTGGCAGTTGGTAGTTGATATTTATTTGGCATTTGGAGTTTCTGACAATTAATCTGTCCAGCCGCGTCAATCTATGGTTTAAGTACCGCATGAAAATCATTCCGCTGTTGTTATTAGTGGTCACCGCATGGTCAGCGGTGGCGGTAGAGGAGCCGTCGCCGACGCGGATGAATGAGGTGTTCGGCGCGGAGTTGTTCGGTGACGGGGAGTTGTGGCAGGACGACGCGGAGGCGGTGGCTGGGCGGTTGCGGTGGCCGCAGGAGTCGTTGACGGATACGCAGGGTAGTTATCGCCGGTATGCTGACGGTGAGGCGCGGGTGTTGGGGGCGCGGCCTTATTCGCTGACGCTGTACGCGCGGGAGGGGCGGCCGGAGTCGCTGTCGATGGTGTTCGCTAACAAGGGCGATTTTGCCGGCGTTGACCGGCAGGATGACGGGAAGAAGCGCGACGCGGCGATTCGTGATTTTAAGGACGCGGTCAAGGAGGATGCGCGGGTGATTGCGGCGACGTTGACAGAGGTGCTGGGGGCGCCGCGCCGGCAGACGTTCGGCGAGACGCCGGAGACGCGGGAGAGTGTGGCGCGCTGGGATTGGCGGGGACACGCGATTTTGCTGGCGGCGCCGAAGGACGAGTATGTCGCCGTGCGCGTGGTGCGGGTGGCGGTGGCGGATAATTACGGGCGGGCGACGCGGGTGGCGGGGTTGCGCGCGGCGCTGGCGGCGCGGGTGGAGCGGCGCGCGAACGGGGATGTGGTGGTGGGGCAGATGCCGATGGTGGACCAGGGGCCGAAGGGTTATTGTGTGCCGGCGACGTGGGAGCGGTATTTGCGCTACATGGAGATTCCCGCCGACATGTATTTGTTAGCGATGGCGGGGCACACTGGCATGGGCGGGGGGACGAGTGTGGGGGCGATTACGGCTAATGTGGAATTGTATGTGCGACGGCATGGTTGTTCGATTCAGACGGTGGACGCGGGGCTGGAGACGCGGAATATCGCGCGGTATGTGGACAAGGGGTTGCCGTTGATGTGGGCGTGTTATGTGAATGACGACTTGGAAAAATCCATCACCGAGCGGACGGCGGCGCGGGCGGGGGTGGCGGATTGGGAGGCTTACGCGCGGGAGCTTAAGGCAGTGCGGAAGGCGTTTCGGGACGCGCGTTATCAGGACCGGGAGCGGGGGCATGTGCGGATGATAATCGGTTACAACGCCAAGACCGGTGAGCTGGCCATCTCGGATTCGTGGGGCCACTGGGCGGCGGAGCGGTGGTTGACGGTGGAGGAGGCGGCATCGGTCACGCAGGGGTATTTGTCGATTATCAAGTGGTAGGTTGGCGCTGACGATGACAAGGAAACCGGCAACCTCTCGGCTGCCGGTTTCTTGCATAAGCTGACTCACAACGCCTTATCCCCACTCTCTTCGGTGCGGATGCGCAGGGCGCTCTCCAGCGGCAGGACGAATACTTTGCCGTCGCCGATTTTGCCGGTCTTCGCCGCGCTGACGATGGCCTTCACCACCACTTCCGCGCGGTCGTCCGGGACGACGATTTCGATTTTCAGCTTGGGCAGGAAGTCCACGGTGTATTCGCTCCCGCGATAGATTTCCGTGTGCCCCTTTTGCCGCCCGAAGCCCTTCACTTCGCTGACGGTCAGGCCTTCGACCCCCGCCTCGGTCAGCGCCTCCTTGATTTCTTCCAGTTTGAACGGTTTGACGATTGCTTCGATTTTCTTCATAACTTTGCTCTTGCTCCTGGGTTAATGTTACAGATTGTAGCCTTCCTCGCCGTGGTCGGTGATGTCCAGCCCCTCGGTTTCCGCCTCGGCGGTCGGGCGCAGGCCGATGGTGAATTTCACGAGGTAGGCGAGGACTACCGTCGCCACCACGCTCCACACGATTACGATGCCCACGCTGGCGAGTTGTTTCATGAACAACGCCGCGCCGCCCTCGGCGCCGTTGATGAAGCCGCGCGCCAGCAGGCCGGTCAGCAGGGTGCCGACGGTGCCGCCGACGGCGTGGACGCCGAACGTGTCGAGCGCGTCGTCATAACCGAGCCACTTTTTCAAATATACACACGCGAAGAACGGCACCACGCCGGCGGCGACGCCGCACAGCACCGCACCGCCCGCCGTCACGAAGCCCGCCGCCGGTGTTATCACCACCAGCCCGCCGACCACGCCGGAGCAGAAGCCCAACACGGACGGTTGTTTTTTGATGATAAATTCCATGCCCGCCCACACGAGGCCGCCGATGGCCGCCGCTAGGGTGGTGGTCAGGAACGCGCTGCCGGCGAGGCCGTTGGCGGCGCCCGCGCTGCCGGCGTTGAAGCCGTACCAGCCGACCCATAGTATCGCGGTGCCGACCATGCACAGGACCATGCTGTGCGGGGCCATTTTTTCTTTGCCGTAACCCTTGCGGTGGCCGAGTATCAGCGCCAGCGCCAGGGCGGAGAAGCCCGAGGACATGTGGACGACGAGGCCGCCGGCGAAGTCAATCGCGCCGAGGTCTTTGCCGATGTAGCCGCCGCCCCACACCATGTGCGCGAACGGGAAGTAGACGAGGAACAGCCAGCCGGTGATGAAGGCCATCAGCGCGGTGAACTTCATGCGTTCCGCAATCGCGCCGACAATCAGCGCCGGGGTAATGACGGCGAAGGTGTATTGGAACATCACCCACACGCTTTCCGGCACGCCGCCGAGGGTGGCGGAGTAATTGATGTCGTTGCCGTCCGGCCCGTAGATGGCCGTGTTGAGAAACGCCAAATCAAGATTACCGATGAACTTGCCGTCGCCGCTGAACGACAAGCTGTAGCCCGCCGCCCACCACAGCAGCGCCGCGAGGCCGGCGATGCCGAGGCATTGCGCGAGCACGGACAGCACGTTTTTTTTCCGCACGAGACCGCCGTAAAACAACGCCAGCCCGGGCAAGGTCATGAACAACACCAGCGCCGTGCTGGTCATCATCCACGCCGTGTCGCCGCTGTTGATGACGGCCGGCTCCGCCGCCGCTTCCTGCGCCCATGCCTGGGCGCCGACCCCGATAAACATTATCGCCGTCACCAGCGGCGCCATTAATTTTTTAATGAAGTATTTCATCGCTGATAGTGACAAGCAGGAGGTGTGCCAGCTTTAATGCAAAGCTCAAAACTCAAATCGCAAAACCACAATTGAAAACGCGAAACTTGCTCCCGCTGATGGCCGGCGGCGTCAGCTAACTTTTGAATTTTGCGTTGTGGTTTTGCGATTTGAGTTTTGAGCTTTGCGTTATTTCCCCTACCATCCCCTCATGAACAACAGCGGCGGCATTTTGAAACTGGGCTTGCTCTCCGTGGCCGCCAATGTCGCGCTGATGCTTGTCAAAATCAGCGTCGGCTTCATCGGCCATTCCTACGCGCTCATCGCCGATGGCATCGAGTCCGCCGGCGACATCCTCACGTCCGTCATCACTTGGGCCGGCTTCAAGTTGTCCCTGCGCCCCGCCGACGCTGACCACCCCTACGGCCACGGCAAAATCGAATCCCTCGCCGGCCTGTTCGCCAGCGTCAGCCTGTTCATCGCGGCGGGCTTCATCGCGCACCACGCCATTCAGGAAATCAAACAACCGCACCACGCGCCCGCATGGTTCACGCTGCCGGTGCTCGTCGCCGTCGTCGTCGTCAAGGAACTCCTTTCGCGCAAGCTCAGCGCCGCCAACCGCGGCCTTGACAGCCGCGCCATCCAAGGCGACGCCTGGCACCACCGCGCCGACGCGCTCACTTCCGCCGCCGCCGCCGTCGGCATCACCGTCGCCCTCGTCGGCGGCGCGGGCTGGGAACCCGCTGACGATTGGGCGGCGCTGGCGGCGTGCGTCATCATCGGCTTCAACGGCCTGCTGCTGTGCCGCGCGGCGCTGCACGATTTGCTCGACGGCAGCGTCGCCGCCACCGTCAGCGCCGCCATCCGCCGCGCGGCGCTGACCGTCAGCGGCGTCGGCAACGTGGAAAAATGCCGCGTCCGCAAGAGCGGCATCGGCCTGTTCGTCGAGCTACACGTCGAGGTGGACCCCGCCATCACCGTCGCTGACGGTCACCGTATCGCCCACCGCGTCAAGGACCATTTGCAAACGCAATTTCCGCAAGTCATCGACGTGCTCGTCCACATCGAGCCGTCCGGCCCGTGCCCGCTTTTAATTAACCTGCGTGAATGAAGATTTTTGGTTATGACCTTGACAGAACGCGGCGGCTGGGGGTTAATAGCGGGATTGTGAGCGCGATTTCTCCAGATACCGAGCAGTATTTCAAGAATTCGGCGTTGTATCGCGAGTTCCTCGCGGAACGCGATGAAATCCTCAAGCACAAGTGGATTGAGTCCGAGAAGGTCGGGCACGACATCGGGTTTGAGCAGGCGCTGCTGGATTGGATTGTGAAACATCGGTCGACTTGGCGCACGACGCGCAAGCCGCGGGTTTCGTGACGCCGCTGGCGGTGAACCTTTAATAGCGTCCGGTGAGGCGCTGAAGGAGTGGTTATGAGTAAAATTGTGATGGATGCCGCTGCTATTGACCGGTCGTTGAACCGGCTGGCGCATGAGATTTTGGAGCGCAGTCCCGAGGGCGCGGCGCTCGGCTTCGTCGGGATTCACACGCGCGGGGTGCCGCTGGCGGAACGGTTGGCGGCGTTGACGCGAAAATTCGACCCGGCCCGGCGCACGCTGCCGGTGGGGCAGTTGGACATTTCTTTTCACCGCGACGATTTCGCGCCCGCCCGGCCCGCGCCGAAGATGACCACG
>JAISCS010000103.1 GCA_031265365.1 Verrucomicrobiales bacterium
TTCCGTGAAGGGGTGGCCGCGGAGCGGACGGGGTAGTTCAGCGTTAACCGGGACCTCGCCCCAAACGCTGAACTACCCCGGCGCTCCGCGCCACCCCTTCACGGAAGGGGAATTATGCTGCACTTACCTCACGCCACTGCCATTCCTCTGTTCACGGGATAGAACCCTTTTTTGAACTCATTGGGATTTAATGTGCTCTAAGCCGCTAACACTGACCAAGCCGGTCCTTCGACTGCGCCCTTGCAGGGCTTCGCTCAGGATGACGGGGTGTGAAATGCTATAATAAAAAAAACTCCGCGTCTCCGCGTCTCTGCGCGAACCAAAAATAAAAACTTGGCGTCTTGGCGCGAGGTATTGTCAAAATTCCAGCCGGTAGCGTGAGAGCCGCATGGTCAGCGCCTCGATGACGCGCTGCTCGTCGGCCAGGGCGGGGGCTTGGAAGGTGACGCTGAATCTCACGTTCGCGCCGGCGTCGTCCCATGGCACCGTGGAGATGCTGTGCTCGCGGATGAGCCATTGCGAAAAATCCTCGCCGGTGGCGAACTCAATCGTCGCGCCACTGTCAGCGGCGATGGCGCGCTTCGGCGCGGCGACGTAGAGGAAGAACGAGCCGCGCGGTTTCCTCGCGGCGAAGCCGAGTTGGTTCAACGCGCCGACCAAGAGGTCCATGCGCCGCGAGTATTTCGCCGCGATTTGTTCCGTGATTTCAGGATGGTCGAGGGCGTAAGCGGTCGCGTTTTGGATGCCGAGGAATTGGCCGCTGTCGGTGTTGTCCTTCACGTCGCCGTAGGCTTTGACTAATAACTCATTGCCGGCGACGAAGCCGCAGCGCCAACCGGTCATGTTGAACGACTTGCTCGCGGAGTGCAACTCGACGCCGACCTCCACGGCGCCGGGCGTGGCGAGGAAGCTCAGCGGTTTGCCCTCGAACACCAGCGCGGCGTAGGCGGCGTCGTGGATGACCACGAGGTTGTTTTTCCTGGCGAAGGCGACGACCTTGGCGAAAAACTCCGGCGTCGCGCTGGCACCGGTTGGATTGTTAGGGTAGTTGATGACCAGCGTCTTCGCGCGCGCGAGAACGTCAGCGGGGATGCGGTCGAGGTCGGGCAGGAAATGATTGCCCGCCGTCAGCGGCAGGTTGTGGACGAGACCGCCGTAATATTTCGCGTGCGTGCCGAAGACGGGATAACCGGGCGTCGTCATCAACGCCACGTCGCCGGGGTTGATGAGCGCGGCGGGCAGGATGCTCAGCGCCGCCTTGCTGCCGATGGAGTGGAGTATTTGCGTGTCGGGGTTCAACTCGACCCCGCAGAGTTTTTGCAAATACCGCGCGGCGGCCTGCTTCAACGGCGCGCCGCCATTGTCAGCGTAGCCGCGATTCTCCGGCTTCGCGGCCTCGACCGTCAGCGCCCGCAACACCTCAGGGAAGGCCGGCGCGTCAGGCTCGCCGACGCCGAGGTCGAACAACTCCACGTCGGGCCGCTGCCGCTGGGCCTCGCGCTTGGCGCGCTTGATTTTCTCGAATTTGTAAATGGCCGTGTCGAGGCCGTAACGTTTGCCGCCGATGCGGTCCGCAAATAAGTTTTGTATGTAGTTGGTAGACATCTATGCTCTTTCGTTTGACGAATATGAAAACTATCTCAAATCTAAAACGGATGCAACGTGAAGCTGCGCACCTGAAACAGTTGGGTAAAAAAATCGCGCTGGTGCCGACGATGGGCGCGCTGCACGAGGGGCACTTGAGTTTGGCGCGGCTGGCGCGGCGGCATGGGGACGTGGTGGTGTTGAGCGTTTACGTGAATCCGAAGCAGTTCGGGCCGCGCGAGGATTTTACCAAATATCCGCGCCCGTTCGCCCGCGACCGCCGGCTCGCCGCTGACAATGGCGTGGATATTTTGTTCGCGCCGGGAAATTTGTACGCTGACGATGCGTCGGTGACGGTCAGCGAGTCCGTTCTGTCACAAGGCCGCTGTGGCGCGTTCCGCCCCGGCCACTTCGACGGCGTGGCGACGGTGGTGGCGAAGTTGTTTAATCTCACGCGGGCCGACGCGGCGATTTTCGGGCAGAAGGACGCGCAGCAGTGCGATGTGTTGGAGCGCATGGCGCGGGACTTGAATTTTCCGGTGGAGATTGTGCGCGCGCCCATCGCGCGTGACGCTGACGGTGTGGCGCGCAGCTCGCGCAACGCTTATTTGAGCACCGCCGAGCGTCAGGTCGCGGCGCGTTTCGCGGCGGAGTTGGGAAAATCCGCGAGTGTCGGCGATGCCAGGTGGCGTTTAGAAAAAATCGCCGGCCTGAAATTGCAATACGCCGAGGCCGCGAACGGTCGCCTGTGCGCGGCGGTTTGGATTGGCCGGACGCGGTTGATTGACAATGTGGAACTCAAAACGCAAAACCCAAAGCGCAAAACCACAACGCCAAAACTCAAAACTTGAGACCACCGGTCGGCGGCGGGTTTTGAATATTGGGTTCCTCGCTGTTAGCAGTGGAAGCGTTGGCGCCGTCCCCCCTACCGCCCCGGTCTCCTGCGCCAGCGCATTCCCCTTCCGTGAAGGGGTGGCCGCGCAGCGGACGGGGTAGTTTAGCGTTCGGTTTTGGTAGTTTTTCTTAACGCTGAACTACCCCGTCGCTCCGCGCCACCCCTTCACGGAAGGGGAATTATGCTGCGGCCACTGCACGCTACCGCAATTCCACTGTTCATGGGATAGAACCGAATTTTGAATTGTGGTTTTGAGCTTTGAGTTTTGAATTTTGAGTTTTATATTGTCCCCCCAAATGCCCCGTCACCGCATCATCATCTGTCTAGCACTGCTGTTGTCACTGTCAGCGGCGGGACTGCGTGCCGCGCCGGTTTGGCAGGAGACCAAGATTGACAATCTGTCCTACGTGACCTTCGACTCGTTCTGCGAATTTTACGAGTTCAACAAGGCCGCCGTGCCTGAGCAGGAACCGTTCACCGTCAGCGGTGTGTACGGGCGGCTGATGTTGAAGGCCAACTCGCGCGAGGCGTGGCTCGACGGGCGCCGGGTGTGGCTCAGCTTCCCGTTCCTGCGCGATGAGCACGGCGGCGGCTTCGTCTCGCGGCTCGACGTCATCAAGTTGTTCGACCCGTTGCTGCGCCGCGCCGAGACCGCCCCGCGCCAGAAGGTCCTCGGCGTGGTCATCGACCCCGGTCATGGCGGCACCGACAACGGCACCCGCAGCCGCGCCGATTATCCCGAAAAAATCGCCGCGCTCGACACCGCCAAACGTCTGCAAGCCGTGCTGAAGGCGCGGGGCGTGCCGACGCTCATGACGCGCGGCGAGGATGTGTTCTTGCTGCTCGAGGACCGCTGCGCCATCGCCAACCGGCTGCCCGGCTGGATTTTCGTCAGCCTGCATTACAACGAGGCGGGGCCGAGCGCCAGCGGCGTGGAGACGTATTGCCTGTCGCCGCGCAACTCGCCCTCGACCTCCGACGCCGGCAAAAACAAGGCCGGCGACCGGGGGGCGCAGCCGGGCAACAAGAATGACGCGCTGAACGTCATCCTCGCCGACAGTGTCCACGCCGAGCTGGTCAAGCTCTACCCGCGTCCCGCTGACGGTGACCGCGGCGTACGGCGCGCGCGGTTCGTGGTGTTGAAGGGCACGGAGATTCCGGCGATTTTGGTGGAGGGCGGTTTCCTCAGCAACAGCGGCGACGCGCGGCTCATCACCAGCGGCGAGTACCGGCAAAGACTGGCCGAGTCCATCGCGCGCGGCATCAAAAATTACATGACGCTGATGGTCAGCCCGACCATGCATCCGCCGGCCATCATCAAACCGCCCGTCGCCGTGCCGGTGGTGCCGAACTTGGAAGAGGTTATCCGCGAAGTGCCCGTGGCTGTGGAAAAATCCCAAAATTCAAATTCCAAATCCCAAGAAAATTCCAATGTCGAAATTCTAAATCCCAAACCGGCGGTGGAGGAAATGTTATCGCCCGAACCGGAGCCGCCCGCGCCCGCTGACGGTGAGCCGTCGCCCGCCGAGCCTGAGCATCCCACCATCGCCGAGCCGGAACCCGCGCCGGAACCATCAGCGGACGCTGACCATGAGGAGAACAATCAGCCCGCTAATCACGCGAATTAAGGTAATTCATCATAATATTGGCAGACTAGTTCGTCATCCTGAGCGCAGCCCTGCAAGGGCTGCAGTCGAAGGAACGGCTAAGTACTGACTAACCGGCTGGCGGTAGCTAATCCGCTGACCTTGCCCCAACCGCTCCTTCGACTACGCACCTGCGGCGCTGCGTTCAGGATGACGAACTAGCTAGTTCCGCCAATGTTATGATGAATTACCATAATATTCGTGTTCATTCGGGTCCATTCGTGGTTAAAATCCATCCCCTTATGGACCAGCGACCCTTGGGCATTTTCGACTCCGGCATCGGCGGGCTGACCGTGGTGCGCGCGTTGCATGAGTTGCTGCCGGGGGAGAAACTCATTTACCTTGGCGACACGGCCCGCGTGCCTTACGGTAACAAGTCCGCCGACACCATCACCCGCTACTCACGCGAGATTTCCGCGTTCCTGCTGACCCAAAACGTCAAGGCCGTCATCGTCGCTTGCAACACTGCGTCCGCCTACGCGTTGGCCGCGCTGGGGCGAGAGTTGCCCGTGCCGGTGTTCGGCGTTATCGAGCCGGGCGTCAGCGCCGCCCTCGTCGCGACGCGCGCACATCGCGTCGGCATCATCGGCACCATCGGCACCATCAACAGCGGCGTGTACCAGCGGCGGCTGCGGCAGCGTCAGCCGGATATAGACATCACCGCCCGCGCCACGCCGCTGCTGGTGCCGCTCATCGAGGAAGACTGGCTGGAGCATCCCGCCACACGCGCGATTTTGGAGGAATATCTTCAGCCGCTACGACTGGCGCGGATTGACACGCTGGTGCTGGCGTGCACGCATTATCCGCTGTTGAAGCCGCTGTTGCTCAGTCTGCTGGGGCGCGACATCGCGCTGGTGGATTCCGCCGAGACTTGCGCGCGGTTCGTGCGCGAGACGCTGGCCCAAGCGG
The DNA here is from genome assembly GCA_031265365.1 of Verrucomicrobiales bacterium. Lineage (GTDB taxonomy): Bacteria > Verrucomicrobiota > Verrucomicrobiia > Methylacidiphilales > JAAUTS01 > JAIRPN01. The sequence goes on from JAISCS010000103.1 coordinate 5,035, forward strand.
GCCGGCTCGCCGCCGCTGACGGTGAGCAACCCGTTGACGTTTATCTCACCGACCTGCCCGTGCATTTCCAAGAGGCCGGCGAGCGGTTCCTGCGCCAAGGATTGCGGAAGGTCGAGGTCGTCGCGGTGGATGGAAAATAAAACTAGCGCCGGCAGCGCGAAGTTGTTAGCATGGCGCGGCATGAACATCAAATCTTTGGCGTTAACATTGGGCTTGGGCTGGCTGACCGTCAGCGCCCAGGCGGACTTGACCGTGGTGCAGGAAGCGTATTACGGGGATTTGCCCCAGCGCGTCACCGTCAAAATCAAGGGCAACAAAATGCGCGTGGACGGCGTGCCGATGGGCTACATGATTATGGACGCCACCAGCGGCGACACCTTCGTGGTGCTGGCCCAGCAAAAATCTTATCTCAAGGTCGGCAACGCGCCGCTGGCGGAGGCGGTGGAGGCGAAGGTGGGCGAGGACGCGGCATCCGCGCAATTCAAGCCGACCGGCGAGACGGCGCGCGTGGACGATTACGACACGGAGATATACACCACGGAGACGGACCGGGTGAAGGCCAAGTATTGGGTGGCGAAAAATTATCCCGACTACGCGACCATTCGGGATGACTACCACAAGATGACCAACGGGTTCATGGCCAATTTCCTGAAAAGCAAAATGCCCGCCACTGACAATCTTCCCGGAATGCCGGTGAAAACCGAGGTGAGCATCAGCGAGCCGGCTCCGGTGGTAATTTACACCAAGCTGCTCTCCGTCAGTCGCGACCCGCTCGGCGACGATATTTTCGTCATCCCTGGCGACTACCGGTTGCTGGAGATGCCGGTGCAGCAGCTTATGCAGTAAGCCTTGTAACCTGCGGGGAAGCCCGCATAATGGCGCTGATGATTGGCGTGGCTCTTGGTTCCAACGTGGGTAACCGCCGCAAGTCTCTGGACGAGGCGGTGGATTTTTTGCAGACCATCGCGCCACTGGCGGCTCTGTCGTCTTATTATGTGTCGCAGCCGGTGGAATGCCCGCCCGGGTCGGATTATTTTTACAACGCCGTGGCGCAGCTTCGTTACGACGGGGATTTGCTGGAGTTGCTGGACCGGCTGCAACAATATGAAATCGCCCAAGGCCGGGCCCGCCAGCCGGGGCGGTTGACTTGCGCGCCGCGCCCGATTGACTTGGATATTCTGTATGCCGACCGGACGCCGGTGGTGACGGGGCGGTTGATTCTGCCGCACCCGCGCTTGACGCGCCGCCTGTTCGTGCTGGAGCCGCTGGCGGAAATCGCGCCGGACTTGGTGGTGCCCGGCGGCGCGACGCTGACGGTCAGCGAGTTGCTGGCGCGCTGCCGGCGGGATTTTGGCAAGGAGCAAGTATGCTTGAAAATCGTGTGACGTGGGAGCGAATCCGCGACTGGCGCGGGCCGGAGCCGCTGCTGGCGCTGACGGCGTATGATTATCCGACGGCGCGGCTGCTGGACGAGGCGGGCGCGGACATTTTGCACGTCGGCGACTCGCTGGGGATGACGGTGCTGGGTTACGCCGACACCACGGCGGTGACGCTCGGCGACATGGCGCATCACACGCGGGCGGTGGCGCGCGCGCGGCGGCGGGCGTTGGTGACGGCGGATTTGCCGTGCCGGACTTACGAGTCACCGTCAGCGGCGGTCGACAACGCGCGCGTGTTGCTCGACGCCGGCGCCGACGGGGTGAAGCTGGAGGGGGGCGAGGAAATTCTGCCGCAAATCCGCGCGGTGCTGGCGGCGGGGATTCCGGTGCTGGGCCATCTCGGACTGTTGCCGCAACACATCCGGGAGGAGGGCGGCGTGTATCGAAAAAAAGGCCGGACTGACGCCGAGGTGACGCGTCTGCTGCGGGACGCCGCGTTGTTGCAGGAAGCGGGCGTGTTTGCGATTGTGCTGGAGGCCGTGGTCGGCGAAGTCGCGGCGGCAGTGACGAAGTCGCTGACCGTGCCGACCATCGGCATCGCGTCCGGCGCGGGCATGACCGGTCAAATCCGCGTGATTCACGACGTGCTGGGCCTGACACCGTGGCTGGCCTTCCCGCACGTCAAACCGCAAGTCAACCTGGCCGCGGAAATCAAAACAGCGGTGCAAAAACTCAGGCGAGAAATCAGCCGCTGACCATGACCTTTGCGCGAGCGAATTCCCCTTCCGTGAAGGGGTGGCCGCGTAGCGGACGGGGTAGTTTAGCGTTCGAGGAGAAGCAGCGCAAAACGCTGAACTACCCCGTCGGCTCGCGCCGCCACCCCTTCACGGAAGGGGAATCGCTGACGCTGAAATCAACCCCACTGACTATGACCCTCGCGCGGGCAAATTCCCCTTCCGTGAAGCAACTGTGTTGTGAAAAAAGATTATTGAGCGGTTTTGAGAGGGACAAAGGAGTGGCGGTGGAGGTCGGCATTGAGGTGGATGAGGAGCTTGCGCATGACG
>JAISCS010000085.1 GCA_031265365.1 Verrucomicrobiales bacterium
GTGTATTGTTCCTGCTTGTTCTCCTGCTTGTAATCCGTCCGCTGACGGTCACCGACCAAGTCAAACGCGTCGCCCGTGTAGATTTTCACCTTTTCCTTCGCGGGCGAATGGTCAATCTCGTTCTCGCCGATGAACTCCAGCCGTCCGTCGCTGTCCTGCCGGTAGAAACGCACGCGACCCTTCGGCAGCGGGATGCCGAGATGATTGTCCTCGGTGTTTTCAAACTCGCGATAGACCCACACTTTTTTATTCGCCTGCGTGCCAAACGCGCGGTCGTTGCGGATGCCTTCCTGGTCCCAATTACGATACCGGTTTTGGTCAAATTGCAAGCCGTTGTAAATATACACGAGGTCGCTCTGGACGCCGCTGACGTTGACAAATTCAACCTGCTTGGTCTCGCGGTCTAACAAGTCCGTCTTGCGCGGCAACGTGTAGAGATGATATTCGTCGAAGGATTTTTCTGTGACTTGTGACGCTGTTCTCTCTGACCATGTTATTGCTATTGCTCCAGTCATAACATTACCCTCATTCCGATTCTGAATCTTCTTCACATCCCCCGCCATCAACTTGATACTCGCATCCTTGAAACTCCGCCCGCTCTGGTTATCCATCGTCACCCAGCCGGTCATCGTCAGCGTGCCGCCTTTTTCCGGCAACACCAAATTATAATCCGCCGACCAATTAAACCCGCCGCTGACGTAGCTCAACTCCAGCGGCGTCTTGATTTCACTGTCGCTCGACAATTTCCATTGCAACGTCGGCTGTAAAATCGAATTATCCCCCAGCGCCGGAAACAACGGCAACCCCGGCAGCGAGAACCGCAGCTTGCCGTCAACCTCAATGACCGGCGAGTTCGCGCCGCCGCCGCCGTAATTGTAATTGAACCGCGCCATCTGCGCCTGCGCGTATTGCTGGCCGTAACGCCGCAACGCCTCGGCGTGCAACACATACGGCGCGCGCACGATTTTCCCGCTGACCATGCGCGTCTTCCCGTCACCGTCAGCGACTTCAAAATCAATCGTCTTGCCCTCGAAATATTGCAACAACAAATCCTGCGACACCGGGTCGTTGCGATAATTCTGTTCCAGCACCGTCAGCGCCGCCTGCCCCGACGCGTCGCGCAACACCACCGACTCCGGCTCCACGTGCGCCGTGATTTCCGAACAGGCGACCTCACTGACCCCCTGCGCCACCGGCAGCGCGACCTGTTCCCGCACCACCGCGAATTGCTGGTTATACAACGTCAGCGACGGTTCCGCCGCTGACGCTGACATTGAGATAATCCCGACCATGACCACCGCTGACCATAAATAATTTTTCATACCCCTAAGTTATTGCGCCGAGAGTCACCTGCGACAAGTAAAATTTATACCAAGTTCACGCTTGCATTTTTTCCAAACTTCCCGATTATTCCCCGCCAAGAGCAGTTGATAAGTCGGTAAAGCGGTGTAATTGCCAAGCGGCAATTCAAAATCCGAAGTCGGAGCCAGTTTTGCAGCAGCAGCGCTCTAACTAAGGATAAACATAATATGGGTACTAAACTCTACGTGGGAAACATTTCCTACCAAACCACGGACGCGGACTTGCAGGATTTGTTCGCGCCGTTCGGCACCGTCACCGAAATTGACGTCATCATGGACAAATTCACCAACCGCCCGCGCGGGTTCGCGTTTGTCACCATGAGCAGCGAGGAAGAAGCCAAGCGCGCCGTGGAAGGCACGAATGGCAAGGACTTCGACGGTCGCTCGCTGACGGTCAACGAGGCGCGCGCCAAGGAAGACCGTCCGGCGCGCAGCGGTGGCGGCGGTGGTTTCGGCGGCGGCGGCGGACACCGTGGCGGCGGTCATCGCAAGTTCGATGGCGAGCGCCGTGGCGGTTATCGTGACCGTTATTGATTTGGGGTGTTAACTGAAAAAGCCGGACTTCAATAGTCCGGCTTTTTTATTATTAACGTAGCACAGGCAATCCTGCCTGTGTAGTCACCATCAGCGGCGGAACCGCTGGTACCAATACACAGGCAGGATTGCCTGTGCTACGTTAATCGCGGGCGAGGAGTGCCCGCGCTCCCCATGCATAACCGCCCGCTGACGGTGGCGATGATTTCCTCCACCGGCGCGAGCCGGCCGACGCCCTCGTAACCGCACGCCAGCATCCCGCTCGACGGGCCGATAAACTCCACGCCGCGCTGGCGCAACACGCTGACGTTCGCCCGCGTCGCCGGATGTTGCCACATTTTGCCGTTCATCGCCGGCGCGACCAGCAGCGGCGCCGGAGTCGCCAACAAAATCGCCGTCAGCGTGTCGTCCGCGATGCCGTGCGCCATTTTCGCCAGAATGTTCGCCGTCGCCGGCGCGATGAGCACCAAGTCCGCCGCGTCCGCCGCCTCGATGTGCGGCGGCCGCGCGTGATGGTCCGCCCACATGTCGCCAATGACGGGGCGCCGCGTCAGCGCGCCGAGCGTCAGCGGCGTGATGAAGCGCGCGCCGTTCACCGTCAGCACCGCGTCCACCGCCACGCCGCGCTGCGTCAGCGCGCTGGCAATCTCCGCCGCCTTGTACGCCGCGATGGAACCCGTGATGCCCAGCAACAATCTCTTCGTCTTCATAACCACCTCCGTGACCGGCAGCGTTCCGCGCTCATGATGGCTCGAAACCGCGCCAAGTCCTCCTCCATGCTGCCGCTGACGATGACGTATTGATAGTCGCGCCACTCCTCCATCTCGCGCTTCGCGTTGGCCAGCCGGGTTTGAATTTGCGCCTCGTTCTCCGTCCCGCGCTTGCGGAGCCGCCGCTCCAGTTCCTCCGCCGACGGTGGCATGATGAACACGTCCACCAGCGTCGGTTTGAAGCCGGCGTCAGCCTGCCCGCGCACCTGCCGCGCGCCCGCCACGTCAATGTCCAGCAACACGTCCGTCCCCTGCGCGACCAACTCCAGCACCCTTGCCCGCAACGTGCCGTAACAGTTGCCATGCACCTCGGCCCATTCGAGAAACTCACCGCCGGCGGCGTGGCGCGTGAATTCGTCGGCGGAGATGAACCAATAATCCTTGCCATTCACCTCGCCCGGTCGCGGCGCGCGCGTGGTGCAGGACACCGAGTACACGAAGTCGGCGCTGTGCCGCAGTCCTTCGCAAATCGTGGACTTCCCCGCCCCCGACGGCGCCGAGATGACGAACACTATGCCTTGGCGTTTCATGCGTTACTCCAAATTCTGCACCTGCTCGCGGATTTTTTCCAACTCCGTTTTCAACACCACCACGCACCGCGAAATTTCGAGGTCGTTCGCCTTGCCGCCGATGGTGTTGACCTCGCGCCCGATTTCCTGCAACAGAAAATCGAGGTTGCGCCCGATGGCGTCCGCCGTCCGCAACAGCCGCCGCGCCTCGTGGCAATGCGCGCGCAGACGGGTCACCTCCTCGGTGATGTCGCAGCGGTCGGAGAAAATCACCAGTTCCTTCGCCAGCCGCTCGTCGTCCGGCGCGACCGTCAGCGCCGCCTCGGCCAGGCGCTGTTGCAAATTCCGCCGATACCGCGCCAGCACCGCGCCCTTGCGCCGGTCAATGGCGGCGACGCTTTTATCCAGCGCGCCGAATTGCCGCGCCAAGGCCCGGCAGAGAAACGCCCCCTCGCGGGCGCGGGCTTTCTGCCACGCCGCCAGCGCCAGCGCCACGCTGCCGAAGACCAGCGTCCGCGTTCGTCCACCGGCGGCGTCCGCGTTGTCCGCGCCGAGCACGCCGGGCAGCCGCAGCAGCGCGTCCATGCCGACCTCGCCGCTGACGTTCAACTCCCGCGCCAGCGCCTTGATTTCCCGGCAATAACGCTTGAGCAACAGCCGGTTCACGCGCAACCCGCCACCGTCAGCGCCATCGCCTTCAATCACGACGCTGACCGTGACCCGCCCGCGGCTGACTTCCTTCTGCACCAACTCGCGCACCCCGCCCTCCAACGCCGTGAACTCGCGCGGCACGCTGACGGTCAGGTCAAGTCCCTTGCGACTGTTCACCGAGGAAATTTCCGTCTTGATTTTGCGTCCTGGCAGATTGGCCTCCGCCCTGCCGAAACCGGTCATGCTGTTCATAATGGAAACGGAAAAGCTAGACCACTTGGCAGGTTATGGCAAATTTATAAAAATGGTTCTTCGCCGTTGGCAATGGAAGCGCTGACGCCGGAACAAACCCCACCGACCCTGCCCCCTCGCGCGCCAATTCCCCTTCCGTGAAGGGGTGGCGCGCAGCGACGGGGTAGTTCAGCGTTAAAGGAAACTACCAAAACCGAACGCTGAACTACCCCGTCCGCTCACGCGGCCACCCCTTCACGGAAGGGGAATTATTATGCGCCCACCACACACCACCGCAATTTCACTGATAACGGGATAGAACCATAAAATTGCCATTGATGAACGCGCTCACTCTTTGGCCAATGATGAGCGGATGATGACCTTCGCGGCGGCGGCGGTGACGGTCAGCGCCAAGCGGGTAATGCCAGGGTTGGGGGCGTCGTAGGCGTTGGGGCCGGTGGCGGGGGTGGCGGTGAGTTGGGCGGCGCCGCCGCTGACGGTGAATTTGACGCGCAGGGTTTTGCCGTTTTGACGCAACAGGGCCTCACTGTCAGCGGCGATGATTTCGACATCAGCGGGAGTGAGCGTTTGCCAAGTGATTTGGTCGCCGGGATTCAAACCATCGAGCCGGTCATGGATTTGGACGCCGACCGTCCCGTCGGTGGCAAAGGCGCGAGTGGCTTGGACGCCAAGAACAGGGGTCAAATTCACGCTGACGGTGACGGGGGAAAAATCCGTGATTTCAGCGCGGCCTTGGGGATTGTGCAAACGACCGTTGACGGTCAGCGTGTTGTGGCTGTGGTTGTTGAGGCGATAAACTTGCCAGCGGTCCCGACCCCAGAGTTCGAGACCGATGGCTTCGAGGGTGTCATATTCCTGCATTCCAAGGTCAACCGCCCAGCGCTGACCGTCAAGTTCAAGGACAAAGGAACCGGCGTCCATGTGACCGTGACTGACAGCGGCGGAACCGGCTTTGACGGCGAGATACAGGGCGGCAGGGTCGTTCCACGCGCTACGGATGACGGCGATGGGATTCTTGCCGTCACCGGCGGCGGCGGCGGCGAAGTTGGGCGCGGGGGACGGGCCGCGCCACCAGACGGCGGCAAGCGGGAACAGGTGCTGGGCGTGAAGATTGAGACGGTCAGCGGGAGCGGCGCACAGCTGGGCGAGTTGGTCCTTTTGGAAACAAAGCAGGCCGCTGTCGTTGTAGCGCGTGGCAAACCAAAACAACACGGGGTCGAGTTGCGCGGTGGCGCGGCAGTCGGAGAAATTGAAGAACCGTCCGCCGGGGCCGGTCTCATGAATTTGCCACTCGGCGCTCTGGCGAAAACCGGGGGCGTCGGCCAAACCCCAGTCGGTGCCGAGGGCGCTTTGCAAGGCGCTGACCATGATGGCTTGGTAAGTGGTGCCGTAACTCCAGTACATGGGGCCTTCGGGATACACGCCGGCGGGCGCGTAGGGGGCAAGACCGTGGTGGATGCCGGCCTTCGCCTGGGCGAGAATTTCACCGGCCAGCGCCGGCTCATCGTCAGCGACGGCGAGCGCGCCGAGGGTCAATCCGCCCCAGCAGACTTGATTCCAGTTGTTGTCGCTGGTTTTCCACCAAATGATTTGCGGGTCGCTGACCGTGGCGGCCCGCAAACCTTTTTCAATGATGGCTTGGCGGATGGCGCGTTGTTGCGCGGGGGCGAGCCGGTCATGCAACCAGTCGTAGCCGAGGGCAAGCGCGGCGGTCATCTCGGCGACGTCGAGGAAATGCGCGGGATTCCAATCGCTGAAACTGGCGGCGGCCTCAAGTTCGGCGACGGCGCGGCGGGCAAAGCGCGCGTCGTGGCCAAGGCGAAAGGCGATGATGAGTGTCAGCGCGCGGTAGAGAACATCGCGGGAAACCATCAACAGCCGGCGGCCCTCCATGCGCCGCTCAACGACGGGCTGGGCGAGAATGATTTCGGCGCGCCGGCGCAGCTGGTCCAGCAGACAATCCAGCAGCGGGTCAGCCTGGCGTTGGCGCGCGAGTCGCGTCCAAATGTTCCCGCTGATAATGAGGCGGGGATGCGCGGGGTTAAGATTGGCCATGTTCATAATTGTTATCGCGCCACGGACGGGTCGGTCACGGTGGTTAGGTTTTTCAAATATTGTTGCACGGCCTGGGTGTATTCCTGCGGGATTTTTTGCGCGGCGCTCTGGGCGATGGCCTCGCGGTCCCTCGGTTTCAAATTGCCGACCACTTGCGCGAAGTTTTTCGCGCCGTCAATGCCGCCGCTGCCGACGAACGACTTGCTGCCGGCGGTGCCGTCGCTGCCCTGCGCGCCCATCACGGCTTGCTGATGGTCTTGCGATTCGCCTTGGGTCTGGCTGTAACCGGCGCTTGGCGTCAGGCCCGCCTGTTGCTTCATCTGTTGCATGGATTGGGCCAACGCGTCCCGCGCTTGCTGCAAGGCTTGCCCGGCCTGCCGGGTCTGCTGTCCGGCCTGCTCGGCCTTGGACTGGGCGGCTTGGGCCACGGCGTCTTTCAAGGACTGGCCGGCGCCTTGTATGGCTTGCTTGGCTTGCTCCGGCAAACCTTGCTGGCCGATTTGCGACAACTGTTGTCGCGCGCCCATCAGTTGCCGCGCAGCGTCGGCGACGCTGCCCTGCTGTTGCAAACTTTGTTGCGCCTGCTGGGTTTGTTGCTGGGCTTGGGAAAGTTGTTGCGCGGCTTGTTCGAGCTTCTGATAATCAGCGGCGATTTGTTGCGCGGCGTTGATTTGCAGTTGCAGTTGGTCGGCGGCTTTGCCAAGTTCAGCGGCGGCGGATTGCTGGTTAGCCTCGGCGTCTTGTTGCAACTGGCTGGCGGCGTTAAAGAGATTCTCAGCGGCGGCAGGAGTGTTGGCGAGGGCTTGTTGCGCCAACTGATTGGCTTGGTCCGCTTGCCTGGCCTCGGCCTTCCGTTGCACCTCGGCCTGGGTTTTCCTGACCTCGTCCAACAGCGATTTCATATCAGCGATTTGCTTGTCAATAGCATCCTGCTGTTGCTTTTGCACGGCGGCGATTTGCGGTTCGAGTAATTTCCGCGCGGCCTCCAGCGCCGTGACGGCGGCTTCCTGCGACGGCCGCGCGGCCCTGGCTTGCGACAGGGCCTCGGCGCTTTGCCGCATGGCGGTCTCCGCGCGGGTGACGTGAGCGGCGGCGGCGGCGTTCAACGTTTTCAGCAAACCCTCCGCCAGCGCCGCGCCGTCCTGCAAGCGGGTTTGCTGGCGCGCCAAATCCTGACGGTCAGCCTCGCCGCCGGCGACCATCAGCGCCCGCTCGCCGGCAATCAATCGCTCCAACTGACGCAGCAGCTCCGCCAGCGCCTCGGTGGCGCCTTGCGCGGCCAGCGCCGCCCGCAAGACCCGCACCAACTCCTGATACACCGCGGACTGCTTGGCCAGCGACGCGCGATATTGCCCGCTGACCGTGAGCTGGCGGGCGACGTCGGCATCCTCGCGCAAAGTGCCGGCCGTCAGCGCCTCCAACACCACCCTGGCGACGCCCACCGGCGCGTCCGGCGCGACTTGGTTCAACGCCGACTGGATATTCCGCGCCAGCAAGCCCGTTTCCGCCGCGATGGCGCTTTGCTCCGACCCGACCACCGCGCCCGCCGCCCCCGCCTTGGCGTCGTGGTCAATCGCACGCGTGTTCCGCAAATTCGCCGCCTGCCGCAGGGTCAGGTTTTGCAAGCGCGATTGAATCGTGCCCACCACCTGCCGCGTGGTGAACTCCACCGCCAGTTTCTGCAACTTCAGCGCGATGTCCTTCTGCCCTTGGTAGGCGGTCAGCAAATTCTCCCGCTGACCGTCAGCCTCGCCGGCGGCGCCGGCGTTCTGCAAGGCGGCGATGACCTTGCGCATGTCCTCGTTGCCCAGGTTGGCGAGATTATCGGAAGTTTTGACCAGCAACTCCAAGTCCGCCGCGCCGAATCCGTTAAGTTGCATCTCCGCGACCAAATCGCCCAGTTCCCGTTGAATCTTCTCCGCGCTCCGCCGCGCGTCCTCCTGCGCCACGCCGCCGCGGTAGGCCGACTGTTGCAAGTCCGCCGCGCGCGCGCCGACCGTCAGCGCCGTCATTCCCAGTAACATTATTCCCGCCTTCATGATTGCTCACTTTCGTTGGATTGCCTCACCGACTTCATGGCTAATCTTCTGCTGCGTGTTCGACAAATTGTCAATCGCGTCCGCGCTCTGCCTCAACCGCTCGAAAATCTCCGCCTGTTTTTCCTCCGGCGACACAATCGCCAGTTGCTTCACCTCCGTCCGCGTCAACCCCGGCCCGGTCACGTCATTGTTGTCCACCGCCTCAATCCAATAATTCACCGACCACCCCTCTTTCAACGCGGGCGACAACTTCGTCAAATCAAACTGATGCCGGTAATTCGTCCCGCCGTCAGCGGCGTTGATTTTCATCGGCAGGTATTGCACCGGCGGTGCTTCCGCTTCCTGCCCGGCCACCTGCGGCGGCAGCAACTGGCACGCCACGCTCAGCCGCGCCAACCCGAAATCATCATTCGCCGTGAACGACAGCGCCGGGCGCGCCCGCAACGTCACCGTCAGCCGCTCCTCGCGCGGCTCCAGCACCGTCACCTGCGGCGGATGGTCCGGCAACAGCGCCACGGGATACACCGTTTCATTCACCGACTTCACGCCCGCCTCGTCCACCAGCCGGATGGCCAGCCCCGTCAAATCCTTCGCCGGTATCGCAATCTCACCGGCAGCGGCGGTCTTGCCGCCATCCAGCTTCAACTCCGCGTTCTCCGCCAGCCCCTGCAACACCACCGTCGCCGCGCCGAGCTTGCTCGAACTCGCCACCCGCGCCCGCAACCGGCTGCCCGCCAACAAGGCCAAATCCGACGGCACCCGCTTGCGCGGCGGCAGCTTGGTGTAGGCCGGCCAGACCTGCTCCAACTCCAGCGCCGACACCACCGGCGGCACCCGCACCGCCACCGTGAACTGCGGACTTTTCCCATCCCCCAAATAAAACGCGTACTTGAAGCCCTGCTGCACATTCGCCAGCGCGTGGGCGACCACACCGTCAGCGTCGGGCGCCAGCGAAAACTCCCGCGTCCCGCCTTGTTCATGCCACACCACCAGCCGGCCCCGCGCTGGCATCACCCCCTTGGCGCGCGCCTTCAACTCCACCGTGCCGCCGACCGCCAGCGTCAAATCCCGCGTCAGCGGCTCCACCACCGTCTTGGTCGGCAACGGTTGCGTGCTTAACAACATCCTCGCCACCAGCACCCCGCTCGTCGGACTGGTCCACGCCGCCAATCCCGCCGTCAGCGCCAGCGCCAACGCCGCCAGCGTCACCCACCGCTTCAACCACCGCGCCGGCGCCGCCGTGCTCAAATTCAGCGGCGCCAGCCGCCGGCGCGCGCACTCGAACACCCGCTCCACCAGCAGCGGCGAACCCCGCGACGCGAATTTCGCCCCGGCCCCCAGTTCCACCGCCGTAATCAAGCACTGCCGCAACTCCGGCCACTGTCGCTCCACCAGCAGCGCCGTGTTCGCCAAGTTCAACTTTCGCCGCAACCGTTGGTGCGGCCACCGCCAATAAATACCCCCCAGCGCCGCCGCATCCGCCACCAACAGACCCAGCCGCCCCGCCCACGGAATCTCAAACCACCAATCCAGCGCCGTCTGCGCCACCATTAACCCGCTGGCCGTCAGCGTCAACAACGCCACCGCCTCCCCCAGCGCGACCGCGCGCCACCGCCGCCGCAAGTTGACCAGCGGCTGACGCAAACTCCTCGGCAACATCGGCCCGATACCTGTTCTCTCCTTATTCATGCCACCTCCGCCATGATTTTAAGCCGTCCCCCGATGGTTGCGGACGTCTCCCCAATGGTTGCGGACGTCTCCTCAATGGCTGCGGATGTCTCCCCAATGGCTGAGGGCACGCCCCCGTCGGCTGAGAGAGTTCCCCTATTAGCAATGGAATCGTTAACGCTGGAACAACCCCAGCCGCCCAGTCCCCCGCGCCGACAAATTCCCCTCTCGTAGAGGGGTGGCGGCACAGCCGACGGGGTGTTTCAGCGTTCCAAGGAAAACAGCGCGGAACGCTGAAAAGTGGTTCTTGCCCATTATCAGTGGCATAGGCCCCGTCATACTGAACGAAGTTGCGTAGCAACGCAGTCGAAGCATCGGGTTGAGCGGGCGAAAGGCGCTGACCGTAGCGCTGGTGTGCGGTGGGCCAAACCGATTCCTCGACTGCAACAACTTCGTGGTTGCGCTCGGAATGACGGGGCGTGCTTACGGATGGCATGATTATTCCACCGATAACGGCGCGGAACCTAAAAAGTCTAATGGGATAGAACATCATTTCAACTCCAGTTTCCTCCGCAACCACCATTCCCCAGCCGCGCAGACCAGCAACAGCGCCAGCAACCACGGCGTGAAGTTCAGCGGAATCGTCTTAAACGTCGTGTTCCGCGCCGTCCTCGCTTTCACCAGCCCCGGCAGCTTGTTCAAGTCTTCCTCGCGCACCAATTCCCCGCCCGCCACCACCGCCATCTCCCGCAGCAATTTCTCGTTCATCGCCATGTCGGTGAACTCCACCCTCGGCTCCGCCACCTCGAATTTCAAAACCGTCGCCGGGTCACGTAGCGTGCTGAACGCATACTCGCCCGCCTCCGGCGCCACGAACTCCCCGCGATACTCGCCGGGCCGGTCGGGAATTGACTGCAACCGCAACTCCACGTTCCGCGCCCGCCCGTCCGCCGGCTTGACCACCACCAACCCCGGCGCCTCCGCGTCCGTCAGCGCCTCGAAGCCCGCCTTGAACAAACGCCCGCTGATTCTCACCCGCTCGCCCGTCGCGTATCGCGGTCGGTCCGTCCTCAACTGCGTCAGCGTCTTGCCCGCCACCTTTTGGTTCGCCAGCGTCTGCAACATTTGGTGCCACACCCGCGCGAAATATTTTTCCCCCACCTTGTGCCGCCAACGGTGCGTCTGCCCGGTCCCCACGTACAACGTCTGCCCCAAGCCGAAATTTTGCGTCGCCATCACCGGCATCGCCCCGGCCCGCGTGACGCGCTCCGGCGTCGGGTCGGCCAGCAACACTTGCGCCCCCGGCCGCGCGTTGCCTACCCACGCGGTCCATGACAGGCCCGGCATTTTTTTCCACAACGCCCGGTTCTCCACCGGATTGTCCGACAACTCCAGCATCGCCGACCCCTCGCCCGCCGGCGTCAGCGTCAGCGCCACCGGCGGCGTATACGTTTGCGCCACCTTCGCCGGCAGTGGTTCCACCGGCAACAGCGGCTCCAGCGGCGTGCCCGCGTAGGTGTTGGGCAAAAATCTCCGGCCCGCCACCAACACCAACCCGCCGCCGATTTTATCCACCCACTCGCGCAATGCTTCCATGAACGACGCGCCCAGCACGGTCGGGTCGGCGTCGCTGAGGATGATGACATCGCTCTTGAACAACTCCTTTTTGTCCGCCGGCAGACCGTCCAGGAACGGCGCGTCCGGCCCCTGGTCCCCCTTCAACACCACACACTGCACCTTGACGCGCCGGTCGCGCCGCAACATCACCAGCAAATATTCGAAATCCCAGTTCGGCTCCTGCTGCACCAACAGCACGTTAATCTTGTCATCCACCACGCGCACCTTCGTCACCGCCGAGTTGTTGTCCTTCAGCGCCTCCTCCGGCAGCGGCGCCACCAGCGCCTCAATCGCCACCTCGCCCGTCGTCTCCGGCTGGTAACCCAGCGTGATTTCCTGCTCACCGTCGGCGCGAGGTTCCAGCGGTTGCGACGCCACCACCCGGCCGTCCGCCTTGAGTTGCACCACCGCCTTCTTGCCCATCATGCCCTGCGACTTGACCCGCGCGATGAACTCCACCCGCTCCCGCGCATTCGTCGTCGCCGGCCCCGTCACGCCGCTGACGATGAGGTCCTGCGGACTCGTCACCCCGACGCCGTACAAAAACAGCGGCACCCCGTCCTGTTTCGCCACCGCCGCCGCCTCCACCGGTGGCGCGCCCGTGTTACTCGCGCCGTCCGTAATCACCAAAATTCCCGCCAGCGGCTGCCCGCGCAATTCATCCAACACCTGCCGCAGCGCGTCCCCCAGCGCCGTCACGTTCTCCTCATACGCCACCTTCGTGAAAAACATCGCCGCGTCCGCCCCCGTCAAATCACCCAGCTTCGCCGCCTTGCGCCCGAACCCGTACACCTCAAGGTCAGCGTGCTCACGCAACCGCCGCCACAAATCCATCTTCTCGTTCGCCGCCAGATATTCCAGCAGCTGTTTGCGTGACAGTTGCTTCAACCCCGCGAGCTGACTGTCAGCGGGCGCCTTTGACAAACCGGCAGCCGGTGACAAGTCACCCTTCGCCAGCGCCGCCCGCGTCAAATCCTTCAACGCGTCCCGCCGGTCCGCCAACCCCATGCTCTGACTCTGGTCCAGCAACACCAGCAGCGGATGCCGCACCGACTCGTCCACCGTCAGATGCAACACCGGTCGCGTCAGCAACAGCGCCAGCACCGCCAGCAGCGTCACCTTCAGCGCCGTCAACACCGCCCGCCAAGGCCACGCCAGCCGCCCCGCAAACCGCCGGTACGCCCATGCTTCCCCCGCCGTCAGCATTGCCGCGAGGAAAAACGCCCAGCCCCAGCCCAACCCCTCCGCTTCCAACGACGGTGGCTGCACCGTCCCCGGCGGCAATTTCTCGCCCGGCGCCGCGAAGAACAGCAATATGTTGGTCAGCCAGTTCATGCTCATCTCGCCCTGCTAAAATAATGTTTCAAGCCCGATTCCGTCACCGCCAGCGCCAGCGCCGCCACCGCGACGTAAAACCACAATTCCACTCCCGGCGCTTGCTCCTCCGGGTCGCTGACGCTGACATCCCGGCTCTCCGGCTCCGGCGGATGCAACAACGCCGCGATGTCCTCCGCTGGCTCCTGCCGCAAGTCCGACTCCACCGCGTCGCCCTGCACCGCGAACACCACCTTTGGCAACTGGTCGTCACCCACATACACCGCGTATGCGCCCGCCAGTTCCGTGTTCTGATACCGAATCCATGCCGCCCGACCGCCCTGTTCCACCCGCCCCACAATCCGCCGTTTCTCCGCCCCGCCGCGCGCCACCGCCACGTCCTTCCCCGCGTATTCCGTTTCCACCTCGAACGCGAAGGTCTGCCCCGGCGACAAATTCAAACCCCGCGCCGACCGGCCCGCGGCATACGCCACGATTCTCAGCGTCAGCGGCACGAACGCCGGGTTGACCGGAAAATTATTCCAATCCGTCATCGCCGGACTACCGAACAAAAACACCTTGCCCCGGCCCGCCGCCCGCTCGGCGACAGCGATTTCGTTGTTAGAATATTTCAACACCGTCAGCGCCCCGTCCCTCAACGTCAGCGGGTAATACTGGTAAAATTTCACGCTCCCCAGCGTCCCGGACTCCGGGTCGTTCCACAGCGTCACCACCGGATGCGCGTAATCCCTCGACTGCCACGCCAGCGGCGGCTCCGGCTTTTGCACCGCGCCCAGTTTCGCCGGCAACAACGCGCCGAGATTTTCTTCGTCATTGTAAAAATCCGCCTTGCTCGCCGACCCCGCGAACACCACCAAGTTGCCGCCTTCGTTGACATACCGGCTTATATTTTGCATCGCTGACGGTGACAACTCCGGCACATTGGCCAGAAACACCAAGTCGTACTGCCGCAAATCCTGCCCGTCCAAATCCCCCGGCTTCCCCGCCGCCACTTTCAAGTAATATTGCCCGGCTTGGCCCGGAGCCACCGGCGCCAGCGCGTTGCGGAGAAAGAAACCGTCACGCTCGGCGGGATTGGCGCTGACGGTGCCATCCACCACCAGCGCCCGCAGTTGCTCCAGCACCAGCAGCGCCGTGGCCCGCTGATTGTCAGCGGGCAGCCGGTCGCCGGCAATGCTGGCGCTAATCGCGTGATAGCCGGCGTGCCGCACCCGCGCGAACAAACTCACGTTGCGCGACGCTCCCGGTTCAAGGCGGTCAATCACCGTCTCGTCCTGCGGCGGCTCATCGTCCACGGAAATTTTCACCGGCAGTTTCTCCACCGCCGACCGTCCGTGGTTGCTGACGGTGACGACACACCGCACCGGCTGGTTCACCGCCGCCGTGCCCACCACTTGCAACGCGGTCACCGCCACGTTGTCCTCGCCGCGGTCGCCGATGACAAAATAGCGGAACTGAATTTCACGCTGATGCTCATCCTGCAACTTGCGAATGTTTCCCAGTTGCTTCCACGCCGCCGCCTGATTGTCAGTCAGGATGAATATTTCCTTGCGCCCCTCCGTCCCCTTGAGCGATTCCACCGCGCCCTTGAGCGCCGGATACAAATCGCTGCCGAAGTCGCTGACGGTGGCGTGGTCCAGCATCCGCCGCAACAACGCGAAATCCTGCGTCGGCTTGGCAATCACCGACCGGGTCTTGTCCCCCGCCAGCCACAGCGCGCACGACGAGCCGCCGCCCAGCTTGCCCAAAATATCCAGCGCCGTCGCCTTGGCCTGCTCGAAGCGCGTCTTCGCCCCGTCGCTCTGCCCCATGCTCATCGAGTAATCCAGCACCAGCGCCGCCGAGATGTTATCCCGCGACAGCAACAGACCCGCCGACTTCACCAGCAGCGCCGGCCGCGCGAAAATCAACACCAGCAACGCCACCAGCAAACACCTCGCCAACAGCAGCAGCAAATCCTCCACCTTCATCCTGCGCTTGTTTTTTTCAATGCTTGCCAGCAAAAATTTCGTCGCCGCCCACCGGATGCGTTTCAAGCGCGGCTTGCTGAACAAATGAATCAGCACCGGCAGCCCGACCGCCGTCAGCGCCAGCAACATCAGCGGGGCAAGGAACGTCATTTCTGTCCCTCCCCAGTCATCGGGTTTGACTGCCGCGCCACCAAATACCCGCTGATGGTCTCCGCCAGCGGCGCCGCCGTGTCCGTCAGCACGTAATGACATTGCGCCTGCTCGCACGCGCGCCGCGCCCGCGCCCGCATCTCGTTCATCTCGCGCAGATAACTTTTGCGAATGTCAGCGGGGTTCAACTCCAGCGTCGGATTTCCCTCCAGCCCGATGAACTCCACCCGCCCCGTCAGCGGAAACTCCAGCTCGTAGTGGTCGAGCACATGAAACACCACCACCTCGTGCCCCATGAACCGCAACTGGCGCAGCCCGCGCATGAACCCTTCCTCATCGTCAAAGATGTCGCTGAAGAGCATCACCATCCCGCGCGCCTTCACCTGCTTCGCCAAGTCCGCCATCGCCGTCCTGAGGCTCGTCCGTTGCGTCGCCTCGAACGCCGCCAGCCGATTCATGATGTGATGGATTTTTCCCAGATTGTCCGTGCGCGGAACACGCTCCCGCGTCTCCGTGTCAAACACGCTGACGGCGACCGCGTCCCGTTGCAGCAACACCAAATACGCCAGACACGCTGACAGTGCCTTGGCGTAATGCAGCTTGCTGGCTTTCCCGGAGCCGTAGTTCATGGACTCGCTGCCATCCAGCAGGAAGTGCGCCGTCATGTTCGTGTCCTGCTCGTATTGCTTGATGTAATAACGGTCCGTGCGCCCCAGCACTTTCCAATCCAAGTGCCGCGTGTCGTCGCCGATGGTGTATTCCCGGTGTTGCGCGAACTCAATCGCAAAGCCATGAAACGGCGACCGATGCTCGCCGACGCGGTACCCCTCGACAATGGAGCGCGCCAAAATGCCCAGGTTCTCCCCGCGCGAGACCGCCTCGGCGTCCAGCAAATTGTTGTTAGGTTCGGCGGGCATGGCGGTTCACCATCAGCGGCGCTCAGGCCAGCGGCTCGTTTTGCGGCACCTGCTCCAGAATCATCTTGACCACGTCGTCGCTGGTGATGCCCTCGCTCTGCGCCGTGAAATTCACCGAGATGCGGTGCCGCATGATGGCCTTCGCCACCGCCGCCACATTCTCGCAACTCACATACGGCTGGCCGTGAATCAGCGCGTGCGCCTTCGCCGCGATAATCAAACCCAGACTCGCCCGCGGCCCCGCGCCGAAGTTCAAATACTTCTTGCAAAACTCCGCCGCCTCCGGCTTGCGCGTCCGCGTGCAGCCCGCTATTTTCTGCGCGTAACGATACACGTGCTCGCTCACCGGAATCAGTTTCACCGTGTCCTGAATGAACAAAATACCCTCCGCGCCGATGACCGGCTGAAGCTCCTCACCCTTGCCGCCAGTGCCCATTTGCATGATGCGAATTTCCTCCTCCACTTCGGGATAATCCACGTTGATGAGGAACATAAAACGGTCGAGCTGCGCCTCTGGCAGCGGGTACGTGCCTTCCTGCTCCAGCGGATTTTGCGTCGCCAGCACGAAGAACGGCCTCGGCAGCGCGTGGGTTTTTCCGCCGACGGTGACCCGACGTTCCTGCATCGCTTCCAGCATCGCCGCCTGCGTTTTCGGCGGCGTGCGGTTGATTTCGTCCGCCAGTACAATATTAGCGAACAGCGGCCCGCGCAAAAACTTGAACTGCTTCTCGCCCGTCGTCTGGTCTTGATAAATTACCTCGGTGCCCGTGATGTCGCTTGGCATCAAATCCGGCGTGAACTGGATGCGCTTGAAGCTCATTTGCAGCGTCCGCGCCAACGACGAAATCATCAGCGTCTTCGCCAACCCCGGCACGCCCACCAGCAGCGCGTGCGAACGCGTGAAAATCGCGATGAGAATTTCCTCAATCACGTCCTGCTGGCCAACGATGACCTTTGCCAGTTCACGCTGGATATTCGCATACGCATCCCGCGCGAACTCCACCGCCCTCCCGTCATTCATCGGCTCCGTCGCCGGCGTTTCCGCTGTCACCGTCAGCGTCTCCGCCATTTCATTCACCGTCCCAGCATTGGTTTCCTCGCTCATAGTTTTTCCTTATTGATAACTTTTCCAAATCAGCCCGCCCTTGGCAAAACGGGGGCCACGCTTGTCCACCGGCGGCGGTGTATCGTACGGCGCCACTTGGAAAACCGGCAACACCGGCCCTTCCGGCGTCTGTTCGTACTGCCCTCCCTGTTTTTCAATCATCACGAACGCGTCGAACAACCCGCCGGGTCGCTCGCCGATGAGAATATCCAAGTCGTAAATCTCATCGGATTTCAACTCCACCCAGTCCCCGGCCTGCAAGCGATTGTTTTGGGTCTTGAGGCCGAGGGGATTAGTCTTGTTACGGTCACGAACCCAGTTGGTCTTGGGGAACACCTGCGTCGCCGTGGAACTCCACGGCTTGGCCAACACGGTCTTGCCGTCCACGGCAATGCCGATGACATCATCGCAACTGGCCCAAAACCGATAGGTCCCGCGCTCCGGTGGCGAAACCTGTCCCTTGTAATGAATCACCCACCGCGACGCCTTGACACTGGGTGGCGCGCCGAACGCGCTGGGCGCGGAGGCCGCGCTGATGTTGGGGATGTAAATTTGCGTCGTGTACAGCGGCTGCGTGATACGGTAGTAACGATTGAGCACCGTCTCGTCCCAGCCCTTCGACCAAAATTCATCAAGCACCGCCCAATACTGATTCACATCCAAGTTCGTCGGCTTGCCGTCCTGCGTTTGTTTGAGGTCGTAAAAAATACCCATCAATGCCGCCTCGCTGACGTTCTTTTCGCCGAACACATTGCGTTCCTGCGCACGCGCCAATCCGCTTACCATCAGTAATAAAATCAAAACGCGCGACAGCATGGGTGGAATGTTATACTAATGCGAATTAAAGGCAATCCTTATCATCGTCAGCGTATATTATATTCAAATCAAGGTTGTGGCGGTTTCATCCCATTCTCGCCCAAACCAAAGCACGGCCCATCCGCCGTGTAATTTGAGGGCCATTTGTCCATTGTCGCCGCATCTGGCAGCGATGTGTTGGAAAGTTTGAAGATGGGCAACAGCGATTGATTGAACGGTCCGCCACCCTTGGGATATTCCACGCCCCTTTTTTCAATCCCCAGCGTCGCATCAAACACCCCGCCCCAGCCTTCGGAAATAATCACTGCAATCCGGTACGCCTTCCCCTTCTCCAGTGACAGCCATTGGCCGTAATACCGCGTGTGGTGTTGCTGTTTTTCAGGAATCCCTTTCGCCGCCGACCGACCATCCGTCTCCCACATATCACGCGGCAGCCAGCCACTCGGCATCGGCTGGATTGGCGCCCGCAATCCCTGCCCCGGCCAGAATGCATACAACGCCGGGCGTCCGTCCACCACCACCAGCATCACATCGTCAGCCATGCCAACGAAGCGATACTCCCCCGTCTCCGGCGGCGTCATCCAACCCTCGTAATGCGCCATCCACCCCGGACACGCTACTTGTCCCGCGCAACCGAACGCCGTCGTCGCTTGGTCCGCCCTCAGCGGTTGCATGAAAATCATCGGCGCGTACAACGGCTTCTGCCCGCGAAAAAACTTTCGGTCAAGATACGCGCGGTCGCCTCGATTTTTGTACAACGCGCTGATGGCCTCAATCATCTGCGACACCTGCACCTTCGGCCCTCCCTCCTTGGCCTTGTACGGCTTGCCGTCCGGCGATTTGGTCAGGTCGTAAATGTAACCTTGCAACGAATCGCCATACGCCGTGGTGTTGCCAAAGGGATTGAACTTTGCCACCGCCCTCGCCGCCGCGTCGGACTTGGCGTTAGTGGACGCGGCGCTGTTGTCGGGCACGCCGCCGCCCGCCAGACCGGACAAGGCCATCATCGGCCCCACCGTGAACGCCGGCGTCACGGCGTTCTGGCTGGCGATTTGCGTGTCCAGCGAAAAACTCAGCGCCGTCGGTTCCCGCGCCAAATCCACGCTGTCCGTCACCGGCGCGGGGGTCATTTCATCCTCCGGCTCCGGCGGCAAGGGGAGTGAGTCCGAGGGCGACGCCGGCTCCGCCGCCACAAACGGCACCTTCGGCACCACCGCCTGAATCAAAATCACCCCGCTGATGCCGAGGAAAATAAGCATGTGCAACAACAACGACACCCCCAGCGAGCCAATGGGCAGGTATCTTCTCAGACTTTGCGGCGTTTTCATAATCGCATTACCCCGGTCGCGGCACTTCCTACTTCACCGCCAACGTGCTCTCGCGCAACACAAACTTCGGCGCCAGCAGCCTGGTCTGCGATGGTTGCGCCGGTTGTTTCAAAAGCTCCAGCGCCGTCGCCACGATTTCCTCAATCGGATGCGCGATGGTCGTCAGCGCCGGGATGGTGAATTCACTCGGCTTGTCATTCGCAAAACCCAGCACCGACAAATCCTGCGGCACCCGCACACCGTTCTGCGCACACCATTTCAACACCGCCCACGCGCCAGGGTCGTCGAAGGCGAAGATGACCGTCGGGCGCGGGTTCAACGCCATCACCCGCGGCATCGCCTCATACGCCATCTTGTAGGAATCATCCCAAAACTTCGCCCCGCACCGCCACACCCGCGCGTCCGTCAGCCCCAGTTCCCCCGTCAGCCGCTCGAAATATTCAATCCGCTGCCGCACATTCCCATGTTCTTCCGGCTCGTTAATCAACAAGCAAATGTTGCGATGCCCCAACCCGACCAAATGATTTAACCCCATCTGCGTCACCGCCAGATTGTCCGTGCCAACGTAATGCACCTCCCCCGGCCCGCGCGAGTCCACGCACACCACCGTCTTCCCCTCGTCAAGGTACAACCGGCTCAACTTGGTCACGTGCTCCGCCGCCAGCGACAGCAAAATCGCCCCGCCCACGTCCGCCTGATTCCAACTCTCCCCGTCCTTGCCCGACACCCCGCCGCTACGGTTGCTGTAATACACCTGCGGCTGCAAGTGCGACTTGCTCGACCCGCTCAACAACTGCCGCAGCAACCCGCTCAAAAACGACGACTCCCAGTCCTCCAAATGAATCGCCACGCTTTGCGCGTTCGACATTTTTTTCGGCTGCGGCTTCTGCACGAAGGTTCCCTTGGCCGGCGCCCGTTTCAACATCCCGTTCCTAGCCAAGTCATACACCGCCCGCCGAACCGTCACCTGCGACACTTTTAATTCCGCGATCAATTTCTTTTCCGTGAAAAACCGGTCACCATCCTTGAAATAATTATCAATCGCGTAACTTAATCCCCGATACACCTTGGCATGAAGCGGCAACTGCGGGTCCCACGGCATGGAAAACACCTGTTGTAATATTTCAATCGAGGGAGTGTCAAGAGGAGGTCGTTTCATCGGCACATGATTATACCAATAAACCGTAATCCCTCAATATATTTGTTCAACCGCTGGTGCCTTGGGGCAATCAACTGCCACGTTTACGCCGGAGCAACGCGAGGGTGAGAATACCAATGCCGAGTAACGCAACGGTGCTCGGTTCGGGAATAATTTCAAAGCGGATGATGCCACCCAAGGTCGGGTCAAGTATATCGTTGAGAACATTGCTCAAGCTCCAAGTGTAACCCAAATCCTCCAGCGTACCCAGATTGGCCTCCACGCCGGTGTACCAGCGGAGGTTACCACTCCAATTCGGTGATTCGCTGCTGATGTCAGTGCCGAAACCACTCAGAACACCACCGGAAGCACCACTACCGTAAGTGAATAAATAATAAGCACCCAACTCAATGGTATTCGGGTCAAAAATAAGATTAAGCCTAGAGTAGCGGTCAGAATGGCCACTATTAATATTCATATTACCGGTTACGTCTAGTTGGTCGTAACTGGACAGGTTGTTAAGTTGCATTTCCAAACGCCCGCCGCTGTCCATCGTGTTTGCACCGTTGATTATCAGCGAGCCGCTGACAGTCAATTTGCCGATACCGTCGTTGGCATTGGGGTCACCGGGAGCGAGGATGCCGCCGGGTTTTTGCTCCCCGCCACTATCCGGGTTAACTAGGACAACCCCGGCGCCGCCCCTGACCGTGCCGGTACCCGCTATGGTCGAGGTATGATTAACAAGAGTATTGCCACCACCAGCGGAAAGCCTACCGTAGTTGGCCACAGCGTAACCATTGACAATCGCCACAATGTTGTCAGTGCTGTCGCCGTCGGCCACGACAGAAATGTTACCAACGTAGTCGCTCACCGTGCCAGTCAGGGTAACCATTCCGCTTCTGACCCCAAACCCGGCGCCTAGGGTTCGCTCATTGGCGATGGTTAGATTATGACCGCTATTATTATAAATGACGCCGAGGTTGGACGGGGAATTGTTCGTAGCGGCGAGAGTGCTGATGGTCAAATCTTGCGTGCCGTTGTAAGTGAAACTGGTGTAATTGAAGGTGCCGGTGATAACGGATGGCAAATTCTCGACATCACTGATAATAATTTCGCATGTAATGCCGGCTGACGTGCCGGTGGGCAATGCTTGGTTTTCCCAGTTGTTGGCGTTACGCCACTCAGCATCCCCTCCCGTGCCCGTCCACGTAAACACATCCGCTCGCGCCATGCCAATCAGCAGCGTGAAAACCGCCGTCAGACCCATTAATATATTTCTTATAGTTTTCATGGTAACCTTTCGTCGTTTCGACAAGAGTTTGTCACCAAGACGATTTTTGACCATGTCCAGAACTGACTGGGTTTGTGTCAATAACAGCACCGCGCTATCATCAATGATAACGGCCCGGTCGCGCCAAGGCCGGGGAAGATGTATAGCCGCATTTTTTGAGGTTCGCGCGGAGCCGCGGAGTATTTATCAAATGCTTCTCCGCGTCTCTGCGGCTC
>JAISCS010000156.1 GCA_031265365.1 Verrucomicrobiales bacterium
CAGACATGGGGTGGCGCGGCGCGCGGGGGTAGTTTCGCGTTCCACGGGGAAGAGCACCAACCGCTGAACTACCCCGTCGCTCCGCGCCACCCCTTCACGGAAGGGGAATTGGCTCACGCCGGGGCAGGGTCGATAAGCATTGTCTCAGCGTCAGCAATTCCCCTCTACGAGCGGGGAATTAATATTAACAAACTTGCCGAACGCGAAATCAACGCTAAGGTTGACGGCATGAACGCCCTGCAACGCGCCCGCACAGTCATTGACATCGAAGTCGAGGCCCTGCGCGATTTGAAACGACGGCTCGGCGGCGAGTTTGCCCAAGCCGTCAAACTCATCACCGCGGCGGTGCAACGGCGGCACAAAATCATCGTCATCGGCGTCGGCAAATCCGGGCACATCGGCGACAACATCGCCGCGACCATGACCAGCACCGGCGCGCCCGCCGTCGTGCTCAACGCGCTGAACGCCATGCACGGCGACCTCGGCGTGGTCGCCGCCGGCGACGTGGTCATCGCCCTGAGCTACAGCGGCGAGACCGAGGAGTTGACGCGCATCTTGCCGAGCATCAAACGCGAGAAAGTCACGCTAATCGCCATGAGCGGCAACGCCGCCTCCACGCTGGCCGTCAACGCCGACGTGCACCTCGACGCCGCCGTGCGCCGCGAGGCGTGCCCGCTGAACCTCGCGCCGACCAGCAGCACGACGGCGATGCTCGCGCTGGGCGATTGCCTGGCGATGGCGGTGCTCGACGCGCAAGGGTTCAACAAGGAGGACTTTGCCCGCTACCATCCCGGCGGCGCGCTGGGGCGCAACTTGTTGCTAAAAGCGCGCGACGTCATGCGCCCGCTAAGCGCCGTCGCCGCGCTGACCGTCAGCGACACCGTCGCCGCCGCGCTGGCGGAGATGAGCGCGCAACGCTGCGGCGCCACCATCGTGACGAACCGGCGGCGTCAACTCGCGGGCATCTACACGCACGGCGACTTCGTGCGCGGCTACCAGCGGGACCCCAACACCGGCGCCGCCAAACTCGGCGCCGTGATGACGCGCGCCCCGGTGACGGTCAGCGCGGACAAGCTGGCGGTGGAAGTGCTGCGCCTCTTCGAGGAACACCGCATCAAGGATTTGATTGTGGTGGATAAACAAAATCATCCAATCGGCTTGATAGACGTGCAGGATTTGACTAGGCTCAAGCTCCTCTGAAACAAAATTAAAAGTAGAAAACAGAAAGTTGAAGATTTTATGATAGCCAAAGACCTCAAGAAGGGCGTCGCCGTCAAATGGAAAGGCGACGTTTGTATCGTAATGGAAACCACGCACCGCACGCCGGGCAACCTGCGCGCGTTTGTCCAGGCCACCCTGCGCTCGCTGAGCAACGGGCGCTCGTTTGACGAGCGTTTCGCCTCGACCGCTGACGTTGAGACGGTCAACGTCTCGCACGAGAAGTGGGACTACAGTTACCAGGACCAGAACGGTTACAACTTCATGGAGCCGAACACTTACGACAACCTCACGCTGAACGACCAAATCATCGGCGCCGCGAAAAATTACCTCACGGAGAACCAGCAGGTGACGGTGGTGTTTGTCGAGGGCAAGGCCGTGGCCATCGAGCTGCCGCCGGTGGTCGAGTTGAAAATCACCAACTCCGCCGAGGGCATCCGCGGCGACAGCGCGAACAATGTGCAGAAGCCCGCGACGTTGGAGACGGGGCTGACGGTGCAGGTCCCGCTGTTCATCAAGGAAGGCGAGAAAATCCGCGTGGACACCCGCGATGGGAAATATCTCAGCCGCGCGTGATTAATCGCGCGCTTATTAATTCCCCCTCCGCGAGAGGGGAATTCTTTACGCCGGCTCGCCGTAGAAGGTGTAGTTGGTGTGGTCGGTGATTTTCACGGGGATGATTTTTCCCCGCAATTCCGCGCCGCCGTTGATGATGACCGGCTTGTTGGTCCGCGTGCGGCCCACTGAGCGTGACGACTTCGTGCGGCTCGGCCCCTCGACCAAAATCTCCACCGTCCGCCCCAGCAGCGCGGCGGCGTTGGCGGCGGCGATGCGGTCGAGCACGCCCAGCAAGTCCTTGTTGCGAAAATCCTTCACCTCCTCGGCCACTTGGTCCGGCAGCGCCGCCGCCGGGGTGCCGTGCCGCGCGGAGTAGCGGAAGATGAAGGCGTTGTCAAAACGCACTTCCTCGACGAGGCGGCGCGTGGCGGCGTAGTCAGCGTCGGTCTCGCCGGGGAAGCCGACGATGATATCCGTGGTGATGGCCAGGTCCGGCCGCGCGGCGCGCAGGTCGGCGACCAGGCGCCGGTATTGATCGGCGGTGTAGGCGCGGTGCATCGCCTTCAACACGCGGTCGCTGCCGGATTGCAGCGGCAGGTGGATGTGCTCGCACAATTTTTTCAACTCGCGGAACGCCTGTATCAAGTCCTTCTTGTAACCAAGCGGATGCGGCGAGGTGAAGCGGACGCGCGCGAGGCCGTCGAGCTCCTCCAGCGCGTAGAGCAGTTGCGTGAACGGCGCGCGGCCGCCGACGGCGGGGAACTCGTGCCGCCCGTAGTGGTTGACGATTTGGCCGAGCAGGGTGATTTCCTTCACCCCGTCAGCGGCCAGCGCGCGCGCCTCGCTGATGATGTCGGCGGCGGGCCGCCCGCGCTCGGCGCCGCGCGTGGCCGGGACGATGCAGAACGTGCAGCGCATGTCGCAGCCTTGCATGATGGACACGAACGCGGTCGCGCGGCGGGCCGCCGGCGGGTGGTCCTTGATGGCGTTTTGCGAGCCGGCTTCCTCGGCGATGTCCACAATCGCGCCGCGCAAGTCGTCCATGTCGGGCCGCTCGCGCGCGATGAGCTGGTCAACATAATCGGCGACCTTGTGATATTTTTGCGTGCCGACGACGAGGTCAACTTGCGGCAACATCCGCGCCAGTTCCCCGCCGCGACTCTGCGCCATGCAGCCCATGAAGCCGATAATCAGCGCCGGCTGGCGCCGCTTGCGCCCCTGCAAACTTTGCATTCGCGCGATGGCTTTTTGCTCCGCCATGTCGCGCACGGAGCATGTGTTCAGCAGCACAATGTCGGCGTCCGCCTCATGGTCAGCGGCGGCGTAACCGCGCTCCGTCAACGCCACGGCGACCTGCTCCGAGTCGCGCTCGTTCATCTGGCAGCCGTAGGTCTTGATGAAAAATTTACGCCGCGCCGCCGTCATAATCGTCTTCCCAATGATTCGCGGCGTCATCCGCGGCGCGTTTCCGCTCAATCCAGCCGACGCAGAAAATGCTCGCCTCGTACAACAAATACATCGGCCCCGCCATCGCCATCAGCGACCACGGGTCGGTGGTCGGCATCATGCAGGTGGTGAAAATAAAAATCACGAGGAACGCATGCCGCCGGTATTTGGCGAGGAATTTTTTGGAGATGATGCCGAGCTTGGCGAGAATGACGATGACCAGCGGCAGTTCAAACGACACGCCAAACGCAATCAGCAGTTGCACGATGAAGCCGAGGTATTCGTCCAGCGCCCAGAGCGCCCGCTGCTCGGTGAAGTTGCCGAGGTCCATCAAGTAGGTCAGCGTTTGCGGCAAAATCAGGAAGTAACAAAACGCCACGCCGCCGAGGAACAGCGCCGCGCCGACGCTGAAGGCGGGGATGAGCAGCCGTTTTTCGCGCGCCGTCAGCGCCGGCAGAATGAACTGCCCGACGAAGAACAGCATGAACGGCAGCGCCAGGAGCAGCCCGCCCAGCAACGCGGTTTGCATGATGGTGTTGAGCGGGGACATGGGCGTGTTGGCGACGAGCATTTCATCCAGGGGCAGGTTTTTCGCCGCCGCCGCCACCGTCAGCGGGTGCTTGAGCAGGGCGAGGATGTATTTGACGAACCCGAGGCACAAGCCCATGCACACGACCAGCGCGATGATGGACTTGAACAACATCTTGCGCAAGTCTTCGAGGTGGTCGAGAAAAGGTTTTGACCCGTCGTTATTCACGCCGAAAACTCTAGCCACCGTCAGCGGCAAAGTCAGGCGGAAAAACACGCCCCCGCTGGCGCTGACCTTCGTGTCAGCCCTGGGAACGCGGGGTTCTTGAACGGGAGCGGGATGTTCCGTTCAGGATGAATTGGAATAACAACCAACCCGCCGCCCCCGTCACCAACAGCGCCCATGCCGCCGGCTCCGGCACGACCTCGGCTTCCAATTCCAGTGCTTGATTGGCGGCGAGTTTTTGTTGTTCTTTTGCGGATAATATTTTCCAATGCGCGCTGCGTTCGACGACGATGTAGGCGGTCGCCGGCGCCATGATGCCGCTCTCGCGGCTGAGCTGCACCAGCAGCGGTAACAATTTTCCCGCCCGCTGAGGGTGGCGGTCAAGTTCATCCTGCAACGCGAACAACGCCGCGCCCTTTTGGTACGTTTCGTTTTCGATGACGCTGATGGTGTTAGGCGGCACTGGCTCGAATTTGCCGTTGTTATAAACTTCCAATTCACCGTCAGCGAGAATGAATGTGCGGCGGGTGTCGGTAAATTTGTGGATTTTTTTACCGTCAGCGAGAAATACCGCGCGCCATTCGCCCGGCGTGTAATTGATTGCCACCGATGGCGGCGGCGCGTCCGTGGTGCCGCTGAGGATGAACGCGAATTGCGGGAAGTTAAGAAAACTTTGTGGGTCGTCGCGACGCATCGCGTGTTCATACGCGGCGGTTTCCTCGCGCAAAACTTTCTCGCGCAAAAATCCGCCGCGCGCGGGAAATTCGCCGAGCATTTTTTCCAGTTGCGTGATGTCCAGCGACGCCAGCATGACCAGCGGCGGCGTCATCAGTTTGCTTTCAAAATTGGCGAGCGTGATTTTGCCATTCGTCATCGGCCAGCTTGCGTTGATATTACGGATTTTTTGCAGCAACTCCGCCGCCGTCTGTTGGTCAGTGTCAGCGGAGCGCTCGATGATGAAATGCCAATACGGCTGGCGTTCGCACAGCCACTTGAGATGCGTCGGGCCGGTCAGAATCAACATGGCTCGCGCGTCGGAAAACTTGGTCAGCGTCAGTGGCGTGAGATACTCAGGGTTGGAGGGCAAAATGTTTTTGTCGTTGAAGGTGATGCTGGCCCTGGCTTTTCTCGGATACAAAAAATCAATTTCCACCTTCCGCGTCTGCTTTTTCTCCAGCGGGAAAACACGCAACTCAATCTCATCGTCAGCGGTGTAGCGCAGCAGCGCGGGGTCGCGGCGTTGACGGTCGCGGATTTGGTGGTACACCCACAGCGCGGTTTTTTGCTCGAACAAACGCCCGTCCACCTTCTCGCCGTCAATGACCAGGCGCAAGCCGCTGACCATGACCGACGGGCTGAGTTGCAGCTTGGCGACGTATTCGTTTTGCGCTTTGGCGAGATTGGTCACGGTCAGCGCCAGCGTGGCGCGGATGCAATCGCCGTCGTCGCTGACGGTGACGGTGTGGGCGGTGGTGACTTGCTCGCGCGGCAATTCCAGCGGGCGGCGGACATTGCCACGTTGCTGGCGGTTGCTTTGCGAGAAAATGCCGCGCGCCATCATGCGGTCACGGTCAGCGGCGGGCAATTCCTTGCCGCTGAACGCGCGGTACATTTCCTTCAGTTTGCCGTCGGGCAAAAACAGATTGTCGAACACCGACCAGTTGTAGAAATTCGACAGGATGGGCAAGTACGCGCCCGCTTGATAATTGTTCAACTTTTCCAAAGTGCGCGTGAGGCGGGCGGGGCTGACGGTCAGCGGCGCGCGCTGCTCCGGCTCGGCGAGATACACGTAGTCGAGACCGGCGCGCAACGCGGCGCGGTCGAGCGCGGCTTGCAACGCGAACCACGCCGGCAGCGCCAACAGCGCGGCGAGGCCGAGCGTCACCGTCAGCGGCTTGCCGAAAATGGCGGCGCTGTTTTTGAACCCGGCAATCAGCCGCTGACCGTGCACCATGAACAGCACCGTCGGCGTCAAAATCAAAAAGCCCGCGCCGCACGCGACCATCGCCGGCAGGAACAGCGGCAGCCACGGCAGGAAGACAATGAAGAAGTACAGCGTGAACGGGAAGGTGAACATTTGCGCGAGCCATAGCGCGGGAATTTTTTTCAACCGCGGCGCGCAACCGAGCAGCAACACCGCCGCGTTAATCAACGTCCAAACATAAATGCCGGTGGTTTGAAAACTGGCGGGGAACGGAATACCGATGTTGAGAACCAACCCGCCGAGCGGCATCAACAGTGCGCTGATAGTGACCAGCGCCCAGTCGTAGCGTTGCAGCCAAAGATAAAAGCGCGTGAGTAATCGCAGCAAGCCGAGCATCATCGTCACGCCGCAGATGATAAGAAAAGCGAGACCGCCAATTCTCAGCAATTCATGGGGAAAAATTTCCCACAGTCGTGCGGCTCCATGAACCAATGCAAGCCTAAGCAATATAATCAGCAATACCCACGCCACCGGTGGCGCGACCAGCAATACAACGCTGACGATGATGTCCTTGGCAAAACTCACGCGCAGCGGCACGCACGCGATGCCGACCAGCGCGTAAAAGCACAGCGGCATGGCACAGGCGAATTGCGCGGCGAATAATGTATCGTAATCAAAAATCCATTCCGGCATCGCCAGCGGCGACGGCACGGCATTGCCCAAACACCACAAATTGACCCAGACAAACGCAATGTTCAACACCAGCAGCGTCGCGTGCCACCACACCGTCAGCGGAAGATTTTTTAACCACCGCGAAATTACCCCGCCGAGGATGAGCAACGGCAACATCGCGGTCAGTGTCAGCGAAGAACGCAGGAACGATTGTTTCGCTGCGCTGATTTCATCCCACGCGAACCACGCCGCTTGGCAGTTGATTAAAAACAACACCGTCAGCGGCAGCACCCCAATCCACAACAAATGCAACGGATGATGAAACGCGGCGGGCAGAATGGCGGGGCGGTCACGGTCAGCGGGAGCATTCATGCGGGCAGTATGCGCCCGCTGACGCTCACGTCAAGCGGCTTGGGCGACGTAATGGTGCAACGCCTCGCGGATGAGCGTTTGATAGGGGATGCCCACTTTGCGCGCGCGTTTTTTGAAAAACGACACGCTATCGCTTTCCAAATTAATGGTGATGCTTTGCAACTTAGCTTGCCGCGCCAATTCCTCCGGCGACGGGATGCCCAGCGCCGCCTCTTGCGCGCGCGTCAGCGTCACCATGTTGCGCGGGTCGTAATCGTCAGGAATGAAATCCTCAAACCCTGCATTGATTTTTTTCTTCATACGTTTGTTCTCCAATCGCCCATTTTCCCGCGCCGATAATTCTAACTCGTTCCCCTCTGAAAGTGAAACGCACCGTCAAAATTTCACCACGAACTTTGCCATAACAAAAAAAGCGTTCCTCTGCGCTGGAATGTTTATGGTCTCTGGTGGTGAAACGGTTGGGGTCTAAAAAGACTTCTTTCGCCACCTCAAAGGAATAACCATGTTTTTCCTGATTGATGAGGTCTTTCCGTCCATCCCACTCAAATTCCGTGTCATTAGTATGCACGTTTTGCTATGCGGGTCAATCATGCTTGGTTAACTCCGCTGATGGTGACCGCGGGCGGCGTGGCGCTGCAGCGTTCGGCGTATGGAGCGCGGCCATTGATGTATGCCGCCTAACGCTGAAACACCCCGTCCGCTGGCGCGGCCACCCCTCTTCGAGAGGGGAATTGCTCGCGCTGCGCTCAGGATGACGGGGTATTCTGCCAATATTATGATGAATTACCATAGTTCAACGTCCGCTCGCGCAGGGATTTGATACGGGCGTTGAGTTCCTTGAATTGCCCGGCGTCGAAAGTCGCGGGGATGGTTATTAATTTCTGTTTAATCTTCGTCAGCGCTGACAGGGCCGGGCGCAACTCGGCGGCGGTCATCATCGCCAGCGTGTCGCGGGCGATTTCGGCGCAGGCGGGGTTGTGGCAGAACATCACCATGTGCTCGCCGGCGCCGATGGCGAGTTGCGTCGCGCGCTTCGCGCCGTAGCGGATGGCGACCGCGCCCATTTCCAAATCGTCAGTCATGACCAGCCCCTGGTAGCCGAGGTCTTTGATTAAAAAGTCGCGGATAATTTTCGCTGACAATGACGCGGGGAACGGCGCGGCGTGCCACGCTGGGAAATGGCCGTGCCCGACCATGAAGGCGTCGGCGCTGGTGGTGAAGGCGCGGAAGGTGCGCATTTCGCCGGCGTTGATTTGCGCCAGCGTGCGGTCAACGCGCGGCAAGTCGCCGTGCGGGTCAATGCCGCAGTGCGTGTAGCCGGGGAAATGCTTGGCGGTGCCGAGCACGCCTTGCGCTTTCATTGCGTCGAGGAACAGGCCGGCGTTGGCGATGACCTCATCCGGCGTCGCGCCGTAACATCTGCCGCGCAAGGAATTGTCCGCGTCGGCGACGGGCGCGTAATCCACCACCGGCGCGAGGTCGAGGTTGAAGCCGAACAACGCGAGCAACCGTCCCGTCAACTCGCCATGTTCGCGGACCAGCGCGAGGTCTCCAGCGCAGCGCAACTGGTCCGCTGACGGTGGCTCCTCGCCAATCAATTTCAGCCGCGACACACGCCCGCCCTCCTGGTCAATCGTGATGATGGGCGTGCGGTCGCTCAGCGCGTAAAGTTCGGCGATGAGGTCGAACAATTGGCGTGGCGCCGCGATGTTGCGCCCGAACAGGATGAACCCGCCGGGCTGGATGCGTTTAATCAGGGCGCGCGCGCCCGCTGACAGTGTGGGGCCGGGGAGGCCCATTAAAATCGGTTGGCCACAGATACTCATAGGCAGGCAGTTTAACGCCAAGGCGCGCGGTGGCCAAGCCGCAAGGTTTTTTGGGGGCAAGAATCTCGCGCGGAGCCGCAGAGACGCGGAGTTGGGTTGATGGAAGAATCTCGCGCAAAGACGCCAAGCCGCCAAGTTTGTTTTATAAATTAACTCTGCGGCTTTGCGGCTCTGCGCGAGGTTAACCGGCTTGGCGACTTGCCCGTTGCCAAACCTCGCCCGCTCCGATAACTTACCACGGTGAAACCACGCGTCTACATCGACACCTCCGTAATCGGCGGCTACTTCGACCAAGAATTCGCCGAACCCACCAAACGCCTCTTCGCGCGGCTGCAACGCAAGGAACTGATTTTCGTCGTGTCGGATTTGCTGCGGCAGGAATTAATCGGCGCGCCGACCCGCGTGCGGAATTTGCTGGATGATTACGCCACCGATTGTTTCGAGGCGATGACTTTGACCGTGGAGGCGCGGCAACTGGCGGACCAATACATCGCCGAAAAAGTGGTCGGCAAAACCAGCATGGATGATTGCCAGCACATCGCGTTGGCGACGATTCATAAAGCCGACGTGCTGGTGAGTTGGAACTTCAAACACATCGTCAACTGGGACCGCATCAAAGGTTATAATGGCGTGAATTTGAAAATGGGCTATACTGTGCTGGAAATCAGGAACCCGCGAGACTTGGTGAGTTATGAAAGCCGTTAGCAAAAATCCATCCTTTGATTGCCTCAAGATGAAGCGTGAGTTGCAGACGAGGATTTACGCGCAAGTCAAGGACATGAACTTCACGGAGTTGCGCGCGCATATAAATCGCACTTTGCAAGGTGACGCGTTTTGGCGGCGGATTAACCTTGCCCGACGTGGTTGACTGTAATCGAGCAAGAATCTCGCGCGGAGCCGCAGAGACGCGGAGTTGGGTTGATGGAAGAATCTCACGCCAAGCCACCAAGTTGGTTTTATAAATTAACTCTGCGGCGTGGCGGCTCTGCGCGAGGTTAACTGGGTTTATCTCCGGCGGCGGCGTAGGGCCAGGAGCGTTACCGCGCCCACGCTCAGGAGGAGCCACGTCGAGGGTTCGGGGATGGCGACGATGGTGAACATTCCGGTGCCCAAGATTTGAACAATCTTCATATTCGCGTTCGAATCCGGGCCGCCGATGGTGAAGCCGGCAGTGTTGTAAATGTTGCCGCCGTAAGTGAAGGATTGCAGGTTGGATTCAATGCTGTCTAGCAGGTTGATGATGCTGTTGTCGGCATTGAAGGGCGAGGGTGTTGGCATCCCACCCCGCCCCGCTGCGAATCCCCCAAACGCCCCTGCGCCAAGCTAAGACCTTGGCTGACCGCCGAGAAATGCCCGCTGGGAAATTGGCCCAGCCAACGCCCAAAGACTCACCAGCGCGCCGCCTGACGGCCTTTTAGCCCAGCGCGACCTCTTCCATCGCGCGCCCCCATGCCCGTGTAAAATTGGATTTTTGTTCCTCTTTCCAAGAATTTTGTTCCCGCGTGCTACTGCATGGCTGATGAAAACAAAAAAAACTCCGCGTCTCCGCGCGAACATCACTACCCCGGCGCGCCGCGCCACCCCTGCACGGAAGGGGAATTGTTATGCACCCACCACCCGCCGCCGTAATTTCACTGATGTCGGCTCATTTGTGATTGAACTCTCGCCCCCCGCGCCGTTAATATAATGGCCTTGTCAAACTATGACCGAGCCGATGCCAACCACCAACCGCGGACTGCTGGAACTGATGTTCCTCAGCCGCGAGACTGACCGCCGCGAGGGTATTTTGCTGCGGCAGGGCAAGGGCTGGTTTCACATCACCAGCGGCGGGCATGAGGCGCTCGCCGCCATCGCGCCGTTGTTGCTGACGGATGACTTCATCTTCCCGCATTATCGCGACCGCGCGTTGATGCTGGCGCGTGGCGTCAGCGTGCGCGAGTTGGCGCGGATATTTTTCGGCAAACGCGACTCCAGCAGCGGCGGGCGGCAGTTGCCAGGCCATTTCAGTGACCGTCAGCGGAACATCTGGAGCATGGCCTCGCCCACCGGCAGCAATCTCCTGCC
Source organism: Verrucomicrobiales bacterium (assembly GCA_031265365.1). GTDB lineage: Bacteria > Verrucomicrobiota > Verrucomicrobiia > Methylacidiphilales > JAAUTS01 > JAIRPN01. The sequence goes on from JAISCS010000156.1 coordinate 10,835, forward strand.
CGCGTGCGGCGTGGCGTGGGGTATGCAACTCGACGGCAAGCCCAACGCCGTCATCGCCAGCGTCGGCGACGCGGGGATGCGGCAGGGCGAGTTCTTCGAGGCGGTCGCGTTCGCCGTGGAAAAAAATCTGCCCGCGCTCTTCCTCGTCGAGGACAACGGCTACGGCATCAGCACGCCGACCTTCGACACTAACCCGCTCCGCAAGGGTTTGTTCAGCGACAAGTATCTCGTGAAATTCAACGCCCGCGAGGTCGGTGAGGTGCGGCGCGTGTCAGCGTCAGCGTTGGCGCGCGCGCGCGACGGCGGCGGGCCGGTGATTTTGTGGGGCGAACTCGACCGCCTCAGCAGCCACTCCAGCAGCGACGACCACCGCCTCTACCGCCCTGCCGCCGACTTGCAAACAATGGCGGAGCGCGACCCGCTGATGGTGTTCACCAGCCGGCTCATCGCTGACGGTGAGCTTGACGCCGCGGCATGGTCGGCGCGGCAGGCCGAGTTGGCCGAATACGTTGACCAAGAATACGCCCGCGCCGCCGCTGACGCCGACCCCGCGCCGGAGGAAACTTTCACGCACCTCACCGGCGCATTGAACGCCAATTTCCGCGCGGAAAAAATCCCCGCCGCTGACGGTCAGTCGTGGCGGATGCTCGACGCGGTTAACCAAGTCTTCCACGCCGGCCTCGCTGACAGTGACCGCTACGTGTTTTTTGGCGAGGACATTTGCGACCCGCTCGGCGGCGTGTTCAAACTAACCCAAGGTTTGTCGACAAAATTCCCCGCGCGCGTGTTCAACTCCCCGCTCGCCGAGCAAACCATCATCGGCGTCGCTTGCGGCCTCGCGTCGTACGGGTACAAGCCGGTTTTTGAAATTCAATTCGTGGATTTCATCGGCACCGCGTGGAACCAACTCGTCAACAACCTCACCACCCTGCGTTGGCGTACGCGCGGCGAGTGGCGCGCGCCGGCGGTGATTTATGCCCCGTGCGGCGCGTACCTGCCCGCCGGCGGCCCGTGGCACAGCCAGTCGAACGAAGGCGCGTTCGCGCATGTGCCGGGGCTGCGCGTGGTGGTGCCGTCCACGCCGGAGGACGCGGCGGGGCTGATGCACACGGCGATGCGCGCCGACGACCCGGTGCTCTTTTTGCTGCCGAAACATTTGCTGCGCGCCCGCCGCCCCGCGCCCGCCGAGGTTTTCTCAATCCCGCTCGGCCAAGCCAAGGTCACCGTCAGCGGCAGTGACTTGACCGTCGTCGCGTGGGGCAACTGCATGGAAAAAGTTTGGCAAGCCGCCGCCGGGCTGGCTGGCAGCGTGTCGGTGGAGATTATTGACCTGCGGACCATCCAACCGTGGGACCGCGTCACCATCAGCGCGTCGCTGGCGAAGACCGGGCGGCTGTTGGTAGTGCAGGAGGACAACCGCAGTTGCAGCGTCGGCCAGATGATTGTCAGCGAACTGGCCGCTGACGCCGGCCTGTGGCCGCGCCTGAAAGCCGCGCCAGTGCTTATTTCCCGCGAGGACATCCACATCGGTTTTCATCCGTTGTGCGAAAAAACCAGTTTGCCTTCCGTGGAACAAATCAAACAGGCGATGACCTCGCTGACCGTGAACAAGGAGCAACAACATGAGTGACCAAGCAAACCTGACGCCCATTAAAATCCCCGCGCTCGGCGAGGGTTTGGAGGAGGCGCGCCTTCTGAAATTTTTCAAACAGCCCGGCGAAGTTATTCAAAAAGACGAGCAAATTTACCAAGTGGAAACCGACAAGGCGGTGGTGGATGTGGAGTCACCGTCAGCGGGCACGCTGGATTCGTGGACGGCCGGCGAGGGCGATGTCGTGGCCATCGGCGCGGTGGTGGGGTATGTGAAGACTAATTAATCCGCAGATGACGCAGATTGACACAGATTTTTTAGTTGGTTTTTTATCCGCGCTAATCCGCGTATATCCGCGGATTCTCTTATGCGAACATTCTTGACCATCCTCAGCGGCGCGGCATCGGGATTGTTGCTGACGCTGGGCTTCGCGCCATTCGACCAAGCGTGGGCGGGCTGGATTTTCTTGGTACCGCTGGCGTTGACGGTGATGCTCCGCTGCCGCTCATGGCGCGGGTCATTGGCGGCGGGCTACGTGTTCGGTGTGACGCATTTCGCCACGAGCTTGTTCTGGCTCACCAACGCCAGCGTCCTCGGCTGGGCGGCGCTGACGCTGTACCTCGGCCTGTACTTCGCCGTGTGGACGTGGCTCTGGTGGTGGCTGACGGCGACGCTGACGGTCATGACCAATTCCGCGCGCAATTTTTCGCTCATCATCGGCGGCGCGTCGGCGTGGGTGCTGTTGGAATGGCTGCGCGGCACGCTGTTCACCGGTTTTCCGTGGAACCAACTCGGCGTCACGCAACACGGTGTCATTGGCTTGATTCAATCGGCGGAGTTCGGCGGCGTACTGCTTATTTCTTGGTTAGTGACGCTCGGCAATCTGGCGCTGACGCTGCTCACCTTGCGCCTGTGGAAAGAAATCCGGCTCAGGCAAATGGCGCGCGCGCGGTGGGAGTTCACGCTGTCGCTGGCCATCATCGGCGTCACCTTCGCGCTGGGCGTGCGTGGATTGTTCAAGAAACCGGAGTATGTCAACACCCTGCGCTATCTCGCCGTGCAGCCGAATTTCCCTAACGACCCGTGGGCACCCGGCGCCACCGTCAGCGAGGCGCTGGCGAAGATGCACGTGCTCAGTGTCAGCGGCCTGTCGCCGGCGCCCGCTGACGTTGACCTCGTCATTTGGCCGGAGACACCGGTGGGCGGGGCCTTGTACGCCAATCCTGGATTTCCGACGGTGTTGCGCGCGCTGACGGAGCAACGCCCTGTCGCGTGGCTGTTAGGCTCCAATTGGCACACGGTCAGCGACATTTATAACAGCGCGTTGTTGTACAACGCAGGCCAGTCGTCGCCGGACATGTATTTCAAAAACCACCTCGTCCCGTTCGGCGAATACACGCCGCTGAAAAAAATCTTCCCGTGGATTTTGAAACTGACGCCCGTCGGCATAGATTTCTCCGCCGGCACCGACGCCGTGCCGCTGACGCTCACCGCGCCGCGCCTGAAAATCGCCCCGTTGATTTGCTTCGAGGACACCCTAGCGCGACAAGCGCGCAAAGCCGCGCGCCATAACCCTAACCTGTTTATCAATCTGACCAACGACGGCTGGTTCAAGGACAGCGCCGCCTCCGCGCAGCATTTGCACAACGCGATTTTCCGCGCCGTGGAAAACCGTCTCCCGCTGCTGCGCGTCACCAACAGCGGCGTCACCGTCGAAATCAGTGAGCGCGGTGTCGTGCGAAAAGTTTTGCGCGACGCTGCCGGTCACACCTTCACCACCGGCGTGATGTTCGGCGAGTTACCCATCCCGCTGTCCCGTGAGACGCTCTACCAACGGCATGGCGACTGGATTGTCGGCATGTCCGCCATGCTTTTCCTCCTCATCAGCGTCGAAAAAGTCATCCGCAATGGTCTCGACACCAAGCTGTTGACCAGCGAGGAAAGAAATAAAAACAAATGAAACGCAGACTGAAGTATTTGGGAATTTTTTGGAGCGTCGTCACGGCGCTGATGGTGACGAACATTCGCGCGGAAGAAATCAACGCTGATGCTGACCAGCAAGAGTTCCATAAATTAGTCGGCGGCTTGTTGTTACAATTGGCGCGGAATCATGGCGTATCCATCAGGCAGGGCGCGAGACCCGTTTTGTACGTGAACGCCAAGCTGGATTTGGTGCCCCACGCGGCGGGCATGGCGGCAGACATGGGCAAGAATTATATTTGGGAAATGGTGCCGAATGATGACGGCTTGGTTTTTCGTTTCAACGGCTTTGTCGCCGACCCGCGGGCAATACAGGCAGCCGCTCCCGCGCAAGGTGAATTTTGGTTATGGCACAAAATTTCACCGGTCAAACTCGCAATGATCGTGGGCAAGGCTGGCCCCAACTTTTCCCAACAAGAGCTGGCGCAAGTTCTCAAAAATCCAGCCGCCGAGGATTTGGAGCATCCGGCCTTGCGTGCCTTGGTGGGCAGGGTGGCCTTGTTGCTAGTCGAGCACCGCGAAATTTCCATGCGGAATTTTGCGGCCATCCCGACGTTATATGCCAACGTGGGATTAGGCGTCGTCGCTTATCACCTGAGCGATTCCGGCGGCATGAGCACTCGCGACAAAATGAACCTCATGCCGGGCGGCGCCGGATTAGTGATAAAATTTTACGGCCCCTATGCCGATGATTCCCCTCGACCGACTTTGCCGAGCAATCGTGAAGATTCATTCGCGCACGGGGAAGTTTTTGAGAAAAATCTGCGTTTGCAGGATGGCAGTCTGATAATTATTCGCGGCCGCTATGGCCAAAGCATCCCCAAACAAGAAGTGGACAAATTACTGTCCATTTTTGAATCCAAAGCGGATACATCGAGCAAGTGATTCTTGGCGTTGCTGACGGTGGCTGTTAGAAAATATGGTATCAGAAAATAAGGGACAGGTCAAAATTATGTTGACAACAACGGGATTTAAGTTACGCTGACGGTGCATTATGAGAACGGCACGCATTAAGATTCCATCCGACGAAGGGACGGCGGTGTATCATTGCATTTCGCGGACGGTCAACGGGGAACGGTTGTTTGACGAGACGGCGCGGGAGATGTTTCGCCGGCAAATGTGGCAGGTCGCGGAGTATTGCGGGGTGCAAATCATCACCTACGCCATTTTGTCCAATCACTTCCACATCCTTGTGCTGGTGCCGCGCGCCACTACGGTCAACGACGCGGAATTGCTGCGCCGCTACAAACTCCTCTACCCCCAGCCCACCAAATTCCAAGTCGCCAGACTTGATGTGCTGGAGAAAAAACTCGCCGCTGACGATGATGATATGCACGTCTGGCGCAAGCAACAACTGGCGCTAATGGGCGATGTCTCCCAGTTCATGAAATTGCTCAAGCAACGTTTCTCCGTTTGGTTTAACCAAACGCACGGGCGTTTCGGCACGCTGTGGTCGGAGCGCTTCAAAAGCGTGCTGGTCGAGAACGGCCCGGCGTTGCGCGCGATGGCGGCGTACATTGACCTCAATCCGGTGCGTGCCGGGCTGGCCGCCGACCCGAAGGACTATCGCTTCTGCGGCTATGCCGAGGCGGTCGCGGGCGGCAAAAAACTGCGCGCGTCACTGTCAGCGGCACTGGAACACACGGACTGGCGAACGGCGCATAATTCATACCGCCAAATGCTCCACGGCGGCAAAAACAAGCGCGGCGCGGCGTCATTGTCAGCGACGCAAATCGAAAAAGTCCGCGCGGCGCAAGGCGCGCTATCAACGGCGGAATGGCTGCGCTGCCGGCTCCGTTACTTCACCGACGGCGCGGTGCTGGGCAGCCAGGCCTTCGTCACCGCGCAACTCGCGCGTTATCGACAACGCACCGGACGCCGCAAACACACCGCTCCGCGCCCGCTGCCCGTCGTCGGCGACCTTGGCGAACTGGCCGTGCTGCGCGGCCAGCGTCAGCGTCACGCCGGACAGCCTTGAAAAGGCTTGACTAGATAGTGTAGTCACAAGATTTGCGTCCAGAGGAAGATGCAACGGATTTGGACGGCAGCCAAATAGGAGGAAGTACGTTTGGCATAGCGAGTGGCAATGCCGCGCCAGCCTTTAA